>DASRQX010000281.1:0-20127 GCA_035696165.1 Acetobacteraceae bacterium | reverse complement strand
TGCCATCGGAGATGTAGCAACGTCAGATGACCCTATCGGCGCACCAATTCGCATAACAAATTGTCCGGAAACCCGAGTCCGGAGAGTCGTTGAGCTGCCCGTAGCGTTAGGCTAATTCTGCTCCGTGGAAATCCAGGCTAGCGGTACAGCACCGCCTCGACGAACCGCCGATTATCCTGCGCCGTCACTCCGAGAGTGCCCTCACGTCCAGGCAACAAGTCTCCGATACGATCCCATTGGTCGTCGCGAAGGGCGTGGCGGCGCATTGGTCAGCTCCAAATCGGCTGACACCCTATGGATCGATGTTTTCCCCGCGCCGGAAGCCCCTAAATGACTACAGGCCCTAGCCTCCTTCAAGTTCATTGCCTCAGCCACCTGCGTGGCCGGCAGTCCGGGTGGGCGAGCCGACGTGGTGAAGTCGGGAAATTATCCGCACGTTGACGCACCCCCGCGGCCTGGCTCCACGGACGTTCAACGGCAACAAGCGTGCCAACGCTCTGAAGGTAACGAAAACAATGAGATACGCAGGGGCTGTCGGCCGTCTATAGCCAATTTGTAAGAGTTTCCGACGCCTCGTCCCGTGCAGCGGAATGGGAAACCCAGGGACGGTGGCTTCTCGCTATCGGGCCATCGGCGCACGCGGGTGCTGCCGGATCGCGCTGATACGCGCGTCGTTCAAGCCATTTATATCATTGACATACGCTGCTGATCTGCAGCCCAGCACGAAGATTTTCCAGCACCCGACCCACGCGCCGTGGGAACGGGGGTTGCGGCCGTTATCTTTTCGTTACTCTACTATTTCTTTGCCATCATATGTGTAAAGTTCTCCGACACCGGGCAGCGCGCAGTGATTTGCTATTCCTGTGTGCGCATGCCTCCGGGGACAACCGCACCGGGAGACGGGACCGGGGAGCGCCTGCACGTCGACATGCCGCGACACCGACAACAGCAGCGTATCTTGCGGCACGCTGATCGACGCGACAGGCCGGCACGGCAACAGGACGACGGTCGGCGCAAAGGCCGGCACCACGATCGTGTCGTTCAGCATCACCTGGCTGGGGGCGAGTACAGCAGACGCTCGACGATCACGCAGTCACGCCAGATGCCGTCGAGTTGGCCGTGGCGCTGGTAAACGCCGACCTCGCGGAAGCCCATGCGGCGCAGCAATGCGCGACTGGCGGCGTTCTCCGGAAACACGCGCGACACCAGCTTCCATAGCCCCGCGGCGCTGGCCGCCTCGATCAGCGCGGCCAGCGCGACTTGGCCCGCGCCACGGCCACGCCAGTCACGCCGCACATAAACCGAGAACTCCGCGATCCCGGCGTAGCAGGGCCGGTCGCGATAGGCCGAGCTGGAGGCGAAGGCGACCGTCGTCCCGTCGGTATCCTCCGCGACGACGATCGGACGGCAGCTGTCGAACCAGCGCGCGATCTGCTTCGGCGAACGCGGTTCGGTCTCGAAGGTGGCGACGCGATCCTCAATGCCCTGATTGTAGATAACGGCGATCGCGGGCGCATCGCTCACCCGGGCTGGGCGCGCCTGGATCGGATCACCGCCCCCGGTCATCCGCGAGCACCCCCTGCCGCATCGCCGCGCCACGTTCGTACCAGGCTCGGCTCGACAGCACGACCCTGACGACCGAAAGCATGACCGGGACCTCCACCAGAACGCCGACCACAGTTGCCAGCGCGGCACCCGACTGGAAGCCGAACAGCACGATCGCGGTGGCGACGGCCAGCTCGAAGAAGTTGGACGCGCCAATCAGCGCGGAGGGACCGGCGACGCACCATTCCACGCCGAGCTGGCGGTTGAGCCAATAGGCGAGGCCGGCGTTGAAATAGACCTGCAGCGTGATCGGCACCGCCAGCAGCAGGATCACCAATGGCTGGCGCACGATTTCGGGTCCTTGCAGGCCGAACAGCAACACCAGGGTCAGCAACAGGGCGGCGAGCGAGACCGGGCTAAGGCGGCGCAGCGTGCGCTCAAGTGCCGGTGCGCCGCCCGCGGCGAGGCAGGCGCGGCGCCAGAGTTGCGCGGCGATGACCGGCACGACGATGTACAGCAACGCCGACAGCAGCAGCGTGTCCCATGGCACGCTGATCGAGGACAGGCCGAGCAGCAGCCCGACGACCGGTGCGAAGGCCAGCACCATGATCGCGTCGTTCAGTGCCACCTGGCTGAGGGTGAAGTGTGGCTCGCCGTCCACCAGATTCGACCAGACGAAGACCATCGCGGTGCAGGGGGCGGCGGCCAGCAGGATCAGCCCGGCGATGTAGCTGTCAAGCTGGCCGGCGGGCAGCCAGGGGCGGAATAGATGGCCGATGAATAGCCACCCCAGCAGCGCCATGGAGAACGGCTTTACCAGCCAGTTCACGCCGACGGTGGTAGCGATTCCGCGCCAGTGCCGGCCGACCTCGGCGAGCGCCGCGGGATCGATTTTCAGCAGCATCGGCACAATCATCAGCCACACCAGGATGGCGACCGGCAGGTTGACCTGCGCCATGGTCGCGCCGCCCAGGACCTGGAACGGTGCCGGCACAAAGGTGCCCAGCAGGACCCCGGCGGCGATGCACAGCGCGACCCAGATGGTCAGGAAACGCTCGAACAACCCGAGACGTGCGTGCGATGGGTGCGTCGTCGATCGCATTGGTGCTCCGTGAAGTGTCGATGGGGCGCGTCGGCGACCAGGACCTCTGCCTCTGCCGTTGAGGGAGGGGTTGGCGGGCCGTGCCAGGGTCACACTGAAGCTTGTCGAATGCCCACCCCTCCCCTCAGCCTCGGCCCGCTTCACGGCCCAAGCCGCCAAGGGGAGGGGGAGAGGCTTTGTCGTGCGGTGTCCGACACAAGGTCGCTTCAAGCCGTGATCGGCTTGAGCGCTTCGATCGTTGCCGAGCAGACGTAATTCTCGATCCCCCGGCCCGCCGCCCAGGTTGCCATGTACTCCCGGCTCTCCGGTTTCACCGCGATGCTGACTTCGGTAAAGCCGGCGGCGCTCAGCCATTTCTCGATCGCGGCGGGCGAAGCGGCGCCGGCGACACAGCCGCACAGCAGCGCCTTGTCTGCAGCCAGTTCGGGCGGCAACGGAACAATGTTCACCACGTCGGCGATCGCCAGACGGCCGCCGGGCTTCAACACCCGGAACGCCTCCTGGAACACCTGCGCCTTGTCGGGCACCAGGTTGATCACGCAGTTGGAGATGACGACGTCGGCGGTGTTGTCGGCGATCGGCAGGTGCTCGATCTCACCAAGCCGGAAATCGACATTCTTGGCCCCGATGCGTGTAGCGTTGTTGCGTGCCATCTTCAGCATCTCGTGCGTCATATCGACACCGATCACGCGGCCGGCGGCACCGACCTGGCTTGCGGCGAGCAGGCAGTCGAAGCCGGCGCCGCTGCCAAGGTCCACCAGCACCTCACCCGGGCGCAACGCGGCGATCGCCTGTGGGTTGCCGCAGCCGAGGCCGAGATTGGCGCCGTCCGGCACCGCCGCCAACTCCGCCGCGGTGTAGCCCATGCGGCTGGCCTTGGCGTCGACCTCCGGCGCCGAACCGCAGCAGGCGGTCGCGGAACCACAGCAGGACTCGTTGGCGGCGGTGGCGATGCCACCGTAACGGGCGCGGACCAGGTCCTTGATCTCGGCGGTATCCATGGATGTGCTCCTCGGAATGTTGTTTCGGGAGTGCGATCAGGCTGCGGCGTCGCGGGGCATCGCTGGTACGGCGTCCACCGGGTCGCAGGCGGGTGTGCTGCGGACGGGCGTGTTGCAGATGGGCGGATTGCAGGCGGGACCGCGAAGCTGTGCGTCCCAGCCGCGGCCGCAGCAATTGTCTGTCAGGTAGAACACCAGCCCGTTCATCGCGGCGAAATCGGCGGCGTAGATCAACTGGCGGTGGAGCCTGCGCTGCGTCACCAGGCCGGCGCGATGCAGATGCTGCAAGTGGAAGGTCAGCGAGGACGGCGGAATGCCCAGGCGCTCGGCGATCGCCCCGGCCGGCAGCCCATCCGGACCGCGCTCGACCAGCAGACGGAACAGCGCCAGCCGGGTCTCATGCCCAAGGGCGCTAAGCGCCGTGACTGCCCGGGGAGCGTCCATCGATGGCCTCACCGTTCGACGAAGCTCGAAACTAAGGCCTGGTCAGCGGCGTGTCAACGATAATTCGAGGAACATCGAATTAATATGATCACTCGGCGCCGACGGAACTGTCGTGATCCTGGCCGTTCGGGGTTGCGAGGACGCGCTCAGGTGGAAACGTGATGTGCACGGTGGTGCCCTGTCCCGGTGTGCTATCGACTGTCAGCGCCCCATCATGCAATCCCATCAGCCCGCGGCTGATCGCCAGGCCCAGGCCGGTGCCGCCAAAGCGGCGGGTGATCGAGTGATCGGCTTGCTGGAACGGCTCGAACAGATGGCGCATGACCTCCGCGTCCATGCCGATGCCGGTGTCAGTAATGATAACCGCCAGGCTGCCGTCGCCAGGCGCGTCGACGCTGGCAGTCACCGAACCCCCAGCCGGGGTGAACTTCACGGCGTTGGCGAGTACATTCAGGATCACTTGGCGGATCGCCCGCTGGTCCGCCCGTACCATGGCTCCACTTGGGATCCCATTGGGAACCCCACTTGCCGCTCCGCTTGGGTCGCCGGGCCAGGTCAGCCGCACCTGGCCTTCCTCAGCGCGCGACGCCAGCGCCGCACATCCCGACCGCAGCACCTCGGCCAGATTGACCGGCTGATCACTCAGGTCGTAGTGGCCCGCCTCAATCCTCGACATGTCCAGAACGTCGTTGATGACGTTGAGCAGAAGGTGGCCGGCGGCGTTGATCTCCCTAGCATATTCGACATTCTGCGCGGCAGTGCCGTCGGCTGGCTGGTCCCGTATCAGTTCGGAGAAGCCGATGATCGCATTCAGTGGCGTGCGCAACTCGTGCGTCATGGTGGCGAGGAATTCCGATTTCGCGCGGCTCGCTGCCTCCGCCTGTTCCTTCGCCTGGCGCAGCTCCGCCTCGGCCTTGATCGTGGCGGTGACATCGCGCCCAGAGCCCCGATATCCGCTGAACTTGCCTGCATCGTCGTAAACCGGGTTGCCGCTGATGCTGACGTGGTGCATTTGCCCGTCCCGGCCGAGGCGGTGGTAACGGAAGTCGCGGAACGTTCGCCTGGCTTCAAGGTCGGCCTTGTGCGCTGCCCAAGATGGCTCGGTCAGATCGGCGTTGTTCCGCGCCCAGCGGGTTTGCCCGAGATAGGATTGGTCTTCGGCACGCACGATCGGCGACTCGGCCGAGACCCAGGTGAAGCACAGGTCGGCATCCTGCTCCCAGAACCAATCGGAGGCGGTCGCGGCGAAGTCGCGAACGCGCCGCTCGCTGGTACGCAATGCCTCCGCGGCGCGCTGGAGGCGGCTAAACTGCGCGGCGATCACGCCGAACAGCGAGACGATGCCGATGGTGCCGGCGAGCACCGCCAACGTTGCGACGACGGCCTGATGCCGCCACCCGGCGAATGCCAGTGCCTCGTCGATCGTGACATCGACGACCATGTCATAATCGCTCACCGGGCTGGCCGCGACGATAAGCGGCCCGGGGCCCAGATATCCGGGCGATAGATAGGTGCCCCCTCCGGCCGCCATCGTTGCGTACCACGCCGACTCGGGCGGCAGGCGCTTGCCCGTCGCCGCCTCGCCGTTGGGGTAACGCGCCAGCACCAACCCATCGCGCCGCAGCAACGTGATCGACTCGCCAGTCTGCGGCAGGATCGCCTGGTAGCGCCCGGTCAGATATCCGACGTCCAGCACGCCGACGATCACGCCTAGGAATTCGCCGTGAGGTCCGTCGATCCGGCGAGCCAGGAAAAGGTTCATCATGTCGCTGATCCGGCCGCGTTGGACCTCGCCCAGGTATGGCGCGGTGTCGTCATGTGCCGCGAGGTAGCGAAAATAATCCCGGTCGTGCACGTCGGTGCTGGGGGGTGGCCAGCCACGGGAGGTGTTCACGATCCTGCCGGTCGCGTCGATCAGGGCAATCGCACTGGCCTGCGGCAGATCGCGCACCCGTGTCCGCAGCAGATCGAAGATCGCCTCGTCGGCCATATCGTGGCGGAACTGTTCCGGCGTCAGGATGCCCATCCCGACGATGTGCGACTGCACATCGCGCAGCACCACATCGACCACCCTGGTGTAACGCGAGGTGTCCTCGGCCAGGATCTGGGAGAGCTGCGTCAGGGCGTGCCGCTGGCCGTTGAATGCGGTCTGATACTGCGCGCGGATATCCAGGCTCGCGACAGCGATCATGACGGCTATCAGGCCGGCGCCGAACGCCCATAGGGCGCCCGTGGAGCGCAAGAACCCCGTACGCCCGGACGCTGTCATGTCTCGATCGTCCAGCCTGCTCCCCTTCCTTCGGGCGCTGCAATCCGTGCGGCGTGACGCGAGCCCGGGACCCGCATCTGCCGTCCTCGTGTCGTCCACCTAGGTGTGTCGGCGCGGCTTTTATGCCATGACGCTCGGCGATGGACGGACTTGCGTTGTGGCCGAAGAGTATAACATGAATGTGATCGCCGAATTCCTGCGTGCCACGAGCTTGTCGGTGCGGCACGGTTTTTTCACCCGCCGGGGTGGCGTCTCCAGCGGCCCGTTTGCCAGCCTGAATTGCAGCCTGTCGGGCAAGGATGAGCGCGACAACGTGTTGGAGAATCGCGCGCGCGCCGCCTGCGCAGTGGGTGCCGAACCGAGCGGTCTTGTCGGGGTCCACCAGGTGCACGGAACCGAGGTGACTTATGTGAGCCAGCCGTGGATGCCGGGCCACGGGCCGCGCGCCGACGCCATGGTGACCGATCGCCGCGGCATCGCGCTCGGCATCGTGACCGGCGACTGCGCACCGGTGCTGTTCGCCGATCCTGATGCCGGGATCGTCGGGGCGGCCCATGCCGGATGGCGCGGTGCGGTCGCTGGGGTGCTGGAGGCGACACTCGCCGCCATGCTCGCACGCGGCGCCGTGCTTGGGCGCATCGGTGCCGCCATCGGCCCTTGCATCGGCCAGCCCTCCTACGAGGTCGGGGCCGACCTGCATGAAGTCGTGGTCGAGCGCGACCCCGCCGATGTGCGATTCTTCGCGCCCGGCCGTCGTACGTCGCATTGGCAGTTCGATCTGCCCGGCTACTGCGCCGCGCGGCTTGCGGCTGCAGGGGTGGGCGCGACGGAGGTGCTGCCGTTCGACACACTGGCTGATGAGGCACGGTTCTTCAGCCACCGCCGGCGCACGTTGGCGGGAGGCGGGCTGATCGGGCACCAGATTTCGATTATCACCCTGGCATGAGGTTGGCTTCTCTGCGTCGGGCTTTGCCGGCGCGGCTTCTTCCGGCGGTGTTGCTGCCGGCGGTACTGCTAACAGCATGCGGTGAGTTGCCACAGCCGTTCCTGGGCAACCCGGGCGCCACTGCGCGGATCCTTGCGCAACCGCCGACCCCACGCCTCGCGGTCCCCGTTCCGGGCCAGGCACTACTGCCCGACCAGGGCGCCGCGACGTTTGCGAAGGCGCTGGCTGACGCGCTGCAAACCCAGGAGGTGCCGGCGGTCGAGGGGCCGGATCAGCCGGGTGATTGGCGTCTGCAGGTGACCGTTGGGCTGCACGGGGCAACCGTGGTGCCGGTCTACGCGGTGATCGATCCCAAGGGGCAGAACAAGGGCAGCACCGAGGGCAAGCCGTTGGCCAGTGCCGATTGGGCCGCTGCAGCACCTGCGACCCTGTCGCGCGCGGCGATCGAGGCGGCCCCCGGCATTACCGACCTGCTCACCCATATCCAAGCCGCCATGCAGCATGCCGATCCGAACAGCCTGTATAATCGGCCGGCCCGCGTTCAGTTGTTGCCGGTCACCGGCGCGCCTGGCGACGGCGACCTGGCGTTGACGCGGCAGATGCGCGCGACCCTCTCCGGACTGGGCCCGATGGTGCAGGACACGCCTGCCGGGGCCGATTTCATTGTGCGCGGCGCGGTCAGGGTGGTGCCGATCGGTGGCGGTCAGGAGCGGGTGGAGATCCAGTGGAGTGTGGCCAACCCAAGCGGTGACGAGCGCGGCCGCGTGGTGCAGCTCAACGACGTTCCCGCGGGTACGCTGAACGGTTATTGGGGCGACGTCGCCACCGCGGTGGCGCAGGAGGCCGCCGGCGGCGTGCGGGATGTGATCCTGCGCCAGAGCGGGCGCGCGCCCGGGCAGCAAGGACCGGGTGAGCAAGGGCCGGGGCAAGCCGCCAAGCCGGCAGCCGGCCAGGCTGGAGGGGTTCAGGCACCCACGCAGGGATCGTCCGCCAGAGGCTCGCCGGCGTCGCCGTGACCCGCAAACTCCACTGGTCACGGTTCTGCCATGTTGCTAGAAGGCGGCGCACCGCCGGGGGCCGCATCGGATGAAAATTGTCGCCTGCAACAGCAACCGGCCGCTGGCCGAAGCGGTCGCCGCGACCCTCAACCTGCCCCTGACCCGCGCCGCCGTCCGCCGCTTCGCCGACATGGAAGTGTTCGTGGAGATCCACGAGAACGTCCGCGGCGAGGACGTGTTCGTGGTGCAATCGACCTCCTATCCGGCGAACGACAACCTGATGGAACTGCTGATCACGCTGGACGCGCTGCGGCGGTCCTCGGCGCGGCGCGTGACGGCGGTAATCCCGTATTATGGCTACGCGCGGCAGGACCGGAAGACCGCGCCGCGCACGCCGATCTCAGCGAAGCTGGTGGCCAACCTGATCACCGAGGCGGGTGCGAATCGCGTGCTGACGATGGATTTGCACGCGGCGCAGATCCAGGGATTTTTCGATATCCCGGTGGATAATCTTTACGCCGAGCCGCTGTTCACCCGGGACATTCGTGAGCGGTTCGAGGGGCGGGACATCATCATCGTTTCTCCTGATGTCGGCGGCGTGTCGCGCGCCCGCGCCATCGCGACTCGGCTAAACCGCGACCTTGCCATCATCGACAAGCGCCGCGAACGCGCCGGGCATTCCGAGGTGATGAACGTGATCGGCGACGTGCAGGGCCGCGACTGCATCCTGGTCGATGACCTGTCGGATTCCGGTGGCACGCTGTGCAACGCGGCGGAGGCTTTGCTGAAGGCGGGCGCGCGCTCCGCCAGCGTATATACGACGCATGGGGTGCTGTCGGGTGGGGCGGTGGCGCGCATCACGGCCTCCCCGATCGAGACGATGACGATTACGGATTCGATTCTGGCGACCGAGGCGGTCCGACTTGCGCACAACATCCGCCAGATCAGCGTGGCGCCGCTGATGGCGGAGGCGATGCGGCGGATCAGCGAGGAAAGTTCGGTGAGTTCGCTGTTCGATTGAGCGCGTCGTTCAACTCGTTACATGAGTAGGGCGGCAAAGTGCAGCGCATGCCGCCCCGTGTAAGGCGCAACCACCCCGCACCCGGATCGTCGCACACCGCGCCGACCGGGCGCGCGGCCCTTCCGCGGCACGCAGCAGCCATGCATGGGCCGCCTCGCCACGCAGGATGTCCGGCTGGTCGTCAGGGCCGACATCGATCCCGTCGGCATGCACCGCCGCCAGCCCACGGGCACCCGAAAAGTCGGCGCCGTACAGCTTCGCTCCCTCCAGCCACGCCTCGTCCAGATCGGCACCCCGGAGCCGCGCGTGGCGCAGATTGGCGTTCGCCAAGCTTGCCCGAATCAGGTCCATACCGGAAAGGTCGGCGCGCTGGAAATTGGCCTCTTGGAAGTCGGTCCGCAGCGCCTTGGCGTCGATCAGCACCGCATCGCTGAAATCGGCATCACTGAACTTTGCCTTCAGCAACTGGGCGCCGGTCAGGTTCGCCCGGCGAAACCGCGACAGCGCATGATGCCCATAGGCCAGGTCCGTCCCGGACAGGTCGCACCCCGACAGCTCGCAGTCGATCAGGTTCACCCCGCCAGGTCGGCACCGGCAAGGCGCCAGACGCGTAAATCCTGGCCCTCGACGACCAGTTCCGTCTCGTCACCCGGATGCTCGAGCCTGGCGCGCAGCGCTTCGAGCACCGCCACCGCTTTGGTTTCGTCAATCATGCCTCACCGCACTCCATACGCCCGCAGCGCGGCGCCAAATGGGTTCGCGTTGGTGTATAATACCACGCTCTTGTTGCCCCAGCCGCGACGGGCACCCTCGGCTCTCAGGGCCGCGACATCCTTCGCCGAGATGTCCTCGGCGTTGACGATCACCTGCTCGCCATTGCTCAGCTCGCGATCGATATCATCGGCGCTCTTGGGCAGGCTGACGCCGTTCGCGTATTGCGAGTTGAAGATTTTACGTCCCAGTCATTGCCGTCGGCATCGCGGAAATCCGCACGCGGATTGGGCGAACGCGTCGGCGGGCCGTCGATCTGGCCGCTCTTCCAGGCGATGATGGCGGCGTCCCGCTCCTGGCGGCTGCTCAATCTGATCCGCCCGCCATGCGCGGGATCGCGCGCAAGGTCGCGGTATTGCTCGGGCGTCAGACCAAGCGCCTGGGCGACCCTCGCATCGGCGAGGTCGCTGCGAACCCGCTCGATATCGCGACCTGATGGTGCCCAGTCCGGCGCGGAGATGTCGTCACCCGCATCCGAGCTCCGCGGATCAACCTTGGCGAACTCACGCTTCGCCGGTTCATAAGCGCGCCACTGCACCGCCGGATCGGGCGACGCCTCGGCCTCGCGGAACTGCTCGCCGGTGGGGTCCGCGCGCTCAAGCTCGCGTTCAAGCGCATCTCGGCAGGATCTTCCTCCGGCGGCACCTCCACCTGAGCCAGCAGAATCCGGCCAGTCCTGGCACCCGGTGCCGCAGCGCCCGGGGATACAGGCGCCTGACCGACCCCCGCATCGCTCAGCGCCTGGAGCCAAGCAGGCGGTCCAGATGAACCCGACACGGCCGCGTCACCGATGTCGCGGGCATAGCCACTGTCGAAGGCGACGCTATCGACCATGCCAGTGCTGGTCATGTCCGCTCATCCGTTCAAACACGTTTGCCATTGCGCAGCGCAAGCGCGATACATGAAAACCCAAGAAAGTGAGCCGAACAACGGCAAGCGGCAATTCCATGGAACGCCGCAGCGCGCATTCAATGCGTTGTGATGCCGCTCACTGACATCGTTACGCCACCTCAACCGGCGGACCCACTCGCGTCCGACGGCGCCGATTGTGGTGACCGGATCACATCTCGGTTCAGGAATGAGACACGCCTTTCCGTCCGGCTCCAGCCGCCGACCCCGCGCCGTCTGACTTGAATACCCCACCCACCAAGCTAGCATCCCCCACCACCCCCACCGCGGGTGAAGGAGCCAGCCCCGTGCGTCAGATGACCCTCGTCGCGTTCCTGCAGGCGCAGAACTGCACGAACTTCGTCGGCTCCTGGCGGCATCCGGAGGCGGCGCCGGATTTCACCTCGGCCGAGTACTATCGCCGCATCGCCCGCATCCTGGAAGCCGGCAAGTTCCACGTCGGCTTCTTCGACGATCGCCTGGCGATGCCGGACCGTTTCGGTAGCGACCACACCCACACCGTCGCCAACGGCATCCGCTGTGTGAAGATGGACCCGGTGACCATCCTGACCGTGATGGGCATGGCGACGGAACGACTTGGCCTCGGGTCGACTTATTCCACGTCGTATTACGAACCGTTCCATGTTGCCCGGGTGTTTGCCACGCTGGATCTGATGACCGGCGGGCGCGCGGCGTGGAATGTCGTTACGTCATTGAACGACGGCGAGGCGCTGAACATGGGCGAAGCGGCGCATCCCGCGCACGACCTGCGCTACGACCGCGCCGACGAGTTCCTGGAAGTGGTGATGGGTCATTGGGATGCGTGGGAGGATGACGCGATCATACTCGACAAGGCGGCCGGCCGGTTCGCCAATCCTGCCAAGGTGCATCGGCTGGACCACGTGGGAAAATTCTTCAACTCGCGCGGGCCGTTCACCGTGCCGCGCTCGGCGCAGGGCCATCCGGTGATCATCCAGGCCGGCCAGAGCGGGCGCGGCCGGCGCTTCGCCTCGCGCTGGGGGGAGCTGGTATTCGTGGTCTACCACTCGCTGGCACAGGGCAAGTCGGACTACGCCGTGTTCAAGGACGAGATTGCCCGGCATGGCCGCGACCCCGAGAGCGTGAAGGTCGCCACCGGCATGTACACCGTGGTCGCCGAGACCCGCGCAGAGGCTGAGGACAAGGTGGCGCTGATCGATACGCTGCCACGAATGGCCGATCAGCTCTCGTTGCTGTCAGAGTTGGTAAATTATGATTTTGCCAAGAAGGGGTTGGATGACAGTTTCAGCACCGAGGAGCTGGCGGAGCTTACCGGCGGCCAGGCGGTGGTGGATCGCGTGATCAAGCTAACCGGCAAGGCCAACCCGACGGTGCGCGATTTCATCGAGGTGACCCGCCGCGGCACATTCCACGACCATCCGCGCTTCATCGGCAGTGCGAAGGATGTCGCTGACGGGCTCGAGCAATGGGTGACAGAGCGGGCCTGCGACGGCTTCGTCGTGGCTGCGTCGCACGTGCCCGGCGCGTATGAGGATTTCGTCCGCCTGGTGGTGCCGGAACTGCAACGACGTGGTATCTACCACAAGGACTACGCCGGCCCGACGCTGCGCGAAACGCTCGGCCTGCCGCGCCCGGAAGTCGGTGCGTGGCGCAGTGTCGCGGCGGGGTGAAACTGCTAGACTGGGACATTCGTAAGGAGGGACAACAATGAAACTCTACTATGCGCCCGGTGCCTGTTCGCTCGGTATCCATGTGCTGCTGGAGGAGATCGGCAAACCGTATGACGGCGTGGTCGTCAGCCTGCGCCAAGGCGAGCAGTTCCAGCCGGCGTTCACCGCGGTCAACCCGAAGTCGAAGGTGCCGACCTTGGAGCGCGACGACGGCTCCGTGCTGACCGAATTCCCGGCTATCGCCTATTGGCTGGCGCGTACCAATTCCGGTGCGAAGCTGCTGCCCGAAGACGTCGAAAACCAGACGCGCGCGCTGGAGGCGCTGGATTACGCCGTCTCCACGGTGCACATGCAAGGCGCGTCGCGGTTGTTCCGACCGTCGAACTACACGCCGAACGCGGCGGATGAGGACGCAGTGAAGACGCGCGGCAAGGAGATCTTCGACAAAGGGCTGGCACTGCTGGACAAGGCGCTGGCCGGCAAGGATTACGTCGCCGGGGCGTTCTCGATCGCCGACGCGGCGTTGTTCTATGTGGAATACTGGGCGGCCAATCCGCTGAAGCTGCAGATGACATTGCCGCCCAACTGCGCCGCACATTACCAGCGCATGATGGCACGCCCGGCGGTGCAACGGACGCTGAAGGCGGAAGGGCTGGCGGCCTGACGGTGGATCTCGATCCACTGCCGCAACTCACCCGAACTGCCTTCTGGTTCCTGCGTCACGGCGAGACCGACTGGAACGCCCAGGGGATCTCGCAAGGCAACGTGGACATTCCGCTGAACGCCATCGGCCTCGCGCAGGCAAGGTCGGCGGCGTTGCTGCTGCGCAATCGCGGGGTCGCTACCATCGTAGCCTCGCCGCTGTCGCGTGCACGTGTCACGGCCGAGATCGTCGGCGAGGCGCTGGCGTTGCCGGTGCGGATTGATGACGGACTGCGTGAGGTCGCGTTTGGCGTGCAGGAGGGCCAGAAGATGACCGGCTGGTTCAGTGACTGGATCGATGGCGCCTGGACGCCGGAAGGGGCCGAGACCTTCGCGGCATTGCACGCGCGTGCTGTTGCGGCAGTGAACCGGGCGTTGCAATTGCCGCCGGTCGTGCTGGTGGTGGCGCATGGCGCGCTGTTCCGCGGGTTGCGTTCGGCGATGGGGTTGGAGACGAATGTGCGCACGCAGAATGCGATGCCGCTGTTTTGTGAACCTATGGCGTCGGGGTGGAGGTTGACTCCGGCGGTTTGAGGGAACCTTCATTGCGGCGAGCGCTGTGGTGGATAGCGAGCCTAGGTCGACGTTCTATCGAACGACAGAGACCACGGGCCGTCCGTCGCCAGAAAATGGGTGTGCTCGATCCCGATGCAACGATGCGCGGGGAGATCAGTTTCCGTTTCGCGTGAAGCGACCCCCAAAGCTCAGCCCGCCAACCCCTGTCCCAGCGCCGTCAGCGCCAGCCCGATCGACAGGTCCAGCCCCACCAAGCCGATCGCCATCAGCGTGGAGACCTCCAACGCCAGCTTTATGGCGAACCATTCCAGCCACAGCGCCCAGCCGATCGCGATCAGCGACGCAGTCTCCTGCACCAGGGCGGGCGCCCCCAGCAGGCCCGGCACCGCCGCCAGCACCAGCAGCAGGTACTGTACGACGTTGCACCAGTTCCACAGCACGATGAAGCGTGACCAGCGCGGCGTGCATCCCATCGCCTCGACCACTCGGCGCGACAGCAGCGCGAAGCCGATCCAGCCGATGACGTAGCTCAGCAGATCCAGCGCGAAGTCATGCGCTGGTACGGGACTCGCATCGGCGCTCAGCAGGCGCAGGCAGATGAAGGCGGGCAGCGCCACCGCGATAGCCCAGAAGCTGCGCGCGGCGCCGGCCAAGTCGCTGTCGGCATGGCGCACTCCGTCCGTCCGGCCGCGCGCCAGCAGCAGCGCGGCGTGCATTCCGCTGGCAATCGAGCGCGCATACACGGTGACGGTCGCCATCATCCCGCCCATCACCCCTGTGCCAGGGTGCCGCCGAAAGCCAGCGGCAGCAACCGCGGGCCCAGCACCAGCAGGATCGTGGCGAGATTGACCCCCGCCACCAACAGGGCCGCGCGCACCGCGCTCAGGCCCAGCCCGTGGCGTGCCAGGAACCAATGCAGCCAAAGCCCGTAACCGCCCAACCCCGCGACGACCAGGACGAGGCCCACGTTGCTCGGCACGCCGAGCGCCAGCAGGAACCCCGCCAGCACGACCAGGAACACCGCCAGGACCGGGATCGCCCACTGGCACCAATTGAACGCCACCGCGAACCGGGTCCACGACGCCGCCCGGTCCCACCTGCATGCCACCTCGTAGGACAGCACCGCCGGCGCCAGCAGGGCGCACAGTGTGGCGAGCAGATCGGTCAGCGCGGCAAGTCCCTCGCCTTGACCCAGCATCAGCAGCGCGCCGACCAGTGGAAAAGCCACCAGCGGCGCCAGGCTGGCGACGAAGGCCTCCGACGTATCGCCGAACTGCGCCAAGCCGTCGGCTCGACCCGTCGCGACGCGGAAGATACCGAGCAGGATGTTGCGCGTTCGCGGCGGCGCACGGCGCACGGTGCCGCTCATCCTATTGCTGGGGCTGTCGCCGGAGCTGTTGGCGATGGGGCCAGCAACGCGTCGAGCGCAGCACGATAGATGCCGGCCAAGGCGCGCAACTCCGAGACCGGCACGCGCTCGTCCGTCTGATGCATGCTGGAACCGACCAGCCCGAACTCCGCCACCGGACAGTAGCGCGCGATGAACCGTGCATCGGAGGTGCCGCCGCCGGTATCCAGCTGCGGCTCCACACCGCTGGCGACGGCCACCGCGCGGCGCAGGGCCTCGACCGCCCCGCCCGGTTGCGTGATGAACGACTCGCCGCTGATCGAGATGTCGGCGTCGAATCGCTCGGCGTGCTGTGCCAGCACAGCGCGCAGCCAGGCGGAGAGAGATGCCCCGGTGTGGCGGTCGTTGAACCGAATGTTCAGCGCGCCGCATGCCGCTGCCGGAATGACGTTGGTCGCGGTGTTGCCGACATCCAGGCTGGTGAATTGCAGGCTGGATGGCTCGAAGAACTGCGTGCCGGCGTCAAGCGGCACGGCGGTCAGCGCGGCAGCGGCGCGGACCAGGCGATGCACCGGGTTGTCGGCGCGGTGCGGGTAGGCAACGTGGCCCTGCGTGCCGTGGACCGTGATCTTTACGTTCAGGCTGCCGCGGCGGCCGATCTTGATCATGTCGCCCAAGCGCGCCGGGCAGGTCGGCTCGCCGACCAGGCAGAAATCGGGGATTTGATTGTGCTGGTGCATCCAGTCGAGCACGCGGATTGTGCCATCAATGGCGTCGGCTTCCTCATCGCCGGTGATCAGCAGGCTGATCGATCCGTGCGGAGTACCGCGCTCCAGATGTTGTGCGACGGCGGCGACGAAGGCGGCGATACCGCCCTTCATGTCACAGGCACCGCGGCCGTAGAGCACGCCGTCGTGGATCTCGGCACCGAATGGGTCGTGGTGCCACTGGGCGGCGCCGACCGGGACGACGTCAGTGTGGCCGGCGAAGCAGATGTGCGGGGTGCCGGTGCCGAGGCGGGCGAACAGGTTCTCGATCGCGCCGTAGCGCAGCCGGGTTACTGTGAAGCCCAGCCGTTCCAGTGCGTCGGCCAACACGCCCTGCGCGCCAGCGTCGGCGGGCGTGACGGAGGCGCAGCGGATCAGCGCCTGGGCAAGTGGCAGGGGGTCGGTTAATGGGGTGGTCATGTCAGCGTGTTGGTGCCTGCCGCATTGAGGGCGCGGGTTGGGGTTGAGGGTCGCGCCGCAGGCTGGTGCCGCCTCCGCCCCCCACCCCAACCTTCCCCCTCAAGCGGGACGGAGCAGATTCGTCCGGCGCCATCCTACTCAATCGCGCAGCAATTCGTTGATCGAGGTTTTTGCCCTGGTTTGCTCGTCCACTGTCTTCACGATCACAGCGCAATACAGTGAGGGCCCCGGCGAGCCGTCCGGCAGCGGCCTGCCCGCCAACGAGCCCGGCACCACCACGGAGTAGGCCGGCACGCGACCGATATGGATTTCCCCGGTTGCGCGATTGATCACCTTGGTGGACGCGCCGATGAACACGCCCATCGACAGGACGGCGCCACGCATGACGATTACGCCTTCCGCTACCTCGGACCGGGCGCCGATGAAGCAGTCATCCTCGATGATCACCGGATTGGCCTGCAGCGGCTCCAGCACGCCGCCGATGCCTACCCCGCCCGACAGATGGCAGTTGGCGCCGATCTGCGCGCAGCTTCCCACGGTGGCCCAGGTATCTACCATCGTGTTGCGCCCGACATGCGCGCCGACATTGACGAAGCTGGGCATGATCACCGCGCCTGGTGCGATATAGGCCGAGCGGCGAACCACCGCGCCCGGCACCACCCGGAAGCCCGCCAGCTTGAAGCGGTTCTCGCCCCAGCCAGTAAATTTCATCGGGACCTTGTCCCACACGGGCCCCCCCCCGGGGCCCTCCATTGGCACCGAGTCGGTCAGGCGGAATGATAGGAGGACCGCTTTTTTCAACCATTGGTTGACCCGCCAGCCGCCCGGGCCAGCCTCGGCAACGCGCACCTTGCCTTCGTCCAGCGCGTCCAGTGCCGCCTCGACCACCGCCCAGGCTTCACCCCGTGTAGCGTCACCTCGTGTGGCGGGGGACAGCGTCTCGCGCTGCTCCCATAGGCGTTCGATCGGCGGTTCCAGAGGGTGCTGATCCATCCGTGCGCGGTTCCCCAGGTTGCGGCGGCGGACGATGGAGAGACCCCGGTCCGGTGTCAACGCGAGCCTGTGCTGCGGGCAGGGTGATTGTGTCGATGATGTGTGTGACGACTGAACGGTGGGGCTGATGTTCAGGGGTTGAGGCATCAGCACCTCCCGGCCGCCGCGAATTCCACACGCGGTGGCCCCGGAAGAAGTCCTTTCGGACCGGTCTGGCTATTCTTCGCCTGAACCATCGGCTATGTCGCCGCCATCCTCGCTGGGGAGCCGCCTGCCATGACCTACCTCGTTGCCGCCGACCTGCCGACCGCGCCGGCTGGCGAACGGTTCCGGGTGCTGCTGGCCCGTCCGGGCATCCTGCAATTGCCGGGCGCGCACAACGGCCATGCGTCGCTACAGGCGAAGGCCGCCGGCTTCGACGGCCTGTACCTGTCGGGCGCGGCCATGACCGCGTCGATGGGCCTGCCCGACCTTGGGGTGATCACCGTCGACGAGGTGTGTTTCTTCATTCGCCAGGTCGCAAGATCGTCCGGGCTGCCGGTGCTGGTTGACGGCGACACCGGATATGGCGAGGCGCTGAACGTCATGCACATGGTCCGCAGCTTCGAGGATGCGGGCGCCGGCGCGGTGCATATCGAGGATCAGTTGCTGCCCAAGAAATGCGGCCACCTGAACGACAAGAAGCTCGCCGATGCGCACGACATGGCGGCAAAGATCGCCGCCGCAGCGAAGGCGCGACGGCACCTGTTCATCGTCGCGCGGACCGACGCCGCCGCGTCCGAGGGAATCGATGGCGCGGTGGCGCGCGCCCGGCTGTATCTGCAAGCCGGGGCGGATGCGATCTTTCCCGAGGCGCTGAACACCGCCGAGATGTTCCGCGAGTTCGCCCGCCGTATGCCCGGGGCGACGTTGCTGGCCAACATGACCGAGTTCGGCCGCACACCGTTCTTTACCGCCGCCGAGTTCCAGGACATGGGCTACAAAATGGTGATCTGGCCGGTCTCCGCGCTGCGGGTTGCCAACAAGGCGCAGGCACAGCTCTACGCGGCGATAAAACGGGATGGCGGGACGCAGAATATGGTCGATCGCATGCAGACCCGCGCCGAGCTGTACGAGACGATCGGCTACCATGACTACGAGGCGCTGGACGCCTCGATCGTGACCACCATCATTCCGCCGGGGATGCCGCAACGTGCTTGATCGCCGCCGGGTTCTTGCGTGGCTAGGAGTCGTGCCGCTGGTGGCCGGGGTTGGGTGGGCGGCGGGCGCGCAGGACAAGGAGCCGACCGGCCCGCAGCCGGAGCTGCCCAAAGAGAAACTGGTGATCACCACGCATGACGGCGTGCAGCACGTGTTCAACGTGGAGATGGCGTTGAAGCCGGAGCAGCAGATCACCGGGCTGATGTTCCGTCCCAGCGTCCCAGCGGATGGCGGAATGCTGTTCGACTGGGGTACGGCGCGCGACTCGCAGATGTGGATGAAGAACACGCTGGCGCCGCTCGACATGGTGTTTATCAACCAGGACGGAACCATCCGCTCGATCGTCGAGAACACCGTGCCGGGGAGCCTGGCGGTGATCGACAGCCGCGGCCCGGTGCGCGCCACGCTGGAGCTGGCGGCGGGGACCGCCGAGCGGCTGGGGCTGCGGGTCGGCGACAAGGTCGCGCAGCGCATCCTCGGCAACGCACGGTAGTCGACGCGCGGCCGGGCCCATCTCGCGGCCAAGAGTATCGGGCGACGAAGCCCATCGTGCTGCCGGGCCCATCGTGTAACCAAGCCCATTGTGTAACAAAGCCTTGCGCCCCCGCCGCCGCGCCCATAGGTTCCCTCCGGGTCAAGCTCGGGGGCATGCGGCCCACCGGACGGGGCGTGGCGCAGCCTGGTAGCGCGCGTGTTTTGGGTACACGAGGCCGCCGGTTCGAGTCCGGCCGCCCCGACCACTGCGAGGGAATGGGATCGCCGATGCGCGCTCGCATCTATCAGCCGCCGAAGAACGCCATGCAGTCGGGCCGCGCCGGGACCGGGCATTGGATGTTGGAGTTCGAGCCGAGCGGGCGGCGCGTTGCCGATCCTCTCATGGGCTGGATCGGCAGCGGGGATACGCAGTCGCAGGTGCGGTTGTCGTTCGCGACACAGCCGGAGGCGGTGGCCTACGCCGAGAAGCACGGGATACCGTACGATCTGGAGCTGCCTCAGGTCCGCAAGATAAAGCCGAAGGCCTACGCCGACAACTTCCGCCACGGCCGGCGGGAGAATTGGACCCATTGAGGGCTGCGACGGCCGGGCACTGGCCGCCACGATAGTGCTCGCCGCGAAGGCCGCGCCAGGCAACGCCGGGCCATGCGACCGCAGCATGAGGGGTGCACCTCGGCTTGACCGGGGTGAGGGTCGGCCTGTACCTGACGGCCGACGCGGCCGGATAGTCGGCAAGCGCCGCCACGGCGCCCTTAGCTCAGATGGATAGAGCAACAGCCTTCTAAGCTGTGGGTCACTGGTTCGAGTCCAGTAGGGCGCGCCAATTTGCTCCAGCGACAACTTGGGCACCGGCCGCACGGTCATGGGTTGAAGCATTCCGCGTCTTGGCAGAAATATTTCGCAAAAGACGCGTCCACCGCCACCGCCGCTCTCATCGGCAGGGCCTGGTCTCCACCGGCCGATGCCAGCGGCGAGTTTTGGCGCAGCAAACTGTTTCCAGGGTTGTTGCGCAAATCTGTTGCCAGGGTTGT
>DASRQX010000280.1:0-8189 GCA_035696165.1 Acetobacteraceae bacterium | reverse complement strand
ACTTCGTCGACACCGACATGGTCGCCGAGATCGCCGACGTGCTGGAAGACATGGACCGCACCCGCGACTGCCGCGCCATCGTGCTGTGCGCCGAGGGCAAGCATTTCTGTGCCGGTGCCGATTTCTCCAATCGCGGTCCGGATGGCGCTGCGCTGGGTGGCACGCGCGGGCGGCACCTGTACAAGGAGGCGCAGCGGCTATGGCGCACCGGCAAGCCGATCGTTGCGGCGGTGCAGGGCGCCGCGGTGGGCGCTGGCCTCGGCTTGGCCGTCATGGCGGATTTCCGCGTGACCTGCCCAGAGGCGCGGCTCTCCGCCAATTTCACGCGGCTGGGATTTCATCCCGGGTTCGGACTGACCGCGACATTGCCGCGGCTGGTGGGCATGCAGACGGCCGCGATGCTGATGTACACCGGCCGTCGCGTGCCGGGCGAGGAAGCGTTGACCCTTGGGTTGGCGGATTATTGTGTGCCACTCGACCAGGTGCGCACGAAGGCGATCGAAGTCGCAAGCGACATCGCCGGGTCCGCGCCCCTGGCGATCGTGGCAACGCGCGAGACGTTGCGGCGTGGCCTGGCAGAGGCCGTCGCCCAGGCGACCGAGCGCGAATATGAGGAGCAGGATTGGCTGCGTAAGACTGACGACTTCCGCGAGGGCACCAAGGCGATGGCCGAACGCCGGCCGCCAAATTTCACCGCCGCATAGGGGACTGCGCGGAGGAGAGGCCTCATGAAGATCGAATGCGTCGAAACGTTCCTGTTCGATCCGTGACCAGCAAAGAACCTGTTGTTCTGCCGGGTGGAGACTGACACCGACCGTTCAAGGCGACGGGAACTGCGTACACCTCTCCCGCTCTTCGGCGGGAGAGGTCGGCGAGCGAAGTGAGACGGGTGAGGGTCGTGCACGCCGCACGACCCTCACCCGCGTCGCAAGGGATCCGCGACGTTTCCCGCGAAAAGCGGGAGAGGTGCAAAGCAGACTCGGCAACTCCAGTCACGACGAACACGCTGTAGCCCATTCGCAGCACGAACGGGTCAGCCACCCGGCAGATCGACAATCTCGACCCAGTTCGGGTTGCCTGCCGTCGGGTACCGACCGGTTACGTGCAACCCACCCGTCTGCGGATCGATCCGATAAACGCTCAGATGATGGCTCTCCTGCCCGACCGCCAGCAGGAACCGCCCACGCGGATCGATCGCAAACCCGCGCGGGCACGTTTCGGTTTCGGTCTGGCCAATCACCGTCAACATCCCATCCGAACCAATGCGGCAGCCCGTCAGCGTGCTGGTCCCGCGCTCGCTGGCGTACAGAAAACGCCCATCCGGCGTCAGATGCATATCCGCGGCCTTGGCGGCAAAACCCTCCGGCTGAGTCCGCAAAACCTGCAACCGCTCCAGCAATCCGGTCTCCGACGCGACGGTGAACACCCCGATCGTCGCGTCCAATTCGCACAGCGCGTAGAGCAACCGTCCATCCGCCGACAACCGCAGGTGTCGCGGCCCAGCACCCTTGGGCATCGGGGCCGTCTGCAGGTCGTCCATCAGCCCCGTGCTGGCGTCGAACCGCAGCCGCAGCACCACATCGCCGCCCAGGCTGGCGGCATACACAAAACGGCCGCTGGCATCCTGGATCACCGAATGCGCGGCCGGCGGTGTCGGCACCACCTGGGTCGGCGGCCCGGTGACCACACCGCGTGCATCCAATGCGTGGCTGGCCAGCAGCGCACCCTGATACGATGCTGCCAGCAAATGTTTCCCAGTCCGATCGATCGTCAGATAGCAGACCGAGTGCGGCAGGTCGGCACTGCCAACCACGCTCAGCGCGCCATCGGCCGGATCGATAGCGAAGCCGACGCAGGGATAGGGCGGCTGGCGCAGTTCGGCATGCACCACAAGCCGATTGGGACTGATCGCCAGTGGCATCGAGGTGTTGGACGCGCTGCTGATCCCCCGCACATAGGTCGCATCGATCAGCAGCAGTTCGCCGCTGTCGCGGTCCATCGCGAAACGCACGATCTCCCGCGGCTCCGCGCATGAAACGTAGACCACCGTGATTGCCATCGTTTCCTCCAGTTCCGCCGTCGGCAGTCCGCATGCCGACAATCCACACTATGCCAGAGACACGGCGGCGCCCTATAGTCCGCACCGACGGAGGGGATCATGCCGGACAGCCCGTTCGAAATTGCGCTCGACCTGCGCGTGGCGGAAGTGTTGGAGCGCTGCACATCCTGCGGTGCCTGCGTCGAAGTGTGCCCGATGCCCGAGGCCGCCGGCATAGACGCCAGCGATCCGCAGGCCATCGCCGGCGGCGTGCTGGCCATCCTGCGCGGCACCGACTATCCCGACGCCGCCGCACGCTGGGCGACAGTATGCTCCGGCAGTGGCCACTGCATCCCCGCCTGCCAGCACGGCGTCAATCCGCGCTTCATGCTGGCGATGGCGCGGCTTGCGCTGCAACGTCGCACCGATGCCGCCGCGCGGCGCCGCGACGCATTCGCCCGCTTCGGTGGCATGACCAAGGGCGTGCGCGTGCTGTCGCGCATGCAGTTGGCGCCCGACCTGCTGTCACGCTTCCGTGCGGATGACACCGACGACGACAGGCCGCCCGATGTGGTCTTCTACACCGGCTGCAACCTTATCAAGACACCGCACATCGCACTGCTGTGTTTCGATATCATGGAGGCGCTTGGCGTCCGCTATCGCGTGATGGGTGGCCCGTCGCATTGCTGTGGCGTGCTGCAGTTCCGCGCCGGCGATGTGGCGACCTCGGGCCGCGTGGCGTATCGCACGCTCGAGCGATTGGCCGGCGCGGTCGGCGGGCGGGCGCTGACCTGGTGCCCGACCTGCCAGGTGCAGCTTGGCGAGATCGTCGCGCCGGGCAAGACCGACACCGCGCTCGATCTGCAACCGTTCCTGCTGTTCCTCGCCGCGCGGCTTGATGAATTGCGTCCGCTGATGACACACCGGGTCGAAAAACGCGTCGGCCTGCACGAACATCCAGGCATCGCCGGCGTGAGTGAAGCGGCGCGCGCCATCCTGGAAGCCATTCCGGGCCTGGAATTTGTCGATCTTGCGCAGCCGCGCGTCGGCTACATGTGCAACACGTTGAACCCGCTGCCAGACTTCAAGCGCGACATCCACCGCACCCAGTTGCAGATAGCCGCGGACGCAGGCGTGACCACCCTGGCCGGCATCTACCACAACTGCCACCGCGAGCTGTGCAGCCACGAGCGCGATTGGCCGTTCGAGGTGGTGAACTTCCTGGAACTCGTCGGCGAGAGCATGGGGCTGACTCGACCCGACCTGTTCAAGCGCTTGAAGCTGATGCAGGACGTCGACGCCGTGCTGGCCGACGCCGCGCCTCTGCTTGCCACCAACCAGGTCGATCTCAACGAGGCGCGTGCGGTCGTGCTGACGGACATGCTGGGCGAGCAGGCGCTGCCGTTGCGGTGACGGAAGAGACTGCGTCAGGTTCGATATATGTCCTGACCCTGGTCGCCAATCGCGAGGCCGCATCGCTGACCGATGCGCTGCTGACCCGCGCGCGCGACGCACTCGACGACGGTGCCATATCCGTGCTGTCGCCCGGTGAGGCGGTGGACGTTTCCCTGGCCGCCATGCCCGACCTGGCCGCGGTCCGCGCCGCGCTGGACGGCGCCGCGGTGGACGCTATCACCCAGCCGGCACAGGGACGGCGCAAGCGCCTGCTGATCGCCGACATGGATAGCACGATCGTGACCGGCGAAACGTTGGACGAACTCGCCGACTTCGCCGGGCTGAGGGACCGCATCGCCGCTATCACCGCACGTGCGATGAACGGCGAGCTCGATTTCAAGGCGGCATTGCGCGAGCGGGTAGCAATGCTGAAGGGCCTGCCGCTCACGGCGTTGGAGCAGACCTGGCAGCGCGTGTGCTTGACTTCGGGTGCGAAGGAGCTGGTGGCGACGATGCGCGCGAGCGGCGCGATGACCGCGCTGGTCTCCGGCGGGTTCAACTTCTTCACCAGCCGCGTGGCGGCGATGGTGGGATTCGACCTGCATCGGTCGAATGTGCTGCTGGACGATGGTGCGGCGCTGACCGGGGCGGTGGCGGAGCCGATCCTCGACCGCCATGCCAAGGTGGCGACGCTGCGCGAACTTGCCGCGCGGGATGGGTTGCCCCTGTCGGCAACGCTGGCGGTGGGAGACGGGGCGAACGACCTCGACATGCTGTGTGCAGCAGGCCTGGGCGTGGCATTCCATGCCAAACCGATCGTTTCTGCGGCGGCGCAGGCTCGGGTGGACCACGCGGGTCTGCGGGCACTGCTGTTCGCCCAAGGCTACCGCGCGGGGGAGTTTGTCGGGGGGTAGCGCGCCTTGCATTCACGCACGCTGCGCCACCCGATCGAAATCTGCTGCCTCTTGCGGATATCGGGACTGCCGTGCGCGCTTCGGCGGCGGTCAGCTTCGCTGGCATAGGATGGTCCCGCCCGCTGAAGCTGCAACAGCGATACAGGCCATCCCACGCGCGTTCAGTAGTGGTGGTAGTAGCCACCTCCGCCGAACAGCAGGAACAGGATAACCACGACCAGGACCAGCGTCAGGCCGCCGCCATAGTGCGCGCCGCCGTAATAGCCAGAGCGGTAGCCGTAGTACCCGCCTCCGCCAAACAACAGGAAGATGATTAGAAGCAGCAGTAGCAAGCCCATGGTGCCGGCCTTTCCTGTTCCTACCGTTGCCATCTTGCGACCGATCGAGGTCGCTGGGTGGCCATTTTATGACAACGCGGCGGCAGGGTTTGCGCTGCAGTAAACTTCCTGTCATGGCGCCGCGCGGCTCGGCCGCCGATCCGGGCGCGCAGCGGCTGGTGGTAAACCGTCACGCGGTGCAGTTTGCCGCGGCAACAACCACCGGAGACGCGACACGATGCCTGCCAGTTCGCCAGCGCCATCGGTAGGCGGCTGCCAATGCGGCACGGTCCGCTTCGCAGTCACCGAATCACCGCAAATCATCTACGTCTGCCATTGCCGCAAATGCCGCAAGCAGTCGGCGTCCGCATTCGGCATCTCGGTCATCGTTCCGCGCGACGCACTGCGAATAACCGGCGGTACGCCGGCGCACTGGTCATGCGCCGGGGACTCCGGTCGCATTTTCGACAGCGCGTTCTGCCCAACCTGCGGCACGCGGCTGTGGCATGCGGGCGAGGGCAGCGCGACGATCAGCATCAAGGGCGGATCGCTTGACGAACCACCAGGTCTGGAAGACGCGGTGCACATCTGGGTTTCACGCAAGCTGCCCGGCGTGATCATCCCGGACGACGCGCGACAATTCCCGGAAGAACCCGACGAGTGACGTCAATTGCCCGGCGCGAAGCTCTGCACCAGGCTCCCGGCCACCAGCCGCCACCCATCCACCAGCACGAAGACGATCAGCTTGAACGGTAGCGAAACGACGTTTGGCGGCTGCATCATCATGCCCTGGCTCATCAACACGGTGGCCACCACCATGTCGATCACCAGGAACGGCAGGAACAGCAGGAACCCGATCTCGAAGGAGCGGCGCGGCTCGCCCACCATGAGGGCGGGGATCAGCGCCCACCACGGCGCCGCATCCGCCGTCGCCGGTGTGGGCAAATGCGCGATATCCAGGGACTCCTGCAGGTCGCTGCCGCGCAGATTGGCCAGCATGTAGTGGCGGAACGGTTCGGCGGTCAGACGCAGCCCCTCCATCTCATCGACGCGCCCCTGGGTCAGCGGCAACAGCCCGCTCGTCCAGGCCTGGTCGAGCACGGGCTGCATCACGAAGAATGTCAGGAACAGCGCCAGGCCGATCAGCACCATGTTGGGTGGGGTGCTCTGCGTGGCCAGCGCGCTGCGCAGCAGCGACAGCACGATGATGATGCGGGTGAATGCGGTCATCATCACCATCAATGATGGCGCGAGCGACAGCACCGTGACCAACGTGGTGATCTGCACCAGGCGGCTGGTGGCGCCGGCTTGTCCCGCTGCGCCCAGATCGATGTTGACCGACTGGGCGTGCGCGGCAACCGGCAGCAGGACCAGCAACATCAGCAGGGGCCCCGCCGCACGCCGCAGGTTCACGCCCCTGGCTCCAGGTCGGACGACCCAGAGCTGACAACTGACGATTGTTGACCCAACCAGCCAACCACAAGCTCCTGCGCCCCTCCGGTCAGCAACAGCACCGTGCGTCCGTCGCACCGCACCAGCGTCAGGCGCCGGCGTGCGTCGAGTGCAAGCGCGTCCTGCACGACAAGCCGGCGGCCGCCGGTCGGGCATGGTGCCAGCCCCCCAACGCGCCGCTCGGCTGGCCAGCCACACCAGCCCGAGCACGACAGCAAGCGCGGCAAGCGCGGCCAGCAGCGTGGTCAAGGGCGACGTCATGTCGCGTCGCTAGTCCGGCATTCCGAGTGCCGGCTTCCCGTGGGCCACGACCTTGCGGGCTTGCAACAGGCCGAGCGACAGCGCCGCGACGCGGGCCAGCGTAGTGACCAGTTCGGCGAGCATGATGCGTCCTTCCGCTGGCGGCAGGTCCAGCGCCTTGGCGCACAGCAAACCGACCTGGTCTTCCAGCCCGGCGAGTTCGACGGAGCACCCCGCCTCGACCAGGCCGCGCGCCACGCCTAGCGTCTGCGTCACGCCATCGGCAAAGGCGCGCAGCTCCATCAATGAAGCGGATGTGACGGTCGGGGGCATCGCGTCGTATTAAGCCAGCGAGGTGTTACCAAACTCTGTGCGCGAGGCAATTAACCCGACGTTCACCTCGGCCGGGCAGATTGCGCACATGGAGCCTTCCAGCATCCCAATCTTCAACCTGGCCGAACAGCGCCTCGCCTGGACCGATCGGCGACAGGGGGTGCTCGCGCGGAATATCGCCAACCTGAACACGCCGAACTGGCAAGCCAAGGACCTGCATCCGTTTGCGCAGTTCCTCGCCGCCGCCACGCCCCCGGCTTGGCGCGCACCGATGCAGGGCATCTGGACTGGTCACCGACCCCGAGCTGAATGCAGAGCAGTGCGCTGGAACAGATGTTCTCGCTCGCCGCACCGTTGGCGTTGCTGATCTCCGGTCTCTACGCGGTGCCGCTGGCGGCCCTCGCCGGCGGCTACGAGGTGATCAAGCCGGGCGCACTGTTGCCCCGCTGGGGATGGCGCCGCGCTGGCAGTGGGCGCGGTCGGGCAGTGCTTCGCGTTGGCACCGAAGCTCGCCTCACCCTTCGTGCTGTCCGCCGTGATGTGGCACGTGGCCTTGGGCCTGCTGTCCCGGTTGGTGCCAAACGTGCAGGTGTACTTTGTCTCGCTGCCCGGTCAGATCCTTGGTGGCCTGGTTCTACTGGCGGTGCTGGTGGGGGCGCTGCTCACCACCTGGCAGGATGCGGTCAGCGCGGGCCTCGCGCGGCTGCCCGGTCTGCACTGACCGGCATGGCCACACCGGCCGCGCCCCCATCAGTCACGGCCGAACCAACTGTGTCGGGCGCCGAAAGCGGCCAGGAAGACCGCACGGAGGCCGCCACGCCGCGGCGGCTCCAACGCGCCCGCGACGAGGGTCAGGTCCCCGTCTCGACCGAACTGGCGAGCCTAGCGGGCCTGGCCGGTGCATCCCTGGCATTGCTGGTGTTCGCCCCGGCCGCCGCGAGCGATCTGGCACGGCATATGGTCGTGTTCATCAGCCAGCCCGACGCGCTGGACCTGAGCCAGGGCATCGCCGGACCGTTATGCATGGCGGGCTTCGCGGGGCTGCGCGCCACGGCACCAGTGTCGTTCGGGGCGCTGTTGGCGGGAACGGTCGCGGTGTTGTTGCAGACCGGCCTGCTGCTCAGTCTCACCCCGCTGCGGCCCAACCTCAGCCGCCTCAGCCCGGGTGCGGGACTGAAGCGTTTATTGGGGAGCAACGGCCTGGTCCAGGCCCTGAAATCCTGCGCCAAAATCGCCGTGATGGTACTGATCGCCTGGCAGGTCCTGGCTGGCGATCTGGCCAAATTGCTCGCCGCACCCTTCATTGATCCCGCGTCGCCTGCCGCGCGCTGCGTCCAACCCGCAGTGCACGTGCTGATCGCGGTACTGCTCGCGCAGACGGTCATCGCCGCGGCGGATCTGCTGTGGGTTCGGCTGCACCACGCCAAGACGATGCGCATGAGCCGCCAGGACATCCGCGACGGGCATAAGGAGACCGACGGCGATCCCAAGGTGAAAATG
>DASRQX010000279.1:0-2986 GCA_035696165.1 Acetobacteraceae bacterium | reverse complement strand
GCCTGCCACTGCGCCAGGCGGCGCTGGTGTTCGTGAAATCCTCGTCCCATTTCCGCGTCGCCTTCGCCCCGCACGCCGATCGCATTCTGGCTGCCGACACGCCGGGCGCCACGGCGGGCAACATGCGAAGGCTGCGGTTTCACAACGTCACGCGCCCGCTCTATCCGATCGATTTCAACGAGCCCGGCGATTTCGACGAGCACAACCCATGAAGATCGTCGATCTCCGCATCGCCTCGGTGAACGTCCCGTTCGAGGCCACGCTGCGCTGGGCCTGCGGCGTGGAGACCGGCACCACGCGCGGTATCATCGAGGTCGTCACCGAGGACGGCATCGTCGGCCTTAGCGAGACCTATGGCGGCGCAGGCATCGAGCACGCCATGGAAACCGCGCGGCCGTTCGTCATCGGCCTCGACGCGCTCGATGTCGGCAAGCTGACGCATCGCCTCACGGTGTTCTGTATCGGCTACGAAACCTCCGTTGCCGCCGTGGCGCGCGCCGGCATCGAAACGGCCTGCCTCGACGCAGCGGGAAAAAGCCTTGGCCTGCCCGTCTACTGGCTGCTCGGTGGCAAGACGCGCGATCGGATCGAGTTCGGTGCCTATGTCTTCTACCGCTACCGCGATCCAAAGATTGGAGGCACCCTCCTGCGGCCGCACCTCAGTCGCGTCGTTCACGCTGCTGCTAACCTCATATGACAGTCTCCAGCCGTGTGAACCGCACCGGAATGAACTCGCACACATGCACGCCCCCATCTGCATCCTTGTGGACCACCGTGAGAACCTGCGCGTCATCAGCGCCCATCGGCAAGACCATGCGCCCGCCTTGCTTGAGTTGCTGAAGCAATGCCGCCGGCGGCTCGTCGGCAGCCGCCGTCACCAGGATCTTGTCGTACAGCGCGTGCTCTGCCCAACCGCGCGACCCGTCGCCGACCCGAATCTCGACTGCAAGATAACCATTCTGACGCAGGCACGATTCGGCTTCGCTGACAAATTCCTCGACGATTTCAACGCTGTACACACGACCCGCAAGTTCTGCCAGCAAAGCTGAATGATAACCCAGCCCGGTACCGATCTCGAGTACCGTTTCGTGCGGTTCGAGCGCCAGCAGGTCCGTCATCAGCGCGGTGATGAAGGGCTGCGAGATGGTCTTGTTGAAGCCGATCGGCAGCGGAGTGTCCTCATAGGCGACCTGCACCAGTGACGCGGGTACGAAGAGATGCCGCGGCACCTTCAGCATTGCCGCCAGCACCCGCTCGTCGAGCACTGCCTTGCCAAACCGGTCGTCCATAAGGTCGACGTGAATCTCGATCTTCTCGACCATGTGCCGGCGGAGGATTGTGAAATGCCTTTCATTGATCGGTTTCATGCGAGGCGCCCTTCTCCCGGTAATCCCGCCGCCACGCAGCTCTGGACCAGTCGCGTCAGTCGCGCAAGGCGGCCGAAGCGCAACCGGGCGCGCCCCTCACATCCACTGCGGCAACACCGCCAGGCGCGATCGCGCAACCAACATCAAGCCCTGCCGATGCACCATCGCGTCGCGGCGCAGCATCACGCCGGTGGCGGAGATCATGCCCGACCGCTGCACGCCGACCTATCAGTCGCGGCCGAGCATCTCCCTGGCCGCGGCGACGATTCGTTCCGGTTGGAACCCGAACTTCTTCTGCAGCTCCTTGAGCGGCGCGGAGCCGCCGAAGGTCTTCATGGCGATGACCTGGCCGGCGCCGCCGACATAGCGCTCCCAACCCAGGGCCGAAGCCTGCTCGATGGCGATGCGCGCCGTGACCTTGGGGGGCAGTACGCTGTCGCGATACGACTGAGGTTGGTGCTCGAAGATGTCCCACGAGGGCATGGAGACCACGCGGGAGCGAATCCCCTGGGTCAGCAACGTTTCATGCGCATCGATGACCAGAGAAACTTCGCTACCTGTGGCAATCAGGATGATTTCGGGCGAGCCACCCGGCGCGTCTGCCATGACATAGGCGCCACGGGCAACGCCGGCAGCCGAGGCATACTTGCTGCGATCGAACGTCGGCAGCGGTTGACGCGACAGCACGATTGCCGCCGGCTGATGGCGAAGCTGCATGATGGTGCGATAGGCCTCGACGACCTCATTGGCATCGCCGGGGCGCAACAGCACCAGGCCGGGAACGGCGCGCAGCGAGATCAGTTGCTCGACCGGCTGATGGGTCGGCCCATCCTCGCCGTCACCCATGGCGTCATGGGTGAAGACCATGATTGTGGGGATCTCCATCAGGGCGGAAAGCCGGATGGCAGGGCGCGCATAATCGCTGAAGATGAAGAACGTGGCGCCGAACGCCCGCACCTTCGACAGCGACATCCCGTTGACGATCGCCGCCATCGCGTGCTCGCGGACTCCGAAATGCAGATTTCGGCCAGCGGGTGCTCCGGCTTCGAAATCGCCGGCGCCGTCGAATTTCAGCGCCGTCCTGTTCGAGCTTCCAAGGTCCGCTGAACCACCCAGAAACCACGGGATGTTCTGGGCCAGTACGTTCAGCACTGTGCCGGATGCGTCGCGGCCGGCGATCCCCTTGGGGTCGGCGGCGAAGCTTGGCAGATTGCGATCCCACCCCTCGGGCAGCTCGCGGCGCTGCATCTGCTCGACCTCGGTGGCGAGCGCGGGAAATTCCGCCCGATAGGCGGCAAACAGCTTCTCCCACTGGGTGCGAGCCTCGGCACCGCGCCGGCCGATACCGTCATTGAAATGCTGATACACTCCGTCAGGCACAAGAAACTTCGCATCCTCCGGCCAGCCATAGGCGCGCTTTGTGAGTTTGACTTCTTCTGGACCCAAGGGCTCACCATGCGCCGCCGACGTATCGACCCTGTGCGGCGAACCATAACCGATGTGGCTGTCCAGGATGATCAGGGTCGGGCGGCCTTTGGTCGCCCGGAACACCGCGAGTGCATTCTCGATCAGCTGCAGGTCATTGGCATCGCCGACCCGCAGCACGTTCCAGTGATAGC
>DASRQX010000278.1:0-23830 GCA_035696165.1 Acetobacteraceae bacterium | reverse complement strand
CTGCTGGATCAGGAGGGCGTGATCGTGATCCCGAAAGCCGCGCGCCCCGAAAGCCAGAAGTCCAATATCGACGCGCTCGGCATCCGGCTCGACGATGAGGATCGCGCGGTGATCGCTACTCTCTCGAAGGACCAGCGCTTCGTCCGGCCACCCTTCGCACCGGAATGGGATGCCATTGCATGAAATTGCTGCGTGAAATTGCGGCTGCATCGGAACTCGCTATTAATCGCCAGGGCCTGTCGTCAATTCGCGACGAATGGAGCGTGGCCGCGTTCCACATGGTCGCCGCGCTCTGTTGGCTCAATTGACGACAGGCTCTGAGGCTTATGACGACAGCGACCTTCAGGCAGGTTCCGTCGCGTTACTTTTCGGGACGGTCGCCTTCGACATGCCCAGCATGATGCCGGCGGCGATGATGTTCGCGCCGACGCTGGCCAGTATCGGCAGCGTGTAGCTATGGCTGAAATCGAAGGCGAATCCGGCGGCGCTGGGACCGATCAAGGTGCCGACCGCGACGCTCGTGTAGAGAAAGCCGATGATGCCGCTGACATTGCGTCCGCCGAAATAGTCCATGACGACGGCGGGCAGGACCGCGACCCATCCGCCGTAGAATACGCCGTAGGCAAACGCGAAGGCGGCAAGCGACCAAGCATCCGTCGACAATGCCCAAACGCCCAATGCGAGCGCCATGCCCAGAAACATCACCAGGAGTGACGTTTGGCGACCCATCCGGTCGGCAAGTCCGCCGAGAAAGAAGCGTCCGGCAGTGCTCCCAACACCAATCACGCCCAGAAGCAGGACGGCCGAAGACTGTGGAATGCCGTGATCCAGCGCGTAAGGAACCAAGTGAACGAACGGTGCAAATACCCCGAACGAGCAGACCAGGCAGGCGGCATAGAGACCAACGAACCGCCGGGATCTGATCGCCTCATTCACCGAGGCCCCCGCCGGCCGCACCGATCGGGCGCCGGATTGCACGGGATCGCCGTCGGGACCCAGCCCGCAATCGCGCGGATCGTTCTCGATCAGAAGAGCCATGCCTGCCCCCACGATGGCGGCAAGGCCGCCCAAAACGAGGTAGGCCTCGCGCCACCCCAGAGCACTGATCAAGAATGCGGCGAGCGGTGGCATGACGAGCGTGCCAACGCCGATGCCGCTGACGGCAAGCCCGGATGCAAACCCGCGGCGCCTGACAAACCATCGCTGCACCGCGCCCAAGGCTGGGACATAGGCACAGCCGACGCCAAGTCCGACGCCAAGCCCGTATGCCGCGTAGACTTCGGTCAAACTGCGAGCCGTGCTTGCGATAGCCAGGCCCATTCCGGTCAAGATCATTCCGGTGACAGCCAGGCGGCGGGCTCCCCAGCGGTCGGCAAGAGGGCCGCTTATGATCCCCAGCCCGAAGTAGAGAAAACCGGCCAGCGAGAACACCAGGGAAACCGAACCTCGCGAGGCGCCGAAGTCCTTCTGCAAGGATGCAACGAAGGCGCTGAATGTGTAGGCGCTTCCGAAGCCCACAAAAGTGATGGCAAATGCGCCGGCAACCACAAGCCATCCACGGAATATGCGAACGCCGGACTGTGCTGATTTACTGCTCATGGCTGCCTCCGGACATTGGCGATCCATTGCAGGCGGGTAACGTCTGCCGGCAACGCTGGAAGCGGCAGATATGGTCCCGACGCGCGGCGTTGTATGGCGGTTTTCGGACCCGATCGTCGTATGGGCACATCGCCGATGATGATGTCCGAAAACCGCTAGACCGGAGCGCGGCCCGGCACCACTGTTCGCACATGGATCTCGATCACAGCGCCTGCTACCGCGCGATATGCGCGCGCGATGCCCGCTTCGACGGCCGGTTCTTCACCGCCGTCAAAACCACGCGCATCTATTGCCGTCCGGTCTGCACGGCGCGGACGCCGCGATCGGAGAACGTGACATTCTATCCCACGGCGGCGGCGGCACAGGGCGCGGGTTTCCACCCGTGCCTGCTGTGCCGGCCGGAGACGGCACCCAACCTGGGCGCATGGCGCGGCACGTCGAGCACCGTGTCGCGCGCGCTGGCCATGATTGAGCTGGGCGCTTTGGACGAGGCCGGTGTCGATGCCTTGGCCGGTCGCCTGGGCATGGGTGAACGCCAGCTTCGGCGGTTGTTTCGCCGGCATCTCGGGGCATCGCCGATCACCGTCGCGCAGACCCATCGATTCCTGCTCGCCAAGCAGCTTATTCACGAAACGCGCCTGCCGATGGCGGAGGTCGCCTTCGCCGCCGGCTTCGGCAGTGTTCGCCGGTTCAACGAAACGTTCCTGGCGCTGTTCGGTCGCGCACCCAGCGACTTGCGGGCCGCGAACGGGCCGGATGTCTCCGCCGGACCGCGAGGCGAAATCGACCTTCTGTTGCGTTATCATCCGCCGTACGATTGGGCTTCCACACTGGCGTTTCTGCGCCGGCGGGCAATTCCCGGCATCGAGGTCGTCACCGCCGACCGTTACGCACGGTCGGTGCAGTTGGATGGCGTGCAGGGAACCGTCGCGGTCCAGCCCGCCGACGGGAACGCACTCCGTGCGACGCTGCGATTCCCCAAGCTGTCAGCCTTGCCGGCCATCATTGCGCGGCTGCGGCGGGTGTTCGACCTGGCGGCCGATCCGCCCGCCATCGCCGCGCACCTTGGCAAGGACCCGGTGCTGGCAGCCTTGGTGCAGGCCAGGCCGGGCCTGCGCGTGCCGGGAGCATGGGACGGCTTCGAGCTGGCAATGCGCGCGGTGCTGGGACAACAAATCACCGTGTCCGCCGCCGTCCGTCTGGCCGGGCGCCTCGTCGCCACGCACGGCGAGCGCCTGACAGAGCCGGATGGTGATCTGACGCATGTGTTTCCGCGGCCCGAGGCATTGACGGCGGCCGACCTGACCTCCCTCGGCATGCCCCGCAGCCGGGCGGCAGCACTCTCGGCCGTGGCGGCCGCCGTGGTTGCCGACCCGCATCTGCTCGACGCGACTTGCGGACTCGATGACGCTGTTCGGCGGCTGCGGTCGATTCGCGGCATAGGGGAATGGACGGCGCAGTACATCGCGTTGCGCCAACTGCGCGAGCCGGACGCCTTTCCCGCCGGGGACATCGGACTGATGCGCGCGATGACCGCGCAGGAAGGCCGCGCGTATTCCGCATCCGAGCTGCTTGATCGGGCCAACGCGTGGCGGCCTTGGCGCGCTTACGCCGCACAACACCTGTGGGCTTCGGCCTGAACCTGTAGGTTTCATACCAGCGGCCGAAAGTCCCGACTCTCCACCCGTCGTGGCCGGCGCAGGCCGGCCATCCACGACTAGTCTTCGTGCGGCTAGCAAAGTCGTGGATGGCCGGCCTGCGCCGGCCATGACGGGGGGCAGCGTACGTCAATACTTTCGACCGCGGGTCTCAGTGCTTCCGCTGGTCGTTCTCAATCGTGCTCTTCGAACCCGGCCTCGACCAGCGCGGCCAGTGCATCCAGTGCTTCCTTGGCGCCCCAGCCCTCGGCGCGCAGCTCGATCGTCGCGCCGCATCCGGCGCCCAGCATCATCAGGCCCATGATCGATCGGGCGGATACGCTCTGCCCATCACGAATCACGTCCACGGACGCATCGAACCGCTCGGCCATTGTAACGAACTTCGCGGCCGCGCGCGCGTGCAGTCCGCGCCGGTTCGGGATGGTGACGGTGCGGCTGACGATAATGGCTTGCTGGTCGCCGGGAGCATTGTCGTCGCCAGGGGCATTCTGGTTTCCCGGGGCATTCGGCTCCCCAAGAGTTTTTCGGTCTTCTGGGGCCGGCTGGTCCGCGGGTCGAGCCGGGTCGGGTTCGACCCTCTCGGGCATCAGCCGCAGGTTCCGTTCAGCTTCTTTTCGCCGTGCAGCACATGCGACACGCAGGAGATGTATTTCCTGCCGGCCTCCTCGGCGCATGTCACCGCCGAGGCGAGCGGCTGGTTCGAGCGGACCTTGGCCAGCTTGACCAGCATGGGCAAATTGACGCCGGCGATCACCTCGATGCCTTCGCGCTCCATCATCGAGATCGCCAGGTTGGCTGGCGTACCGCCGAACATGTCGGTCAGCAGCACCACACCGTCGCCGCAATCGCAACGCTGAATGCAGGCCTCGATCTCGGCGCGCCGGTTGTCGATGTCGTCCTCCGGGCCGATGCACACCGTGTCGACACAACGTTGCGCACCCACCACATGTTCCATGGCGGAGCGCAGTTCCTCGGCCAGTCGGCCGTGGGTCACCAGGACCATGCCGATCATGGATCGTGAACGGAGTCCCTGACGGCTTCCGCGCACGGAAGCCAACTGTCTTTATGCGAACACATCATGTTGTGTCAGGCCTCCTGCGCCTGAGCCGGCAAGGGCCACGCGCCCGAGCTGTCATCCGTCACCACGTCGCCATTCGCTCCGTCGCGAGCCGATGCCGGACGGTCGATCATCGCCTCACTTTGGCCTCCCACGCCCCGGTTCGCCCCCATCTGGGTCACCCCGACCTGAGTCACACCGGCCTGAGTCATGGCGGCGCTTCCTTCCCGGGCGAGTTCCCGGTGCATCACATGCAGTCGCCAACCACCAGCTTGCCCGGCGGCGCGCTGCGCTTCGGGCCGGGAGTTCAATCTGGCAGCCAATTTCTCGACGAGATACACAGAACGGTGGCGTCCGCCCGTGCAGCCGATCGCGATGGTCGCGTATTTCTTGCCCTCTTGTACGAACCTCGGCAAGAGCATCTCGACCAATTCGGCCACACGGTCGAAAAACGTCGGGAAGTCGGGGTCGGTTTCGATAATGACACCAACCTCTGGGTCAAGCCCGGTTCGCAAACGCAAGCTTGGGTTGTAATGAGGGTTCCGCAAGAAGCGTGAATCGAATACCAGATCTGCTTCGCGCGGCAAGCTCTGCGGAAAGGCGAAGGACACCAGCGTCACGACAAGGCGATCCGCCCCCGTAGCGGCACCGAAATGCTGCTCGATCCGCCGACGCATCGCACCGATCGGCAGGTCGGATGTGTCCACCACAAGGTCTGCCTCCGCGCGCAACGGCCCGGTCAACGCCTGCTCTTGGGCAATGCCGACCGAGACGCGGTCCTGCGGCGCGAGCGGATGGCGCCGCCGGCTCTCGGTGTAGCGGCGCAAGAGCGTGGCCTCGTCGGCGCAGACATACACCAGTTCGGGCCGCAGCTTGGGATTGGCACGCAGCGTCTCCAGTGTCTCCAGCACCCGCGTCGCGTCAAAGCCGCGGGTGCGGGCGTCGACCCCGATGGCCAACCCACGCTCGCTCCGCCCGACCATGTAGGCGATCATCTCCAGCGGCGGATTGTCGACCGTCTCGAACCCCAGGTCCTCAAGCGTCCCAAGCACCGAGAGCTTGCCGCCGCCCGAGAGGCCGGTGACCAGCACCACGCGCAACGGCAATGGCCCTGGCGTCGGCCCCAGCGTTGGCGTCAGCGTCACCGTCCGTGCGGGCGCCAGGGTCATGCCGCGAACGCCCCCGCAACCTGGGTGACGCGGCCTAGCGCGCATTCGAGCGCCAGTGCCACACGCTCGGGCGCCGAGGCTGCCGCCGCGTCGATCCGTACCAGTGGCAGATCCAGCGTGGCGTGGCGTTCCGGCACCGGCAGCCGAGGCCCTTGAAGGGACAGGAATGGAGCCAGATCGACCGCCAGGGCAAGCCGCGCCTCGGCGGCGTAGGGCAACCGGAAAATGCCGAGTCCGCGCACCTCCAGCAGGCCGGCCAGTGCCGGCGGCGGCCGGGCGATGCCGTCAACGACGTCCACACGGTCGTCGGCAATCAGCTCGAACCCAAGGGTACGCAGCCGCAACACCAGATCAGACTTCCCCGATCCCGGCGGTCCCAGTAGTAGCACGCCAAGGCCCCCCCTGGACGCGCAGCTCCCGTGGATCTGCATGGTTGCGTACATTGGTCTCATGTGGCGCGGAATGAAAGGGTGCACTGGACAGCTCGGCCCTGTGCCGCCCAACCTGTCCCAGGCCCCACCCTGTTCCAGGCCCCCACCTGTCCCAGGCAACGTGTCCCGGTGGACCTTTCGCGGCTGACTTGTTCGCATCCGTGGCGCGTGCCAGCCTGCCGCGCGCCATGACCTCCCGCACCGATATCATCGCCGCCGCCGCCCGCATCGCCGGCTATGTGCGGCACACACCACTGTTGCGCGTGGCGGGCTCGGACCTGGGCCTTGCGTTCCCGGTCGTGCTGAAACTTGAGCTGTTGCAGCACACCGGCAGCTTCAAGCCGCGCGGCGCGTTCAATCGGCTGCTGTCTGCCCGTGCGCCGGCTGCCAAGGCGCCGGCGGCCGAGTCGCCGGCGGCCGAGTTGCCAGCGGCAGGCGTAATCGCCGCGTCCGGCGGCAACCACGGTGCCGCGGTGGCCTACGCCGCGCGCGCGCTGGGCGTCGCGGCCGAGATCTTCGTTCCGACACTGACTCCATCCACCAAGGTGGCGCGCATCGCCAGCTACGGCGCGCGCGTGGTGCAGGGTGGCGAGACCTATGCCGAGGCACTCGCCGCCTCGCGCGCCCGCCAGGCCGAGACCGGGGCGCTGGAGGTGCACGCTTACGACCATCCGGCCGTGCTGGCCGGACAGGGAACGGTCGGGCGCGAGTTCGAGATGGATGCCCCGGACCTGACGGATGTGCTGGTGGCGACCGGTGGTGGCGGGCTGATCGGTGGCATCGCCGCCTGGTATGCCGGCAGCGCCGCGGTGGTCAGCGTCGAGCCACAGGGCTGTCCGGCGCTGCATGACGCGCTGCGTGCCGGGCAGCCGGTGGCGGCACCGGTCGGTGGACTGGCCGCCGACAGCCTGGGCGCGCGCCAGGTAGGCGGACTGATGTTCCCGATCGCGGCGTGCCATGTCGCCGCGTCGGTGCTGGTATCGGATGATGCGATCGGCGCGGCGCAGCGCCTGCTGTGGGACCGCCTGCGACTGATCGCGGAACCCGGCGGCGCCACCGCGCTGGCGGCGCTGCTGTCGGGCGCCTTTGTTCCACCTGCGGAAGCGCGCGTCGGCGTGCTGGTCTGCGGCGCCAACACCGATCCGGCGCGGGTGACTGCGCCATGAGCGATACGACGTTTCTGCTGGATATCGATCCGCGCGGCGTTGCCACGCTGACGCTGAACCGGCCGGAGGTCGCCAACGCCTATGACGAGGCTCTGCTGCGCGCGCTGACGGCGGCGATGCAGCGTCTAGCGGCGGACGCGGCGGCGCGCGCGCTGGTGATCCGCGGCGCCGGCAAGCATTTCCAGGCCGGCGCCGATATCAACTGGCTGAATCATTTGTCGCGGCAAGGGCCGGAGGCGAACTACGAAGCGTCTGTTGTCACGGTGAAGTTCAGCCGCACGTTAAATGAGTTTCCCAAGCCCACGATCGCGATCATTCACGGCGGGTGCTTTGGTGGCGGCGTCGGCATCACGTGCTGCGTCGACGTTGCGCTGGCGACGCCGGACGCGCGCTTCGGCATTACCGAAGTGCGGGTGGGCATCGCGCCGACCCCGATCTCGACCTATATGGTCGGCGCCATTGGGCTGCGCCAGACCCGCCGCTACGCGCTGACCGGCGAACGTTTCGGCCCCGAGGAGGCCGCGCGCATCGGCCTGGTGCACGAGGTAGTGCCGAGCGAGCAGATCGAAGCGCGGCTGGAACAGGTGCTGGACGCCGTACTGGCCAGCGCGCCAGGGGCGATCGCGGCGACCAAGTTGTCGTTTCTTGGAGCCAATGGGTTGCTGCTGGACGATCGGGAGGTAGCGCTGCTGGCGCACGAGGGCTGGATGCAGCGCCAATCGCCCGAAGGCCAGGAAGGCACCTCGGCATTCCGCGAAAAGCGCCGCCCGTCGTGGTATCGGCCGGCCCAAACGTGATCAAAACGTAGGGCGGAAGGGCGAAGTCTCATCCGCCGCGTGTACACGGCCGGCGGATGAGATTTCACTCTTCCGCCGCATAGGAGATCGTGATGCGCCGTCTTGTGCTTGCTGCCTTGTGTGTCCTTGGCCTCGCCACGCCTGCTTTCGCGCAGAGCAAGGTCCTGCATATCGGCCTCCGCCAGGATCCCGATCTGCTGGATCCCACCCTTGGCTCGTCCTATGTCGGGCGCATCGTGTTTGCCGGCATCTGCGACAAGCTGTTCGATATCGACGCGAAACTGAACATCGTGCCGCAGCTCGGCACCGGGTATGAGTGGAAGGACTCAACGCACCTGGTCATCCATCTGCGCGGGGGCGTGCAATTCCAGGATGGTGAGAAACTCACGGCGGAGGCGGCCAAATACAAACTGATGCGCGACCTGACTGCCAAGGGCAGCATGCGTCGTGGCGAAGTCAGCTCGATCGACAGCATCGACATCGTCGATCCGTTGACTGTTCAGCTCAATCTGAAGGCGCCGGCGTCGCAACTGCTGGCCCAGCTCACCGACCGTGCCGGCATCATGATCTCGCCCAAGGCGGCCGAGGCGGCGGGCGACAAGTTCGGTCTGCACCCGGTTTGTGCCGGCCCCTTCAGTTTCGACAGCCGCGTCGCGCAGGATCGCATCGTGCTGAAACGCTTCCCCGGCTACTGGGATGCCAAGAGTATTCATTTTGATGAAGTGATATATGAACAGAATCCCAACTCCTCGGTGCGCGTTGCCAATCTGCAGGCCGGCGCACTCGACCTGGTCGAGTACATCCTGCCAACCGACGTGCCCGCCGTGCAGAAGGATCCGAAGCTCAGGGTCGTGATGAACGATTCGCTGGCCTATAACGGCATCGCCATCAACACTGACAACGGTCCGGCGCAGAACACGACGCTCGGCAAGAATGCGCCGGTACGGCAGGCGTTCGAGCTGGGCCTCGATCGCACCGCGCTGATTCAGGTGGTCTACAACGGACTGTTTGCGCCGACCGTGCAGGCCAATCCGGCCAGCTCGCCGTACTACGTCCAGGACCTGCAACCGCCTGCCCGCGATCCGGAGAAGGCGAAGGCATTGCTAAAGCAGGCGGGACTGACGCTGCCTGTGTCGGTGACGTTGACGATCACCAACGGTTCGGACGATCAACAGACCGGCGAGGTGATCCAATCGATGGAACGCGAGGCCGGCTTCGACGTGAAACTCAAGACGATGGAATTCGCCGCGTCGCTGCAAGCGGGCTACGCCGGCGATTTCCAGGCCTATATGATCGGCTGGTCGGGCCGCGCCGACCCAGACGGCAACATGTGGCAGATGTTGCACAGCGGCGGCACGTTCAACTATGGCCACTATGCCAATGTCGACGTGGACAAGGCGTTGGACGACGCGCGTACGGTCGCGGACGTCCCCGGGCGCCGTGCCTTCTACGCAAAGGTATGGGCGCGGGAGCGCCAGGACCTGCCACTGATCTATCTGTGGACCAGCAAGAACATCGTCGGGATGAAGCGCGGCATCACTGGTTTCCAGCAGGTGCCGGATGGCCTGATCCGCTTGCAGAATGTAGCAATGTAGCGCGGAAAAGGACTTGCGCCTTCCGCCAACGGTGCACGGAAATGGTGGAAGGCGCTTCCCCCCGGGTCAAGCCCGGGGGCGTGGCTTTTCTACGCTAACACCTGCGGCCGAAAGTATTGACGTACGCTGCCCACCCCCGTCATGGCCGCCGCAGGCCGGCCATGACGGGTGGAGAGTCGGGACATTCGGCCGCTGGTACAACGCCTTTGGTTACAGCTTCGGCAGTCGTGCCACCAATTGCGCCGGTCACATCTCAATCCGGCCATGACCGCAATCGCCGATACCGCCGCGCCCGCCGCTCGACCAGGCTGCTGTTCACCACTTCATTCGACGCCTTAGCCCGATCCAGCTCCTCCACCAGCCGCTCCGCCACCACCGCGGCCTCGCCGGGGTGCAGATTGCAGGGGTCCATGTAGAAATACCCATGCTCGATCTCGTGGTCGCGCACGATCACCGGCGTCTTGCCACCCGCCAGCCGGTCGGCGAGGTCCCAGGCGGTGATGTGCGCGGCCGGTGGATCGACGGCCAGGCGCAGCCGGTCCAGCGGGTTGTCGGTCGGGTCGGGCTCCAACGTCGCGGTCACCCCCGGGCGGCCGGCCAGCGTCTGCATCCACAGAGCCAGCGCCCGCGTCTCCGTCGCCCGTGCCGCTGCGTGATCCCGCCGTTCCCAGGCTTGCAGGGCCGCGATGGTGCCGGCGATGCCCTCCTTGCCGACCTTCATGCCGCGACCGATGCCGCCATTCTGCAGATAAGTGGCCCGTACCAGGTCCTTGCGCCCAGCCACGATGCCGCCGGTCGGCCCGCCCAGGAATTTATGCGATGAATACAGCGTCAGGTCCGCGCCGGCGACGAGCAAGCCGTGCAGATCATATTCCGAAGCCGCATCGACGATGACCGGCACGCCCTTGGCGTGGGCGATCGCGGCGAACTCCGCCAGCGCGATCATGCCGTGCTGCACGACGTGGTGCGACACCACATAGACCGCCGCCGCGGTGCGCGGGTTGATCACGCCCTCGAGCTGGTACGTGTGCGCCGAGGTGGCCTGCCCCACCGGCACCACCTTCGCCCCGGCCAGGCGAATGCCCTGCTCGACCGGCGCGCCGTAGGACACCATGTGGCCGGCCAGGATCACCACCTCGTTCTTCAGTCCGGTCGCGTCCGGCAGGCGCTCGATCGCCGACAGGTCGTCGCCGGTCATTGCGCCGGCGACGCTGATGGTGATCGCCGCGGCGCAGGAGGCGGTGACGAACCCGGCTTCCGCCGCGCACAGCCGGGCTATCACGGCGCTGGCCTTGCGTTGCAGGTCGTCGATCTCGACGAACTGCGACAGGATCGCCGCCACCGCTTCCACCGCCTCCGGCACCACGATCGAGGCACCGAGCCCGGTCATCGTGCCGGAGACGTTGATAATCGGGCGCACGCCGAGTTGCGCGCGGATATCCGGCCTGGTCATGCCGAGGTCGCCTCCTTCATGTGTCCTGTCGCGGTTGCCGGGCGGGCGTTTCAGACTAGAGTGTCGCGCGCGGCCGCGGGTATCGGCAACGGGCCTGGGGACAAGAAACGGGGGGACACGAAATGACCGAAACGACCACTGAACGTCGGAACCTGTTGCGGCTCGGCGGTGCCGGGCTGGCGCTGGCGGCTGCCGGCGCGGTGCTGGACCCGTCGCGTGCCGCCGCCCAGGCCGCTTCCACCAGCCTGCTGCGCACGGTGCTGGACCGCGGCAAGCTGATCGTCGGCACCGGCTCGACCAACCCGCCCTGGCATTTCGAGGACGATCAGGGAAAACTCACCGGCATGGACATCGCTATGGCGCGGATCCTGGCGAAGGGGCTGTTCGACGACGAAACGAAGGTTGAGTACGTCCAGCAGGACGCCAACGCCCGCATTCCCAACATCACCACCGGCAAGGTCGATGTGGTGATCCAGTTCATGACAATCTCGCCGGCGCGGGCCCAGTTGGTTGCGTTCTCCCGGCCCTACTACGTCGAGGGCGCGGCGTTGATGACGGCGCCGAAATCCAAATACCAGACCTACAAGGATATGAAGGCCGCCGGCAAGCAGGTGAACGCCTCGGTGCTGCAGAACGTGGACGCCGACACGCTGGTGCACAACGCCCTGCCGGACGCGCAGGTGATGCAGCTCGACAGCCAGGCCAACGTGATGCAGGCGGTCACCGCCGGGCGCGCGGACGTGGCGGTGGTCGATGCGTCCACCGTGAAGTGGCTGGTGAAGAAGAACCCCGGTGATTACACTGATCCCGGCTACGCCTATGAGGCGCAATTGTATGGTGCCGCGATACGCCAGGGCGATCCGGAGTGGCTCAACTGGATCAACACCTGCTTCAATGTCGCCATGCATGGCAATCAGCCGGAGATCTACACCGCCGCGTTCCAGGAATTCTTCGGCGAAACCCCGCCGGTGCAGAAGCCCGGCTTCCCGCCCATTTGATTTTCCGAGCGGCCTCGGCGGCATGTCGCCGAGGCCGCTTGCGTGCATTGGAACCGACTTGAACTACCATCTGAACTATAATTTCATCTGGAAGTATTTTGGCCGGCTCGGCTGGGGCCTGTTGCTCAGCCTGGAACTGGCGGCCGTCGGCATTTTGATCGGCTGCGTGATCGGCCTGGCCCTCGCGGTGCTGTCGCACGGCGCCCGCCGCCCGGTGCGCTTCCTGGTCGGCGCCTATGTGGAATTCATCCGCAACGTTCCGCTGTTGCTGCTGGTCTACCTGGTGTTCTACGGCATCCCAAGCATCGGCGGCTTCGCCTACAGCGCCACCACCAGCTTCACGGCGACACTGGCGATCTACGCCGGCGCCTATCTGGTGGAGGTGTTCCGTGCCGGGCTGGACGCCATCCCCAAAGGGCTGATCGATGCGGGTTGTGCGATCGGGCTGACACCCTGGCAGCGCGTGCTGTACGTGCGGCTGCCCACCATGTTCCGCATCGTGCTGCCGTCGCTCGGCAACGCGTTCATCTCACTGTTCAAGGACACGTCAGTGGCCTTCGTGCTGGCGGTACCCGAACTGACCTACGGCGCCAACTGGATCTACACCAACACGTTCCGCATCGTGGAGGTCTGGACGGTCGTTGCACCGATGTACCTGGTTACCGGCTTCGTGCTGCTGTTCGGCCTGCGGCGGCTGGAACATCGTTTCGCGATCCGCCGCCAATGAGCGTCGTGCTCAACAGCCTGCCCTTCCTGTGGCACGGCCTGCTAGTCACGCTGCAGGTCTCGGCGATCGTGGTGGTCATTTCGCTGCTGTGCGGCGTGCTGCTGGGCGTCGGGCTGAGCTTCGGGCCGCGCTGGATCGCCTGGCCGGTGCGCATCTACAGCGACCTGATCCGCGGCCTGCCGCTGCTGGTGTTGATCTTCTCGGTCTACTACATGCTGCCGCTGACAGGCTGGAACGTAACGAGTTTCTGGGCCGCGGTCAGCGCGCTGGCGGCTTTCCAGACCGCGCATGTCCTCGAGGTCACCCGCGGCGCCGTGCAGTCGATCCCGCCCGGCCAGCACGAGGCGGGCAAGGCCATCGGCTTGAATTTCGGCCAGCGCATGCTGTACGTCGTGTTTCCGCAGGCGCTGCGGCGCTTCCTGCCGCCCTGGATCAACACCGTAGTTGCCACCGTGCAGGGCAGCGCGCTGGTGTCGTTGGTCGGCATCGTCGATCTGATGATGTCGATCCAGCAGGTGATCGGCCGCACCTTCAAGCCGATGCCGATGTACGTGCTGGGAGCGCTGATCTACTTCGCCATCAACTATGCGCTGTCGCTGACCAGTCGAACGCTTGAGGCGCGGTTTGCCTATGTCCGTGAGTGAAACGTCGGCGGCTGAGCCGCTGGTAAAGGTGCGGCAGGTCACCAAGGCGTTCGGCACCAACCAGGTGCTCAAGGGCGTGGATCTCGACGTGCCGAGGGGTAGCGTGGTCTCGATCATCGGCGCCAGCGGCAGCGGTAAAACCACGCTGCTGCGCTGCGTGAACGTGCTGGAGACCTACGACGGCGGCTCGATCCAGGTTGACGGGGTCGAGGTCGGCTACCGCGCTGGCGGGAAGCCGCGTAGCGAGCTGGAATTGGCCCGCATCCGTGCCGACATCGGCATGGTGTTCCAGCTCTTCAACCTGTTCCCGCATCTGACCGCGGTCGAGAACGTGATGCTCGGCTTGCGCAAAGTGCGCGGCATGGCCAAGGCCGAAGCCCGCGCGGTGGCCGAGCAATGGCTGGTGCGGGTCGGCCTGGACGACAAGCTGGACAGCCTGCCGATCGAAATGTCCGGCGGCCAGCAGCAACGCGTCGGGATTGCCCGCGCCGTGGCGATGAACCCGAAGGCACTGCTGCTGGATGAGATCACGTCCGCGCTAGATCCCGAGCTGGTGGGCGAAGTGCTGAAGGTGGTGCGCTCGCTGGCGCGGGACGGCATGACGATGATCCTGGTCACCCACGAAATGAGTTTCGCGCGCGATGTGTCGTCCCAGGTGGTGTTCATGGACGGCGGCCGCGTGGCCGTGCAGGGGCCGCCGCAGGAGGTGTTCGGCGCGCGGGCGCAGCACGAAAGGCTGCGAAGCTTTCTGGCGAGGATCGAGCTGAAGGACGTCTGATAGCTGGCGCCCGAGTGATCGACTCTTCGGTGCCGCCCCCCGTCGTGCCGACCCCCTGCCTCCGCCGGGGACAGGCTCAGGCCGGGATCCACGACTTGCCTTCGTTGCAGCAAAGCAAAAGTCGTGGATACCGGCCTTCGCCGGTATGACGAGGGGGCAGCGGCCCATGCGTCAATATTTAGCGCCGTTGGTATTACATCTGCCCGCTTTGCATGAACTCGATTACCTCGCCATTCGGGCCGGTGACGAACGCTATCCGCACTTCAACCATCGGATCCTCGCTCAGTCGAACCGCTCGCGGTTCAATACGGGATTCCGCTCCGGCGGCGATAGCTCGAGCGTAAGACGCGTCGGCATCCGCGACCTTCAGGCAGAAATGCAGCAACGCGCCCTCGGTCCGTTCCTCGTTCGGCTGGCGCCGCCGCCCCTCTGCCTGAACGGTTGATCCCTGACCGAACAGTTCGACGAACCGACCATCTCCCGTGTCCAGAAACGCCGCGCGGTCGATCCGCCCCGGAATCGAGAACCGGAAATGCACCCGGAACCCCAGTCCCTCGGTATAGAACCGGATCGATTCGTCGAAATCCACCGCGCGGATCGCCACATGGTGGAAGCCGGGTGCGGTTCCAAGGCTTTTCATCGCGTGCTCGTTCCCGAATCCCCCTCACGGGCACGCGCGTTGGTTCGATCAAGTCCGTAGGCGCCCTTGCGGCGACTGTGCCGGTCCTGAAGGTATATCAACACTTTCGCCGGCTGGCTTCACGCCTTCTCGACGTTCCAGAAAGGAACGATCTCCGGCATGCCGATGAACCCCTTCACGTTCGCGCGGTAGGCGACCGGCTGGGCGCTGCGTCCCAGCAGCACCGTCGGCACGAAATCCCAGAAAACACGTTGCATCTGCCGTGCCAGCGCCTTGCGGTCGTCGAGTGTGGCGGCATCTGCCCATTTCGCGCGCAGTGCCTCGAACTCATCGCTCTTCGGCCAGCCGTACCAAGCCTTGTCCCCGGTCGCCTGGAAGGTGGCCAACCCGATCGGATCGCTATGCGAATAGTCGCTGTCGGCCGTCACAAAGATGTCCCAACCGCCCTGATCGTCAGGCGCCCGAACGTTGCGCCTGGTCACCACGCCGCCCCAGTCGCTGGCCGCCAACTGGGCATTGACGCCGATCTTGCGCAACTGCCCGGCAATCAACTGCGAGTTGTTGCTCATGTAGGCGATGTTCGTCGCCTGCAGCACCGTCACAGGCTCGCCGTTGTAGCCGGACTCCTTGAATAGTTGCCGCGCCTTGTCGAGATCGACACCATGGCGGAACCAGTCGGTGTTCTCGTCGTTCACGTATGGGGTGTTGGTGCCGAAGATGGACGAAACGCTGCCGTAGTATTTCGGATTGCCGTACGTTGCTTTCATGAAGTCCAACTGGTTGACCAGATACAGCAGCGCCTGGCGCGCCTTCAGCTCGCTGAACGGCTTGTGCAGGAAATTCATTCGCAGGATGTCGATGTCGCCGCCCTTGGAGAACACCTCTAACTTGATGTTCGGATCTGCCTCGAGTTGGGGAAGTAGGTCGATCGGCGGCACCTCGTAGAAGTCGATCTCGCCCGATTGCAGCGCCGATATCGCGGTTTGCTGGTCGGCGATGTTCTCCCAGATCACGCGTTCAAGCTTGACCACATGGCCACCTGCAAGGCCGGACGGCGGCTCGGCGCGGGGCACGTATTTCGCGTTCCTGTCATAGACGTAGCGCACGCCGGGCTTGGCCTCATTGTGGTTCCACACGAACGGACCGGAACCGATATTGGCGCTGACCTGCTCGGTCGGCGGGGTCCCGGCGTCCTTCTCGCGCATGATGAAGCAGTCGCGCGTGATCGGCTTGGCAAGCTGGTCTATCAGTGGCCCGAACGGCTCCTTCATCGCGATGATGAAGGTCTTGTCGTCCTTTTTCGAGATGTCCTTCACCCGCTCCATCATTGCCTGGCCGCCGGCGTCGACCGCGGCCCAGCGGCGCACCGAGGCGACGCAGTCGGCGGCGGTGACCGGCGTTCCGTCGTGCCAGCCGAGGCCGTCGCGCAGTTCGAAGGTGTAGAGCTTCTTGTCGTCGCTCAGGTTCCACTTGCCGACCATCTGCGGCTGGGCCTGGAACGTGGCATCGACCATGAACAGCATGTCGTAGATCAGCGCGCCATGGTAGCCGGTGATGTTCGCGGTGGTCCAGATCGGGTCGAACACGCGCAGGTCGCCGGCCATGACGGCGCGAAGGGTTTTGGAGGCTGGTGGGCTGGTTTGGGCTTTCGTGCGGTGGGGCATTGCGGCGACGGTAAACGTGCTCGCTGCAATTCCAGTCTTTAGCACAGTGCGCCGGGTGGCGGTCATGCTCATTCCCTTTTTGGAACGGATTTCAGCGGCTTGCGTTGGACCCTGGTGGCGGAGGGTATTGGGCGGCCGGAGGTGTGACAAGCCGGGCTTTGGCGGCGCCGGTGGCTGGGTCAAGGGTCAGGGGCGGGAAGCCTCGGTGTGACACTGGCGAAACCCCTCCCCCAACCCCCTCCCTCAAGGGGAGGGGGATAATAATGTTGCCTTTTACGCTTTCGGCAGCCGCACTACGAACCGCGCGCCGATCGTGTTGCCGTTGGCGCCGTGCCGGTTCTCGGCGGAAATGCGCCCGTGCAATGCCTCAACGATCTGCCGGCTGATCGACAGGCCCAGGCCGGAGTGCTGGCCGAACCTCTCACCGCTCGGTCGTTCAGTGTAGAAGCGGTCGAAAATATGCTCCAACTGGGCCTCGGGGATGCCCGGGCCTTCGTCCTCGATGGTAATGGCGACCGCGTTCGGCTCCTCGCGGGCACGCAACCAGATGCGTCCGTTCGGCGGGCTGAACGACCGGGCGTTGCCGATCAGGTTGCGCAGTACCTGGACCAGACGGTCCGCCACCGCTCGCACGCCGAGGTTGGCCCTGGCGGGCGTGTCGATCAGCAGCCGCGCGCCGGCCTCGTCGCGCGTGGCGTCGTCGAGCTCCTTCAGCATCTCGAGGATCGGCGCGATATCCACGCGCTCGGTCGCTGCGCGCGACAGTTCGGCGTCGATGCGCGAGGCGTCGGAGATGTCGCTGATCAACCGGTCCAGCCGCATCACGTCCTCGGCGATGATCGCCAGCAGGCGTTGGCGCGGCGCCGGGTCCTCGATGCGGCGCAGCGTCTCGATCGCGCTCTGGATCGAGGTCAGTGGGTTCTTGATCTCGTGCGCCACGTCGGCGGCGAAATGTTCGATCTCGTCCATCCGCGCCCATAGCGCGCTGGCGCTGTCCGACAGCGCGCCGGCCAGCGCACCGATCTCGTCGCGCCGCGCCAGCAGGGCCTTCGGCACGCTGCCCGACCGGCCCTGACCCTCGCGCATTGCCGCCGCGGCGCCAGTCAGCCGCTGGATCGGCCGCGCGATGGTCAGCGACAAGTACCAGGACAGCAACACCGTCAGGCCCAACGCCAGGCCGAGCAGCGCCAGGATCGACATGCGCACCGCGAACAATGAGGCGTCGACCTCGCGCGCCTCGCGGGTCAGCAGCACGATGCCGACGGTGTGGCCGTCGCGCTCGACCGGTTCGGCGACCGTGACCAGCAGGCGGTTGTCCCGGGTGCGGCGGATATAGGGCGGCATCTCGTGGCTCTGGCCGGGGGTGTCGAGCTTTACCTCCTCCTTGACGTCCGGCTGCCAATCCAGGCCTGGGGCTCCGGGCGTGACGTCCACCACCAGCGGGATCGCCGTCTGGTGCGGCAGCAGCGCCAGGATCCTGTCGTAGATCCGCCCGATCGTGCCCAGCACCAGGCCGCGATCGACCGGCGGGGGCAAAGGCTCGGTCAGCACTCCGCCGCTGGGGCCGGTGCGAACGCGCGAATCCGCAATTACCGAGCCGTCCGGGCCATACAGCTTGGCCTGGGCGTCCGGCGTTGGCTCGGTCAGCCGGCGCAGCAGGGGTACCGCGATGTCCGGATCGATCCGCGGCGCGTCCGACGACGTCAGGCGCACCGCGCTCTCGCCCAGTGCGCCGGCATAGATGCGGGCCTGCTCGCGCAGCACCAGCACTTCGGCCTGCAGCAGACCGGTCTGATACTGATCGAGATACAGCAGCACGGCGACCAGCAGGACCAACGGCAGCGCATTGACCAGCAGGATGCGCCGCAGGAGTGGGGAGACCCAGCGCGACCGGCGAGCGGCTATTGCGCGCCGTTCCTCGACGCCCGCCGGCTCGGCCGACAGTCGGGCCAGTCCTGGCGATGGAAGAGCGTTAGCGCTCCTTGTAGCGATAACCGATTCCATAGAGGGTTTCGATCTGGTTGAAGCTGTCGTCCACCGTACGAAATTTCTTGCGGATTCGCTTCACGTGGCTGTCGATCGTGCGGTCGTCGACATAGATGTTTTCGCCGTAGGCGGCATCGATGAGCTGGTCGCGGCTTTTCACCATGCCGGGACGCGCGCCCAGCGCCTTCACCAGCAGGAACTCGGTGACCGTGAGCTGGATGTCCTCGCCGTGCCAGGTGCATTGGTGCTTGGTGTCGTCCAGCACCAGTTCACCGCGCACCATCACGCCGGCGGGCGATGCGCCGGAGCCTTCGGCGCGTGACACCTCGTTGCGGCGCAGCAGCGCGCGGATACGCTCCAGCAGCAGGCGCTGGCTGAACGGCTTCTTGATGTAGTCGTCGGCGCCGAGCCGCAGGCCCATCAGTTCGTCCACTTCCTCGTCCTTCGAGGTCAGGAAAATCACCGGCATGGCGCTGCGCGTGCGCAGCCTTTGGAGCAGTTCCATGCCGTCCATCCGCGGCATCTTGATGTCGAGCACGGCGAGATCGACCGGGCGGGCGGTCAGGCCTTGCAGCGCGCTTTCGCCGTCGGTGTAGGTGCGGACCTGGTAGCCTTCCTGCTCCAGGGTCATGGCGACGCTGGTCAGGATATTGCGGTCGTCGTCCACCAGGGCGATGGTCTGCTTGGCGTTCGCCTCCCGCGCCCCGACCTCGCGGGCAACCGCGTCGCGTGGGGTCGTGTCCCTGGTAGTGATGGTCGAGGTGAGGGTCATGGCAGGCTCCATCCTTCCGCTACGGGATGATGTGTCACATGATTGTGGCGTATTGCGGACGCGGGGTGAACAAAATATGGCAATGCCGGTCGCGTTTTTTCCGCACCGATTTCGCGCGGCGGCGCCGCATTATCTGGCAGGCCGGACGCCGTACGCGCCACGGCTGATCGCACGGGTGGCGGCCCAAACGGGGTTGTCCGACCCCGGTTTGTCTGATCCGGGTTTGTCAGGTGCTCCGGCGCGCGGTGGCCGGGTGCTCGACCTGGGCTGCGGGCCAGGCCAACTCGCGCTGGCGTTTGCCCCGTTTGCCGCGGAAGTGCTGGCGGTGGACCCGGAACCGGAGATGCTGTGCGTGGCACGCGCGGCAGCCGGCAACGCGCCAATCCGCTTCGTGCAGGGCAGTTCCTACGACCTTGGCCCGGCGTTCGGGCGGTTCCACCTGGCGGTGATGGGGCGGTCGTTCCACTGGATGGACCGCGAGGATACGCTGCGCCGGCTGGACGCGCTGATCGAGCCGGGCGGCGCCGTGGTGCTGTTTGGCGATGCGCATCCGGACCTGCCGGACAATGCCTGGCGGGGCCCTTGGCGCGCGGTGCTGGACCGCTATCGCGCCGGCCCGACCAAGCCGTCGCGCTACGGCGCTGACTGGGTTCGCCATGAGGCGGTGCTGCTCGACTCCGCCTTCCGCCGCCTGGACGTCGTGGCCGCGATCGACCGCCGCCGCGTTCCGGCGGTGACGCTGGTCGAGCGCGCGCTGTCGCGGTCGAGCCACAGCCCGGACCGGCTGGGCGAGCGCGTCGAGGCGCTGTCCGATGAGGTGGTGCGTGCGCTGGAACCGTTCGCGGTCGATGGGATGATCACCGAGGTGGTTGAGACCTACGCCCTGATCGCGACGCGCCCGGAGGCGGCATGAGCGGCCCGCCATCGGATGGGCGCCCCGCGGACTTGCCGCAGGGCGCGCCGGGAGGCACATCGGATGACACGCCGGCTTGGGCCGCGCGCAAGTTGCTGCGCGCGGCGCGGGTGGGGACGCTGGCGACCTCGCTGGCCGGGCAGCCGTTTGCTTCGTTGGTGACGCCCGCCTGCGCGCCCGATCTTGCGCTGCTGCTGTTGCTGTCGTCGCTGTCGGAGCATACGCGGCATCTGCGGGCGGAGCCTCGATGCTCGATGCTGGTGGTGGGGGCGGCGGCCGGGGTGAACCCGCAGACGGCGCCGCGGGCCTCGATCACCGGGCTGGCCGAGGTGATCGACGATCCGGGGCTGAAGGCGCGGTATCTGGCGGTGCATCCGTATGCGTCGCTGTATGCCGGGTTTGGCGATTTCGCACTCTGGCAGGTGCGGCCGATGGGCGGGCTGTTTGTTGGGGGGTTCGCTCGTGCCGCGCGGTTGCGGCAGGCGGACCTGACGCCCGCGCCGGGCGCAGTGGCGACGATCGCCGCGGCGGAGGCGGGGATCATGGCGCATTGCAATGCGGACCATCCGGATGCGATGGCGCGGATCGCGGGGGCGGCGGGGGACTGGCGGATGGTCACGGTGGACGTGGATGGCTGCGACCTGGCGCTGGGCGAGCGGGTGGTGCGGGTTGCTTGGTCGGCACCGGTTGCGGATGCGGGCGGGGTTCGGGCGGAGTTGGTTCGGATGGCGGGGGCTGGTGGGTGAGGCTGCGGGGGGTTGGGGTAGGCGAATCGGCTGGTGGTGCCGATGTGACAATACATCTAGACATCTAGCCCGCATTTCTCACACTCTCACGGGTGCTGGCTTGGTCCTTGCCGCGCCAACAAGTTTTCGCACGTTGATCAAGTACCCATTGGGCGAACACGCCCGGTATTGGCGGCGGTGCGAAACCTGTTGGCACGCCAATGCCCAACACTGCCCTGGGCCATCATCCCGCAACTGCATGAGAAATGCGGGCTAGTTCGTCGGCAAGGAGCGCCATTCCAGGATCGTTCTTGGTGGTGGGTCAGAGTCTGTCTCGAAACGCCAAGCGAATATTGATGGGTTTGACCTTCCGGAAGTTGGGCGGGGTCGGCGCGTGGGCTCGGGCATCATTGGGTTGGGGATTCGGCTTTCCGCGGCAGGATGGGCCGATCCGGAAACTGTCCTGACCCTTCGCGAACTTAATGATTTCGTAATTTGAGTCAGCTCCGGATTGAGCTGTTGGCCTGGACGAGAGAACGTCGGGATCCACAGTGCTGGCTTCAACCATGAAGAGGTTTGGGCATGGCGACTTGGAGCAATCAGACTCTTGTATTCAACTATTACTTTCCAGATTTCCGCGACGTGTTCGCGGGAAGCCCGATCAGCTTCGTGGCGGATGGTTCCTCGCACCAGAGTACACTGTCGGATTTGTCCCCGGCCACGTTCTACGTCAGCAGTTATCGTGCCACATGCGGTGCAGATCGCCTATTTCTATTCCAGCGGCGCCATTAACTTGAACGCCGCGGCTTTCAATGGGTTCAACATATCGGGTCCGGTTGCCGACTCACCGATCGTCGCCGCGTTCGTCGATAGCGGCAACAGAGGCACCGGCCTGACAAATGCAACGGTCAGCTTCGCGGCCGACTCGGTGACGGTGAACCTGGCCGGAGACCAGTTTCCGGCTGGATCGACCGGGTTGATCGACGTCCAGTTCGCCGCGCCAGAGCCAGGCAGTCTCCTGTTGCTTGCGTCCGCGCTTGTGGTCGTCTTTGGGATCGCGCATCTGAAGCGGTTCCGTTCCATCCCGATGCGGTGATCGCTGCCGGCACCCGGAACGGCATCGAATCGAGACGAGCGCTGTTTTCCTGGGTGGGGCCAGGGGGGGAAGTGCGGCGGGGAGGGAACACCCTATGCAACGTGAGGAAGGTGGGGCTGTGAGTCCGGGGTAGCGGATACCGCGACCTGGGCGGGAGGCAGGGAGGGGGCGGGGCGTGGGAAACTCCGGTGCGACCCTGGCAACGCCCCCTCCCCCCAACCTTGGTCCGCTTTGCGGCCCAAGCCCACAAGGGGAGGGGGAGAGTTATATTTGAGGCGTCGCGTCGATGATCTGGCTCCGTCGTGTCCGACCGTCGCGATCTGCGTAGATTCCGATCCTGCCGCCGCAGCCAGACAGCGGGCTATATTCGCACTTGAGCATTGCGGTCTCCGGACTGATCGCGATTGACCGCCGGGCCATCGGTTTGGCGGGTCCTCAAACTGAAACATCATCGATCCGGTGGGCAGTTACCCGCCTGCGCACATGCTTTCCGACCGTGAATGAGGGAGACAGCAAGCAAACCCGGACTGCTGGCCTTGCCTATCAGGCGCGCACCAGTCCTGCAACGATCGGTCCCACGCAGCGACGTCAAGGAGGCATCGAATGAGGCCAGGATACCGGATCGTGCTTGCCGCGACGTTCATCCTGACGACCGCGGTGTCGTGGGCTGCGACGGGCGCACGCCTAACCATCCAGGGGGAATCGGTGGGCAAACTTACCAGAGCAGCAGCGTGTTCAGCTTCTGCGTATCATGTGGCGGCCGGCGACAATGCAACAATAACCGTCGGAAATAATGGCGGATGGTGCTGGGCAGATTCCAGCGAAAGAAGTTATTGGCGCGTCTTTTCTTCATCTTACGTAACAGTGACCAATCCACCAAAGCACGGTCATGTGCTGGTGGGTGATCTGGCAAACCGGAATATCCGGGTTGCCTATCAACCGGAACCTGGTTTCGCCGGGCGGGACAGCTTCAATGTTCATTACCAAGGGAACGACTACGATTTGACGTATTTGGTGACGGTCTCCAGGCCGTTGTCCGTTGCACTGGACCAGGACGGCAAATGGCGGTTGGAAAAATAACCGGCTGTGCCAAACGTCTGTTCTCCTTCCCACTCGCGCGCACCTGTCGCCGAAGATGCCCGTCGTCGAAAATGATCGAAACGATCGACCAATGGCTACCGCGACGGTCGACAACGGTGTGACCTGAGGGGCCGCATCTGGCCTTCCCCGCGTGCTTCAGGGTGGGCCTTACCTTGGCGCTGTCACCCGGCGCCCTCAGCCTGGCCAATCCGCTTGGTGACCGCCGCGGCAAACTCCCGCGTCCCAGCCGCCCCGCCCAGATCGCGCGTCCGTACCTTGTCCTGGTTCAACGCCCCATCCATCGCGCCACGCAGCCGCGCCGCCTGATCCGTCAGCCCGACATGGTCCAGCATCAGCGCCGCTCCCGACACGAGACACCGATATTCACGCCAGGCATTTTGCGCGGGCGGAATGATGTCGATCGTGCAGAAAATCCTGGACATGCGTCCGGCACCGGCCAAGGCTCCTGCCTGTCGCCTCGCTTCAACGGAAGGCGAGCGACCGTGGGGTCGCCGTGCCGCTGTAAGGAAATAGTCCAATAGTTTTACCTTGACTGAAAGGCCGTGAGATGCGATCATTGTCGTGCGCGCGGCGGCGACAGTCGGCGCACCGCCCGGCACGCTCTGATGGTGTTGATCTAAAAAAGGGGAGAAGACTCGATGCGGTTGTCGGTCGCTTCATCTGCCCTTGCTGCGGCTTTTGTTCTGACGCCGGTGGCCGCCGGCTACGTACCCGCGTTGTGCCAGGACTTCAGCATAACGAACCAAGTGGAGCCGGCGAACGCGGGGCGCCGCGACTTGATGAGGCAATTGCAGGTATGGTGGGACGTGCACGCCTACTATCCCAGACACGCGTCGAACAGCGATGAGGGTGGCACTGTCA
>DASRQX010000277.1:0-6394 GCA_035696165.1 Acetobacteraceae bacterium | reverse complement strand
GTCGTGGCCCGGCCGCCTGATTAAATGGTTACCCGAAATGGAGCCCCGAGGCCAATCGAGTGCCGGGATACTCGGTCGGCAATCCGCAAGCCGAATGTCCGCTCTTCGGCAGAACCTGCTCTAGCGGCCAGCTGCAACTGAGTCCTCTGCCGACGCGCTTAACGACGCCGAGCTCGAGCAGATCAATGGCGGGGGGTGACCGATGAACCGACAAACCGAAGGCCGCGGGGATCCCCCCCCCGCGGCCTTTTGTCGTTCCTGGGCTCCGCGTATCGATCGGCTATGCCGCGATGCCCCAATAGGCGCACCGGGTCGTCATCATGGTGTCCAACCGGTGCGACAGGTTGACGTACAGGCGCCGTGCCACTGACACAGCTTCCTCCGCCTCGATGCCGTGCAGCAGGTCCGCGATCTGCTGGACCGCAGAGGCGATCGACGCGATGTCGCGCGCCTCACGGCGCGACCACTGCGGCGCTTTGCGCAGGTGCGCCGATGCCAGGCACGACAGCCATTCCTCGGGCGTCACCCCGCGGGAGGCAGCGGCCGTGAAGAGCGCGCCACGGTCGGCCTCGTTCAACTCTACCACGAACCCATCTCCCCCGCAGTCCGGGGGGTGCACAGGCCATCGCTCCATCGTCGTCGTTTGATCTTCCATTTCCCTCGCCGCCTATGTCACGCGCGTGTGAGCGCATCTCTTCAGCATTACCACGAGGCTCTTCATGCCCCTCCAACGCCCGCCCAGCTCGTTCATGCGGCCCGTGGGTTACCCGCCCTGGGCCTGGCTGTTTCAAAGCGTGGTGAAGTGCAACGTCCCGAACATTATACCCAACACAGCGTTAATTTTCCATCAACAATTTCGTGCGCGACCGGGTAATTTGGCGCGCGCAACGCTGTGCTGCAATTGCCAAGTGGACCGCAATTCCGCTTGTGTCCGACAGTTACCTGTGGTAATGTGTCGGGGTTGAATTTGGCTGGTGAGAATGTGCCTCCAGAGCAGGAGATGACGATGTGACCGACCCCGACTAACCCAATCGCATCATCCGGCTGCAGACGGCGCACACCACCTTGGCCGGGCGTGCAGCACGATCAGATCAGACATGGAATCGAGGCCCCGCAGCTCACACCGAGCGCGGGGCCTTTCGCTGTTTTAGGGCGCCCAGACCGCCCTCTGGGTTGCCCAGATTTTGCCCAACCGAGGGGGCAAAAGCAGCTGGTTTCTGTCCGTTCTTGGCCACCCGGTTGGGGAAGATGAAGCTGGAAACCGGGAGAAATTGGTGGGCGCGACAGGGATTGAACCTGTGACCCCCTCCGTGTCAGGGAGGTGCTCTCCCGCTGAGCTACACGCCCGGCCACCGCGGAAGCGCCGCTTCTAACGCGCCGCCGCCGCCCGCGGCAAGTACGGGTGCGGCGCGCGCGCAAGCTTGCCACGTGACAGCCGCGCTCGCGCCCGCTTCAATGGCGGCATGGATATGCAAGTCCCCGCAACCTGCCTGGCTCCGGCGACGCCGCTGTGCCTCGTTCGCCCGGCCCGCCAAACCGCGCCCCTCGTGTTCGCCTCGCCGCATTCCGGGCGCGACTATCCGGCGGACTTCGTGGCCGCGGCACGGCTGGACGCGATCGGCTTGCGCCGCAGCGAGGACTGCTTTGTCGATGACCTGTTCGCCGCCGCGCCGACGCTTGGGGTGCCGCTGCTGAGCGCAACGTTCCCCCGCGCGTTCTGCGACGCCAATCGCGAGCCGTGGGAGCTTGATCCGGCGATGTTCCAGGACGCGCTGCCGGCCTGGGTGAACACGGCGTCCTCGCGCGTCGGCGCCGGGCTGGGCACGATTGCCCGCGTGGTGGCCTCGGGCGAAACGATCTATCGCGACAAGCTGCACTTCGCCGAGGCCGAGCGGCGGGTGCGTGGGTACTGGCAGCCATTCCACGACATGCTGGTAGAACTGATCGGGCAGACCCGCGCGGGGTTCGGCGGCTGCCTGCTGATCGACTGCCATTCGATGCCCGCCCATGGCTGCCCCGGACGCAATGGCGCGGTGCCGATCGACGTGGTGCTCGGCGACGCGCATGGGACCGCCTGCGCCGCCCGCATCACGCGCCGGATAGAGCAGTTGTTCATCGGGCTTGGCTACACCGTGCGGCGGAACGATCCCTATGCCGGCGGCTACATCACCCGCCATTACGGCCGCCCGCGCGAGGGCGTGCACGCGCTGCAGATCGAGGTCGCGCGCCGGCTGTATATGGACGAAACGCGGATCGAGCGCGGTGCGGGCTTTGCCAGCGTCCGGCGCGACCTGACCAGCCTGATCGCCGCCGTCGCCGCCGAGGCCTCAGGCCTGCTCGACGGCTGACCGCCGCGCACGCTGCGTCCGGGCGCCTGCCCCGGTCGCCGCTGTAGGGTGGGTAAGCGCTTGCGCCACCCACCGCTTTTCCCCGCGCCGCCAGCGTTGAGTGATAGTGGTGGATGGGGCAAGCGCTTACCCATCGCTACGAGGCATAACGACATGCATGATCCGTCGGAACTCTGTCGCAAAATTTAGCGGCGGCATGGTGATCGCGTTCCCACCTGTCGGCTGCTTCCGAGCGTGGTGCATGCCACGCTCAGCAACAGGAGAACGACGATGAAGACCATGTTCCTCGCCATGGCGGCGGTCCTCGGCATCGCGCTTGGGACCGTCTCGCTGGCCCCGGCGGCACACGCCTCTCGGGTGTACCAGCAGTCACCGCAGACCGGCGTCAACAGCTAGGCCTTTGGCGCAGTGTGTGACGTGATCCGAGCCGCCATCGCGGCACTTATCCCCCCTGGCGCCGGCCGCGGCGCGATCGCACCGGCCGCGACCAACCGCGGTAAACCCTGGCTGGGGCACCCAGCCGAGGACGACTGCCAGGATTGATCGGAACTGCAGACTTCGGGGCGGCGTCAACGTCGACCGCCGCCGCTCCGGAGACCCTGGCGTCCTGTCCCGAAGTTCGGCGCCGCCCCCCGTCACGCCGGCGAATGCCGGTATCCACGACTTGTCTTCGTCGCAGCAAAGACAGTCGTGGATACCGGCATTCGCCGGCATGACGGGGGGCCGAAGGTCAATCCTTTCGCCGGCTGGTATTAACGTCCCTCGATGGGATACATTCGGTCATCCGACACTATCCAGCGTCGGTTTCGATCAGCTGGTCGCGCCAGTGACCACCGAGTCAATACTTGACTTGGCGCGGTGAACATCACGATCACGCCATCGACAGGTGCGGCATGGAACGTGGGGGGGCTGCACCATCACGTCCACGCAACATGTCATCCAGGCCTGCGCACGCGCCCTGATCGGCACCAGTTCCCGAGCCGCCCGGCACAACGTCAGCCATTCGGCTGATGGTGTCGTGTACGGAATGTTCGTGGGGTCGGCAAAATGGCTGATATAACCGCGCAGCAACCCCGGACTGATCTGCTGGACTGTTCCTGGCGCGCCGCGCGCATCGGCGCGGGCGACGAACAGCAGCAAGTTCGGACCGTAGTCCTGCATGAGCGCCACGAGTCGATGCAGGCCGTCCTCGCGGACGTGGAAGTCGGGAATGCGGACGAAGATTCGCTCGCCGATCTCTGGTTCCTCCACGAGCTTCCGTGCCAGGAACGGAAGCCGGGCGCTCTCTCGCTCCAGGATTCGGCTGGGCTCGGCGTGTCCTGCCCGCACCCAGGCGTGCCACGAGAACCGATACCGGGTGCTGCGGACCGCCATGTTCCAGCATATTGAGCAACACCGGCATCTCGGTCTCAGCCCAACGAAACAGATCAATTGGTTCCGCGCCGTGGTCCCGCTGTGCCTTCCCGAACTCGCAATTGCCGCCCAGGCTGCAAAACGACGCCATGAGCTCCGAGTCGGTTATGGGGGGATGTTCGTCGGCCATGTTCAGCGCCATCAAGCTTGGGTATCGTCAGGGGCGGGCATGGAATCTAACCACCTACCGCCACGCTGCAACAGGATGCCGCACTCCTGGCGCTGCTGAACGAAGCCGTGCAGGAACCGCAACGCCGGGCTGCTGCCGTGGCAGCAGCGGCGGGAAGCAAAAGGCGGACGACGAGAAAGTGAAGGCCGCTACGTCGCCCGCAAAGCGCTACCCCCCACCTGCAGCGATGGTTGGTTGCGCGGCGGCACGCGGACCGCATTACGCGGGTCCCTGAGGGCTAGCCCGCATTTCTCACACTCTCGCGGGTGCTGGCTCGGTCCTTGCCGCGCGACCTCTTCCCCTTGGAGGTTGTCGCACCTTGCCAATACACCCGGTATTGGCGGCGGCGCGAAAAACTGTTGGCACGACAATGCCCAACACTGCCCTGGGCCATCATCCCGCGACAGTGTGAGAAATGCGGGCTAGTGCGGCAATGGATGGCGTTGCTGCGGACCTCGAGGCATTCGGCATGATGGCGGACGCGACCGCACCCACCCTACCGGACCTGCTGGCGGAAGGCCTCGGCGTCGTGTTCGTCGGCATCAACCCATCGGTGTTCTCGGTGTCCCGGGGCCATTACTTCGCAAGACCCGGCAACCGGTTCTGGCCCTGTTTCTCGCGCTCGATCCTGAGCGCGCCGGTGCGTGAGGCGCTCGGCGTCACGGCATTGCAACCGGAGCATGACGCAGCGCTGCTGGCGCATGGCTTCGGCTTTACCGACGTGGTCAAACGCCCAACCCCGCGTGCCAGCGACGTGCATCCGGGCGAGTTCACCGCGGGCGTGGCGGACCTGGTGGGCAAGCTGGAACGCTATCGGCCGCGAATCGCCTGCTTCCACGGCGTCACCGGCTATCGTCACGTTCACCACGCATTTGAAACGGCAACGGTCCGGCATGTGCTGGGTACGCAGTCGTTGCGGATCGGCCGCACAACGCTGTACCTGGTGCCCAGCCCAAGCGCTGCCAATGCGCATTTCACCCCTGCGGATCAGACGCGGTGGTACGACCGGCTCGCGCATGAGGTTACCGGCAGCCGAACCGTAACGATAACATAACGACAGAATTCGCGATGGTCCGCCGGCGATGCGACCGCCGCATTCCCGAACATTGCGTTCCCAATCGTCACATGGCCAACTGTCATACGCCCACTGTCATACGATTGTCATGCGGATCGCCGCGAAGCCGCTTGACCCGCCGCGGCCGGCTCGCAATCGTCATGGACGATGCAGGCGAGGGGGAGTGCGCATGCCGATCGAGATCCTGGAGCTTGATGGAGATTTCACGAAGGTCGTGCTGTCCGGGCGGATCGACATCGCGGGCGCGCACGAGATCGACCTGCCAATGAGCGTGGTGGGCGGGTCGCGGCGCTGGGTGATCGTCGACCTTGCCGCGGTGGAGTTCATGGCCTCGCTTGGCCTGCGCTCGCTGGTGCTGGCCGCCAAGGCGGTCGCGCGGCGGCATGGCCGAATGGTTCTGCTGTCGCCGAACGCCATGGTCGAGGAGGTGATCCGTGTCACCGGGGTCGACGAGCTGATCCCGATCTTCCACGAGGAACACTTGGCCGCCGCCGCGGTGAAGCCTGCCTGACGGCGGCGCCAAAGGCCTATTCGAACACGGTCACCACGGCCGAAAAATCGTCTTGCAGCGGGCCGGGCGCAGCGGCGCGGACGGCACGGTAGATCCGCTCCGGTTCCGGCAGGCCCTCCGCCGGACCCTGGGCGACGATCCGCCCGATGTCATCCTGCGTCCACTGGCGCCCGTCAGCGCCCACCAGATCGAAAGCGCCATCGCTGAACACGTAGAGCCGGCTGCCGGGTGGCACGACGCCGTGCTCGGCGCGCCACTGCCGCGCCGGCAGCATACCGATCGCCGGATTGCGCGCGCCGAGCGGGATTGGCGCGGTCTGACCGGGGACCGTCAACAGCGCCTGATGGTGTCCCGCGCAGCAGAATCGCAACACGCGGGTGGGCGCGTCGTATGACCAGCACCACAGCGTCAGCATCAGGCCGTTGTGGTCCTCCATCCGGAATACCGTGTTCATCGCGGCGGCGACCGAAGCCGGATCGCACAGGTCGGCACCCGGCAGCGCGCCGCGGCGCAGGGCGCTGCCGACCGCCACCGCATGCAGCGCCGAGCCGATGCCGTGGCCTGAGACGTCGAGCAGGAATCCGGTGAAGCAGCTTTCGTCGCGAAACTGGTAGCCGAAGATGTCGCCCCCCAGCCGCGCACAGGGCGCGAAGTACCATTCCGCCCGCACCGGCCCGCTTTCGATCGGGTTGGGCAGCATCGCCCGCGCGTACTCGACGGCGCGGTGGATGTCCCGGTCGAGGTGATCTTCCGCCTCCACCTCCCGCGGGTCCCGCCGCTCGTATGTCATCGAGGTCGTGCCGAGTCGCACCTGCGCGCCGTTCTGCAGGCGCGTTGGCTCCGCGATGCGCGATCCGTTGACGAAGGTGCCGTTGGAG
>DASRQX010000276.1:0-16750 GCA_035696165.1 Acetobacteraceae bacterium | reverse complement strand
GCGCGGATGGGCGTCTGATCGCGCTAGCGGAGGGCCGATTGCGGCTGGACGCACTGCTGGGGGCTTTGCTCAGGTAATACCAGCAGCTGATAGTATTGACGTACGCTGCCCAACCCCAGTCATGGCCGGCGAAGGCCGGCCATCCACGACTTTCCTTCGTGCGGCAATCAAAGACGTGGATGGCCGGCCGGAGCCTGTCCTCGGGCGCTTGACCCCGGGGCCGGCCATGACGAGTGGAGAGTCGGGACTTTCGGCCGCTGGTATAATGTTTCGCCGCGAGGCGGCTGCGACGGCTCGAAGCTCGTCTTCCGCGACGCCGGCGGAGAGTACTGAGTCAGGCAAGGCATGAGCGTAACGGTCGACGCCGGCGCGCGTTACCGTTTCGCCGGTTCGAATCATTCCTTCCGATCAAACTGCGCGATAACCTCGTCCTTGTTCCCGTCTGGCAAAGCGGTTTCGGTCGTCAGGGTCATTTGTTTCCTGTCGGCGGAAAGCCTCGCTGTTTCCTGCTCAGTCACCATTCGCGCTTTACGGAAGACGGCACTCAGCGTGTCGCGCTTTATCGTTACGGCGACAGTATCGGCCGCGGCGGTCGTGTCAGGACGCTCTACACCATCGGCCACGAACGTGTGGGACAGATGTTGCTGCTGTCCGTTTGCCCAAACGGCATCATCCTCGATCTTCAGGCCGTCGCGTTCCTCGGAAATAGTCAGCGTGGCAGACCTTGGCGGCGCACCGCGGCCATAATGGGAACGAGGAAGGTCCTGGACCCAGGTTCCGCCAAACGGATTTGGTTCGCCTGTCGCCGAGTATATCAGGCCGCCGGCGACCACTCCGACCATCCCTGCGATGCCGAGTCGCAGGCTGCGATCCATCTTCGGACGAATCCACCCGAGAATGGCATAGGTGCCGCCGCCGGCGATCCCGCCGACCAGCACCGCATGCGTGCCATGCTGATGCTGATGGACATATTGGAGAATGCCTCGGCCCCATTTCTGGCCTCGTAGGTCGGCATGCCGACGTCGGTAAAGTGGCCCACCAATTGTGCGTGCGTTGTATCTTTTGTTATTTGCAATAGTTCATAGCCGGTGCCGGCGACACTGCCACCGGTGATCGTAGAGAGGAGCGATTCGGTGGCAGCGGGCTGTGCCGCGGCCGGCGCGCCGGTGCTGCTTGGAACGGCAGGGGAGTCCGGCGACGCGCCGAGCCATCTGTCAGAACGACTCACATACAGTTTATTGTCGCCTGGCCCCGGGGAAATCCGTGTCGCCGTGTCATCAGAAAACCGCACGTAGTGATCAACGACCAACTTCGATTGCATGCCGCGCGGCGCAGTCGAGGCCATGTACGACTTCAGCTTGGGTCCGTCCCCGGTCGCGAACTTCATTGCTGCCTCCTTCGGGTGAGGTCGTTCAACACAAGGGCCGTAGGCTGATCCACCCGCGCGAACAAATTAGCCAATGCGTTGGGTACCCGCAACCTTCGCAATGCACCGCATCGAAGCCACGCTCCATCTGCCCTTGTCGATGCGCCCCGGGATACCGGCCGGCAGCGCGCAAACACGGCGCCCATCTGCGTCGGGCCTGCATCGACGCGCATATGCCCAAAGACGTGCGCTCGTCGGCCCACGCGTCGGATGATCATGCAGACGTTACCCAAACGCCCCGACCTCGTGCGTAATCGCGGCGGCAATTTCCCGCACCAACCCAAACAGCCGCTGCATCGGGGCAAAAATCTCCTCGTGTTCGCGCGCATACGCCGCGCCCTCACGCGGCGGCGCTGGCTCCCCATAATCACACTCTGCCCCCGCGTCAGGCGCCGCCGGGAAAATCTCCGCCAGCACCTCCAACGCCGGCTCGATATCCAGCTGCAATATCGCCGCCTCCAGCACCCCGCGCGTCACCCCATGCCGCGGCGAGAAATCCGAAATGCCCGTCGACAACAACCAGATCCGATGCACCAACGCCAACCTAAGCGCATGCAGCAACTGCTCGCGCGCCGCCATGTGGGGCGCATCCGGCCAGGCCACGCGAAGCGCCAGATGATCTGCCTGGATGCGGCGGAACATCGACTGCGCAGCCGCCCAGATATCCAGCCGCTCCAGCGCGCGCGCCACCGCCACATGGCCGTCGCGCCGCGCCGCCGTTTGCGCGTGCGCCGCGCGATCCAGCCAAATGCCGGGATCGAGCGTCGCGATCACCGCGCGCAACACGTCGATATCCGAATGTGCCAGTCCGTGCGTCGCAAAATCCATCGCGCGATGAAACCGCCGACTGGTCTCGCGCAGCTCACGGAACGTTTCGGGATGGCGGGCCGCCGCGGCGCCCAGGCCTTGCAGCGTGTTCGCGCACCAGCCCAACTGTTGCAAAATGGCGTTGTTCGGGATCGCCCGCAGTTCGCGCGGATGGCGGATGCGCGCGGCGCCCGCCATGCCGTCCGCCTGCCGCGCGGCGGGGCGTGACCCGGTGCGGTCCAGCAACGCCGGTCCGAACGCGCCGAGCAGCGCGCCGTAGCCGACATCCTCCACCAACCCCTCCATCCCCGCCTGAACGGTCGCGAAGAAATCAGCGGCAAAGTCCGGATCGGCGTAGACCGGGTCCTCAATCGGTCCGGCAGCGGGATGATAGGTCTGCTCGGCGATCCGCGTGACGGTGGCCAGCGCCAGCTCCGGCGTGCCGAATAGCAGGTAGCCATCACCGCCCTGGAACGCGCTTTCCTCGCGTACCGCGACGCCGGCGCGCTTCAGCGCCTGACGGGACGCGGTCGGCGATAGGTACTTCAACCGATCCGCCAGCGATCCGGGATGCGCGCCGCGGCCAATGCTTTCGCCGTGCGTATCGAACAGGATTACCTCGACGCCGTTGATGTTATGTTTCGCCAGCGTCTCGGCGATCTTCAGGCGCAGCCGCTCGATCAGGTAGCTGGCGGCGAGCTGGCCGACGTAACGGCCGGAATCCGAATAACCGAACTGCAGCGCCAGCCGCCCGGTCTCCTGCAAATAGGCGCGGTAGTGCGGGCTGCGCAGCGCCTCGTCCAGTACATGCGCGCCGTGCTCCAGCGCCTCCGCCGTCTCGAACAAAGGACTGATCTCGATGTGATGCGCGATGCCGAACAGCCGCGCCAGCCACAGCGCGGCCAGCAGCGTGTAGCCGCTTTCGGTCTCGGCGATCAGGAAACGAACCGGTACCGAACCATCGACGTGCTTGATGATCTGCGCCACCGTCATCATCAGCTTCGCCGCGGACGCCTGCTCGGCCAGCAGCGCGCCGAAATCCACCGGTACCGGTTGCACCGCGTCCAGCGCAGCATTGATCGCGACGAACAGCGCGCGGCGATGGGCTGGGTCCTCCGGCGGGTCGGCGATCCCCAGCCGCTGGCGCACCACGTTGTGGATCTGCGCCGCGTTCAGCCGCGTGTGCGTGTGCGCCAGCGCCATCCCGTGCGACACCAGCCCGGCCCGCGCAACGCACAGCGCCAGGCGCGTGTGATCGTCCGCCAGCTCGATCGCAGCCCGGAATGATTCTTCCAGCGGGTCCGGCGTCACCAACGCTTCCAGCCGCCGGCGCACGATCGCCTGAGCGAACGCTGCGACGCGCGGTGGATCGGGCGCGTCAGGGGCCAGCGCGAGCTGCGCCTCCACCGCCTCGCGCGCCACTGCCACGCGCGCGACCAGAGGCGTCATTGCCGGCAGCACCGCAAGCTGCGCCTGCAGCCGCAGCAGTTGCAGCCGTTTCATCTCCAGGCGCAGCCGCAGCGTGTCCCACCAGCCGATATCGGTGCGGCCGTCGGTGTCGTAGCCGACCCAGCTCGACAGCACGACCGGGCGCGGAGCCAACTCCGTCCAGCGATCCGGCCAGGCAGTGCGTGCCACCGACAGTATCGCCGCATTCAGCCGGTCCAGCGCATCGCGGCCGTTCTCGATCGCTGCCACCGACTGCGTAAACTCATCGGCAAGCGTGACGCGCGGCGGGCGGTGGGACGCGAACGAAGGCGCGGCCCGGCCGCAGGCGGCGTTGGCCAGCGCATGACCCACGGCAACCGGCAGCGAAAATGTGGGATGCGCGGTGAACACCGCCGCGAAGCGGGTACGCTCCACCAGCGCGCGGTATTCGGCCCAGCGCACCGGACTGTCATTCGGGTCGGGGCGCAGCAGGTGCTGTGCCAGGCGGTCCAGCGTCGCGTCGTTCGCCGCAGTGTCGACGCCGCCTACGTACGCCGCCAGCCGGCGCGCCCGATCGGCAAACGCAGCATCGCGCAGATGGCGGATCAGGCTGTCGACATCCGCCTCCGACAGTTCGCCTGTATCGATCCGCCGCGAGATGGCCAGCGCAACCAGCAGCATCGGGTTGCCGAACGGGTCCTCGTCCGCCCGCGCGCCGAACCTGGCCGTGAGGCCCAGCAACTGCCGGGCCAGCGCGGCGCCGCGATCGGGTTGGGCATCGGGCATCCGCGATCGTGCAACGAGTGCTGGGTCGCAGCAAGGTGGGACGCCGGCCCGGGTCGAAGAAAATCAAGGCGGAACCCGGACCCAAGCTTCCTTCAGCCCACCTTCGCCACGCGATATTCCCGCCGCACGATCTCCATCAATTCAGCCACCGAGGTCGCGGCGGTATCCTTCTCATAGCTGATGCGGCCGCGCTGCATCAGGATGATGCGGTCGGCGATTTCCAGTGTCTGCGCATAGTTGTGCATGATCATCGCAATCGACAGCTTGGACTTGGCCTTCAATCCCAGGATCAGGTCGATGATCAGGCCCGCCTCGCGCGCCCCCATTGCAGCGAGCGGCTCATCCAGCAGCAGAATATTTGCATTCGTATTGATCGCCCGCGCCACCGCGATCGCCTGGCGCTGCCCGCCGGACAGCCGTTCCACAGGCAGATCGACCGACGGGACATGAACGCCGATTTCCTCCAGCAATTCCTGTGCCCGCCGGCGCATGGCGCGATGGTTCAACAGCTTGATCGGGCCCGGGTAGGTGATCTCGCGGTTCAGGAAAAGGTTGAGATACACACTAAGCGAATTGGCGAGCGCCAGGTCCTGATAGACGCATTCGATGCCCAGCGCACGCGCGTGATCGACCGAACGCAACACGGTCTCATGCCCAGCGATCACCAGCCGCCCCGCCGTCGGCCGCTCGTACCCGGTGAAGATTTTGATCAGGGTCGATTTGCCCGCGCCGTTGTCGCCGAGGACGCCCAGGATCTCGCCTCGCCGCAGTTCCACCGTGACGCCATCGAGCGCCGTGACGGCACCGAAACGCTTGACGATGTCCTCGGCCCGCAGCGCCGGGGCCCCCAGCACCAGGCCGTCCATCGCCGAGGCGTGTGTTGCCGGAACATCATCCGTCATCCCGCGCCCCCGCCGCGTGCCAGGCGCACGATGTGGATGTTGAAAATCATCGCCAGCAGGATGGCGGCACCCAGGATGATGTTGAAGGTGAATGCGTTCACCCCAATCAGCGTAAATCCGTCGCTGAGCACCCCCAGCACGCCGGCACCGATCAGCCCGCCGATGATCGTTCCGGACCCGCCGGCCAGCGAGGTGCCGCCGATCACCCCCGCCGCGATCGCCAGGAACATGATCTGATTACCGCCGGCCTGCGGGTCGATCGACGAGATGCGAAACGCTTCAAGAATTCCGGTAAGGCCCGCCAGCGCGCCGGCGAGAATGAAATTGCCGATCTTCAGGCGGCTGACGGCGATGCCCGCCTCCGCCGCGCCGGTCGGGTTGGCACCGGCGGCGGTGGTGTGCAGTCCCCAACGCGTGTGGCGCAGCACCACGTGTAACACGGCGACGATGCCGAGCGCCCACAGGATCTCACTGTAGCCCCATGCGCCCATGAGCTGCGCCAGCATCGCCCCACCCGGCGGTGCGACCGGGGTGCCGTCGGAGATCGTCAGGGTGAAACCGTTGACCAGGAACAACGTCCCGAGCGTGGTGACGAACGATGGCACCGACAGCTTCACGGTAATCAGGCCATTCAGCAGACCCACCGCGGCGCCCGCGCCGATACCCAGAATCAGCGCAGGCGGGGCGGGGACGCCCGCCTCCGCTGCGAAGTGCATGACGAACGGCGCCAGGGCGAAGACCATGCCGGCAGAGAGATCGATCTCGCCCATGATCATCAGCATGATCTCGCCACACGCGATGATCGCCGCCGGTGCGATGTACTGCGTCAGGTTCTGCAGGCTGGCGCTGCTCAGCAGGAAGTCGCGATTGGCGAACTCGAAATAAGCGATCAGCAGGACCGCCACCACCAGGATGCTCATCTCCTGCCACCGCAGGAACCGCTCCCGCAGTCCGATGCGTCGTCGGATCGGCATCGGATCAGCCGCTGATCGGACCTGAGCGCTTGACGATCTCCGGCGTCGCGGACGACCCCTCGTAGCGCGTCTTGCTGGTCAGGTAAGGGCCGACACTGCTTTTGGTAACGAATTTGAGCCCGGTGTTGATATCGGCCGGCCCGGTCAACCCGCCTGAGGCCAGGAACATGAACATCTCCATCGCCGTGTAGAAGCCCTGAAGATAGGCCTGCTGGTCGATGGTGAAATCCAGGAAGCCGGCCTCGATCAGCTCCAGCGTTTTCGGCAGCAGGTCGTAGCCGCCGGCGTGCACGCCCTTGGCCGGCAGGCTGAACTGCTGCATCACCTCGCCCACCCCCTGGGTGCTGCCGGCATCGACGGCGAACATGCCCTTAAGGTCCTGGTGGCCGAGATAGAAGGAACGGATGCGTGACAATTCCTCGTTCACCGTCGCCCCCGTTGCGATCGATTGCACATCGATCTGCTTGCCGGACTTCTTGATCGCGGCGATGGCGCCATCCAGCCGCGGCTGGATGTTGAGCTGGCCTGGCGTCGCGATGAAGATGACGACCAGGCCGGCATCCACCACCGCGGCGATCCGTTCGCCCATGCTGTAGCCGGACTGGTACAGATCCTGGCCGATGTAAGCCAGCCGCTTGTTGCCGCTGCCGGGCGGTGCGTCGGCATTGTAGGAGAACACCGGGATGCCCGCTGCCAGCGCCTTGGCCGTGGGGTCGTTGAAAGCGCGCGGGTCGACGATCGGCACCGCGATCGCGTCCGCCTTCGCAGCAATCGCGGCGTTCATCGCGTTGACCATTTCGCCGACATCGGCGTTGGCCGACCCGGTCCACTGGTAGGTGCAGCCGAGCAGGTCGCAAGCATCGCGAAGGCCGTACTGCGTCGGACCGAAGAACGGATTGGTCGTCACGTGGTTGACGAACACCAGTCGCCACGCCGGATGCGCCGGGAACGGCCCGGCAGACGCTGCATGGGTCGTGCCGGTACCGCCGAGCAGCGCCAGCGCACTCGCCGCACCCAAACCGGCCAGGCCGGCGCCCAGACCGGAACGACGCAACATCTCGCGACGATCGCGGTTAGTCAGCGTTTCATTACCTACGATGTTGGTCATTCCGGCGCCCTCCCGAATGGTGCAACTCTTTGCCGGTCGAGATAGCATGGCAACCAGGCGTTGCGGTGGCCTGGGCATGTCGTTAGCGAAGTGTTGATAGTCCCGTCTTGCGATAGCACGACGGCGACAGCGGCACGCCCGAACCCGTTCCGGCAACCCGCCTGCCCCGCGACGGTTCAGTCGCAAGACGCCAGACCGCGAGGTCAACGCTCCGGCTGGCATGCATGACCGGAACGCCAGCTTGCGGCGGCACGGACGCTTCGGCACGTTGTGTGGCAATGAGTCAACAAAGGGGGATCTCCATGAGCATCATAAGGGCTCTCGGCCGTGCTCTGCTGGGGGCTCTCAACCGGGCCGCTCTGCCGGGCATGTGCTGCGTGCTGTTGCTTGGCCTTAGCGGCGGCGCGGTGGCGCAGGACAAGACCGTGCAACTGAAACTGTCGAGTTGGGTGCCACCGGCGCATCCGCTCAATCCGGCACTGATCGCCTGGGCGGCCGACATCGAAAAAGAGTCTGGCGGCACCATCAAGTCCACGCTGTTTCCGTCCGAGCAACTGGGCAAGGCGATGGACCATTACGACATGGCACGTGACGGCATCGCCGACCTTGCCTACGTCAATCCCGGTTACCAGCCCGGCCGCTTCCCGATCATCGCCGCCGGCGAGCTGCCGTTCCTGATCGCCAACGCCAAAGGTGGCTCCGCCGCGGTGGACGCCTGGTACCGGCCGTATGCGTCACAGGAAATGAAGGACGTGCATTTCTGCTTCGCCTTCGTGCTCGATCCCGGCACCTGGCATTCACGCACCAAGAAGATCGTACTGCCGCAGGATGTTCGCGGCATGAAGATCCGCCCGGCCAACGCAACGTTGGGCGCGTTCGTCACCTTGCTGGGCGGCACCAACGTGCAGGCCTCGGCGCCGGAAGCGCGCGAGGTGCTGGAACGCGGCGTGGCGGATGCCATCACGTTCCCCTGGCAGTCCACCATCCTGTTCGGCATCGACAGGGTAGTGAAATACGACATGGACATGCCGTTCTGGACCGGGACCTTCGTCTGGGTGATGAACAACGCGAAGTATGCAGCGATGTCGCCGGCGCAGCGAACGGTGATCGACCATCATTGCACTACCGAGTGGGCGGAAAAGGTCGCCAGTCCGTGGGCCGATTGGGAACATGCCGGCCGCGCCAGGATCATGGCGGAGCCGGGGCACGAGGTGTACCCGCTGACCCCGGAACAACTGGTCGCCTGGCACAAGGCGGCCGAGCCGCTGAAGGCGAAATGGGCGTCCCAGGTGAAGAATGCCGATGCGGTGTTTGCCGCGTTGGAAGCCGAGCTGAAACAGCGGGGCGCGCTGGCTCAGTGAGGCGACTCCACAAAGCCTCTCCCATGATGCGGGCTTGGGCCGCGAAGAGCGGACGAAGGTCGAGGCGCGAAGCGCCGAGGGTGAGGGTCTTGCGGAGACACTGCACGGCCGAGCAACTTGCCTCCGCAAGACCCTCACCCGGCGCTACGCGCCGAAATCTCCCGCACAGCGGGCGCGGTAAACCGGAACGGAGCGCTCCATGAGCGATCTTGAAGCCGAATTCGCCCGCAAGGCCGCGCTCGATCGCGTCCGGCGCAACTGGATGGACCGCTTCATCGACGGCATCGAGCTGCTGGCCGCGGCCTTCATTGCCATCGTCGCGCTCGACATCTTCGTTTCGGTTCTGCTGCGTTATTTCTTCAACGTGTCGATCCCGGACAGCTATGATTTCGGCAAGCTGCTGCTTGGCATCCTGATTTTCTGGGGCATCGCTGCTACCAGCTACCGCGGCACCCACATCACGGTAGACCTGGTCTGGGCCGCTGCCGGCCCGCGCAGCAAGCGCGCGATCGACGTGTTCGCCACGCTGGTCCTGCTGTTCGTCGTGTCGGTGCAGACCGCGATGCTATTTGACAAGGTGCGGCTGACCCGGGCCGACAACGTGCTGACCTTCGACCTGCGCCTGCCCACCTGGCCGTTCGCCCTGGTGGCCTGGCTCGGCGACGTCTCCGCCGTCCTGCTGATCGCGGTCCGCACCTGGCGGCTGATATTCCGCCCGGACAGCCTTCAATCCGACGCCATCGAGGCAGTCGAGTAGCATGGAGTTTTCCCCAGACGCCGTCGCCATCATCGGGTTTGTCGTGCTGTTCCTGCTGATGCTGCTGCGCGTGCCGGTCGGCATGGCGATGGGCCTGGTCGGGGTCAGCGGCTTCGGCTGCCTGGTCGGCGGCGCGCCGGCGCTGAAAATGCTCGGCCAGACCTCGATGCGGATTGTTACGGACTACACGTTCGGCGTGATCCCGATGTTCCTGCTGATGGGCGCGTTCGTCTCCCGCTCCGGCATGAGCGGTGAATTGTTCCGGGCTGCGAACACGTTCGTCGGCCATCGGCGCGGCGGCCTGGGCATCGCCACCATCGCCGCCTGCGCGGGATTTGCCGCGATCAGCGGATCCTCGGTGGCCACCGCGGCGACGTTTTCCACCGTGGCGTATCCCGAGATGCGGCGCTTCGCCTATCCGCAGTCCTTCGCCACGGGCGTGATTGCCGCCGGCGGCACGCTGGGGGCGATGTTTCCGCCATCGATCGTTCTGGCGGTGTATGGCCTGATTACCCAGCAGGACATCGGCAAGCTGTTCATGGCGGGCGTGCTGCCAGGATTGCTGGCGGTGTCGATGTACATGGCGACCATCGCGGTGATCGGCGCGGCCCGGCCGGGATTCCTGCCCACCGCGCCGCGCGCTTCCTGGGCCGAGCGGCTGCACGGCGCGCGCGAGATCTGGGCGCCGCTGGCCTTGTTCGTGTTCGTCATCGGTGGACTGTACGGCGGATTGTTCACCCCGACCGAGGCCGGCGGGGTCGGCGCCGGCGGCGCGTTCCTGCTCAGCGTCGCACGGCGCCGCCTGTCGCGCGCCGACACGCTGGCCGCGTTGCTCCAGGCCACGCGCACCGCGGCGGCGGTATTTACCGTGCTGATCGGTGCCATCCTGTTCGGCTATTTCCTCGCGGTGACACAGACGCCGCAAAGGGTGACCGAGTTCATTACGGGCCTAGGCCTGGGCCGCTACGGCGTGCTGGCGGTGCTGATGTTGATGTACCTGGCGCTGGGTTGCCTGATGGATGCCATGGCGATGATCATCCTTACGGTGCCGATCATTTTTCCGGTAGTCACCGCGCTGGGATTCGATCCAGTGTGGTTCGGCGTGATAATTGTCATGACGGTGGAATTGGGGCTGATCCATCCGCCGGTCGGGATGAACGTGTTCGTCATCAAGACGGTCGTGAAGGACGTCAGCTTTGCGACGATCTTCGTGGGTGTGCTGCCGTTCGTGGCGACCGACATCATCCGATTGGTGGCGCTGATCCTATTCCCGGCAATCGCGACCTGGTTGCCGGGACGGATGTAGCGGGCTTGCGGCAGGTGCGTTGGTGTGCCGCGGCCCCACCACGCGGTCACCACAGTCATTCAGCCGCGCATTCGGCCACACGCTTGCATTGCGGGAGACCGGGTTTACACCTCGAGCGCGTTCCCGACTTGACGAGACGGATCGAGACCATCACGGTCCACGTCGAGAACAGGCGGATCAACCTGAGCGAGGCTGGAACCCCAATGAACCAGAATGAAAGCCGCGTGCTTCGGATTATGAGCGCCCTTGCAGCCGGCGTGGTGCTGGCCGGATGCGCCAACTCTCCGGCGCGCGTCGAGAGCAGCGAAGACCTCCTGTCCCGGGCCGGCTTCCAGTCTGCCATGCACGGCGACCCGGCTTACGCGGCGACCGCGCCGCTACTGCGACCGTACCGGTTCGGCCACCGTACGGTGGATGGCGTGACGACCTACTACTTTCTGGACACTATGAACTGTGCTTGCCTCTATAGTGGCACCGCGCAGAACTGGGCTGCCTATAAGGTAGATTTGGCCGCGAAAATGCACATGGACGCCGAAAAATACCTCGAACAGGATGATATGCCGGCAAACAATCTACACTGATGGTTCCCGCGGCCGGCAAACCAGCCGACGCCCGACCCGGGATCTCGGTTGATCCTACCGGTGGCGACGAACGTGACCTTCGATGCCGTTGTCCCCGTCGCTTCCGACACTCATCGCCAGAATGCGGCTTAGCTCGGTCAAGTTTCGCCCCGACTGGGTCGACCATTGATTGAAAGCGTGCTGGATCGCGACGAGATCGCGCTTGCCACCCGGTGCCCGATCAAGCACCCCCTCTCGTATGAGCGCCGCGACCACATCAGGCGTGACGACGAACGCGGGCTTCCCGATCGATCTCAGGAAACGCATCGCCGTTTCGCCACCCAGGTAGCTGCCCCGCTTTTTCAGCAGGTCGAGCAGGCCGACATAATCGGCATCGGGCCATTCCGCGAAGAACCGGGCCGCGCTGCCGTGCGAGGACGCCAGGTCCAGCACAAATTGCGCATTGACCTGGACCGACCTGATTTTGGCCCCGTTGCGAACAATGCCGGGATTCTTCATCAGCGCGTCGAAGCGCTCCTCCGTCATGAAGGCGCAGGCGGCGGGATCAAACTTCTCGAAAGCGGCCTCGAACGCGTCCCATTTGGCGTCGACCACCTTGGAGGAGAAACCGGCATAAAAGACGCGCCGCGTCATCGCGCCCAGGATGCGGTCGTCCGGTATGGCCGCGATAACGGCAGGTTCAACCGACGGGGTCTCGGCAAGAATTTTGTCGAGCGTAGCGGACCCGCCCTTGCGGGCCGCCGCTATCGCAACAATCAGGCCGAAATCCCGCACTCGCGCAGCCTCTCAGATCACAAGGTCCCACCAAGGCGGAGTATTGCCTGGAAACGCCGCCCAGATCCCGAATAAGCGGCGCAAGCAGCGCCTCACCCCGCCCGAGGCGGGTCCCATCGGGCCGCGGCGGCATCGTCGGTTTCGCGTGCATCCACCCAGGTCGCCGAGCCGTCGACAAAAGCCTCCTGCTTCCAGAACGGCGCCTTCGTCTTCAGCCAGTCGATCAGGAACGCGGTCGCGTCCAGCGCCGCCTGCCGATGCGCGGAGGCGGCCAGAACCAGCACGATGTTCTCCCCCGGCACCATAAGCCCGACGCGATGGATCACGGTGCAGCCCAGCAGCGGCCAGCGTCGCGCGGCCTCATCAACGATGCCGGCGATCGCGCGCTCGGTCATCGTCGGATAGTGCTCCAGGGTCAGCGCCTCGAGCCGCGGCCCGGTTGGATTGGCGCGCACCGTGCCGACGAAGCAGCCGATGCCGCCGATGTCGGTGCGTCCCGCGGTCAGCGCGGTGAACTCGGCGCCAACGTCGAAATCCGCGGACTGCACCCTGACCTGCACCCGACAATCCGCCATCGCCTCAGCCCCCCGTCACCGGCGGGAAAAACGCGACCTCATCGCCGGGACGGATCGGCGTGGCCGGGTCGGCGAAGTCCTGGTTCACCGCGCACCGCACCGCGCGGCGGTTCTGGAATGCCGCCGCGTGGCGCGGGCTGCCCGCGCACAGCCAGTCGATCAGCGCACCGACCGTGGCGATCTCCGGCGGTGGGGTGATCCGCTCCTCGCCGACACCGGTGCGCTCGCGCAGCCACGCGAACCACAGCACGGTCAGCGGGACAGGTTCCTCGTCCGCCATGCAGTCCGGCTCGCTAGGGCTTGGGCGTGGGCACGGTTTCCACCGTGCCGTTCGGATGGATGATCGTGCTGGTGCCGTTGCCGTTCGGCACCACGATCGACTGCCCGGGACTGCCGGGGGTACTCAGGGTCTGGTAGTTGTTGGTGCCACCGGTCGAGACCGCCGGCCCACGGTTGGTCTGGTACACCTCCCCGGAAGGCGACGGCGCGCTGGGCTGCACGGATGAGGTCGCGGGGGCCGGGATGGTCGGCAACGGCGCGAGGCCCGGCTGATTGGATGGCGGCGGGGTGCTGCTGCCCATCGGCGGCAACGCCGGCAACGGCTGCTCGCTCTGTCCGTTCTGGCTCTCCAGGTCCTGCAAGGTCGGCGGCGGCTTGATCGGCCCCGGCCAAATATCGCCCGGTTCCGTCGTCAGCGGCTCCACGGTGGCCGTATAGCCCGTCACCCGACGTATGTTCTCGCTGTCGCCCGGCGGAAAGTGCGGGTTAGAGCCGGTGGTGAACGGCAGATCGGACCACGTGCTGTAGTCACCACAGCCGGCGAGCGTCAGCAGCAGGCCGAGAAAGACGATACGCCGCATACCGCAGGGCTCCCACCGGGACAGTTTGCCGGAAATGGTTGACGGCCGGCCGGTCCCGGCCAGCCGGCGCGAGCGGACTGTGCCCTCGCGGCGCCGTTCACTCAAGGACTTGATGGCGGTTGAGCTGCCGGCGGAGGACTTGATGGCAAAGGACTTGATTGTGAAGGACTTGATGCCGACGGACCCGGTGGTGAGACGGCTTCAATTCGCAGAAACGTCACGACCCAGTTGGCAATCGCCCCCGGGTCGTTCAATGCCAGGACCGTGCGCGGGCAATCCAGCAGGTCCGCGTCGGTGGCCACCGCGGCGACATCCGGCCAGTCGGGCCAGATCGGCGGCTTGCCGAGCGCGGGGCGGTAGACCTCGAGCTTGGGGAACTCGTGCGTCTTGAACCCTTCCACCAGGACCAGGTCCACTGGGGCCATCCGGGCCAGCAAGCTGGGCAGGGCCGGTTCGGGTCCGTCCACCTCGTGCAGCAGCGCCCAGCGTTTGGCGGTGGCGACCAGCACCTCATGGGCGCCGGCCTCGCGATGACGGTGGGTGTCCTTGCCCGGCCGGTCCATGTCGAAGCCGTGATGTGCGTGCTTGACGGTCGACAGGGTCAAGCCGCGGGCGCGCAGGCGCGGGATCACCTGCGTGAGCAGCGTCGTCTTGCCGCTGCCGGACCAGCCAACAATGCCGAGGATCCGCAAGGCGCGCTTACCGGCCCGGCGGGACGGCGTCGGCGCGCGCCGCGCCGGTCACCCCGCTATGGCGCAGCCCGGCGGTCAGGTAGTCCCAGCCGGTCACCAGCGTGAGGCCGGCGGCGACCCATAGCATCACCTCGCCGATCAAAGTGACCGGCAGGAACGACAGATGCAGGATCGCGGCGCCGGAATCGCCGGCCAGCAGCGTACCCAGCGCGCCCATCTGGAAGCCGGTCTTCCACTTGGCCAGCCGCGTGACCGGCAGGCCGATACGGATGCCGGCCAGGTATTCGCGCAGTCCGCTGACCAGGATTTCGCGCAGCATGATGACGATGGCGGGATACAGGCCCCAGTGACTCAGCCGCGCATGGCCAACCAGCAGCATCAGGGCGGCGCCGACCAGCAGCTTGTCGGCGATCGGATCGAGCATCCGGCCGAGCTCGGATTGCTGGCGGCGCGTGCGAGCCAGGTGGCCGTCGAGCCAGTCGGTGATGGCAGCGGTGCTGAACAGGATGCAGGCGGCGAGATCGGTGGCCGGGTGGCCGAGCACAACCAGGACGATCAGCAGCGGGATTGCCGCGATGCGTGATAGGGTCAGGACGTTTGGAAGGTCGGTCAGCATGCGGGGGCAACCTAGGCGGCGGGGCGTGTGAACGCCAGAGGTTCGCGTCGGAGGTGCGTGCTGGAAGTTCATGGCAATGGCTTGGGGACTACCCTGTGACGCATCGGGCAAACAGTGGATCCGCTGTCGCGACGATCCCCGCGCGGCCCGCGGTTCTTCCTTGTCGCTACTCGCGCCCTGGTCGGATCCCGCAGGCAGGCGCCGGCCCCGGCTTTTGTCGAGGCAGCATCGGTTTCCGGTTCACGTGAGGGCCATCCCCGCGCTAGATTTTGGGACGGGCGGACACCGACCCGTTTTGAGCGAGCATTTGCGGGACCGGAGAGCGAATGGACGGCGCCGCCTTGATCCAGGATCAACTGGCCTCCGCGGCACTGTCAGGAGCGGCACCACCAGGGATCGATCCGGCCCGCAGGGCATCCGGTTCGATTTCAACCAGGGCGCGCGAGTCGTGCTGCCCGGCCGATCCGAGGGCAAATGGCGGGTGTGGCTGCGCGACCTCGACACCGGTAACATCCTGTTCCGGTCCGAGAACCAGGGCGCCTTAGTCAGCTCCGCCAAGCGGTACTACGTCCGCTTCAGCGTCGAGGTGTGGGACCTTTACGCGGCCGGCGAGGCGACCCCGGTGTTGTCGCACGAGTACGACGCGCTGGGCCGCGACATCCTGATTTAGTTCCCGATCGGCACGCTGGGCGACATCCTGGCGTGGTTTCCCTGCGCCCCGCAGTTCGCCGCCGAACGCGGCTGCCGGCTGACCTGCGCCATGTCCAGCCGGCTCATTCCGCTGTTGCGCGACGCCTATCCGCGGATCAACTTCGCCACGCATGAAGAGCTGATCGAGCAGAAGCTGGCGGAGACGTTCTACGCGACCTACTGCCTGGGGTTGTTCTTCGACGACAAGGATTGCATCCACCAGCCGACCGATTTCCGCCATGTCGGGCTGCATCCTGGGGGTCGATCCGGCCGAGGAAGCGCCGCGGCTGGTGCTGCCGGACGAGACCCGGCCGATCCCCGAGCCGTATGTCTGCATCGCCGTGCAGAGCTCGACGCAAAGCAACAACTGGACGAACCCGGATGGCTGGCGCGCGGTGGTTCGGTTCCTGAAGGACAACGGTTACCGCGTGATCTGCATCGACAAGAGCCCGGTGCACGGCACCGGCCTGGTGTGGAACCACATCCCGAACGGCGCGGTGGACGAAACCGGCGATCGGCCGCTGGTAGAACGGGCGCGCTGGCTGCGCCATGCGTCGGCGTTTATCGGGTTGAGCAGCGGGCTGTCGTGGCTGGCCTGGGCGGCGGCCTGCCCGGTGGTGATGATCAGCGGCTTCACTCATCCAACCAACGAGTTCACCACGCCGTACTGGGTGATCAACTGGCAGGCCTGCAACTCCTGCTGGAACGACGTGCGGCACCGGTTTGATCACAAGGACTATCTGTGGTGTCCGCGCCATGCCGGCACGCCGCGGCAGTTCGAGTGCACGCGGCTGATCACGCTCGCGCAGGTGATATCGACATTGCAACGAATGCCGGGGTTGGTTGGACGGGCGGAAATCGTTGCGCCCGCATCGACGCCGGCGGCCGCCACCGTCAAGGCAAAGAAAGCTAAGGCATAGTACCGAGGGCCCAAAACATTGACGCACGGGCCGCTAACCCTCGTCATGCCGGCGCAGGCCGGTATCCACGACTTTCTTTGCTGCAACGAAGGCAAGAACCTATGCGGGTGGGAGTGGCAGCCAGGCGCTGGATCGGGTTCGGTATGCGTCCCACAGCACGAGGGAGCAACCGATGCGTATCGAGACC
>DASRQX010000275.1:0-39423 GCA_035696165.1 Acetobacteraceae bacterium | reverse complement strand
AGGCTTGTAGATAACGCATGGGGGCCAATTGCGAAAGCAATCAGGTTGAGGCGCTCCGGGCAGCCGGCAGCCGGCGCCCCGTGGGCGCTGATCGGTGGACCTGGCAAACCGTCGCGCTGACTGTATCGGGCGGCGTGGTAGAGCGCGCCGCGGCGCGAGGTGCGGTCGCCCCGCTATGGGCCTGCACCGGGGCTTTTGCGACTCGGCTATTTCGTGTAATGGTCAGCGTACTGTGCAGTGAACATGAACAAAAAGCTACAGAAGTATGACGACTGCAATACACTCGACTGTCACTGATAGACATTCAATCAATGGACATCAGCACTCATCTGTTGCCAGACCCGGGATGTTCTTTCGCCGATGGTTGGCGAACCCGTTGCAGATGGGCTCCGTGGTGCCGTCCTCCGCGGCGCTGTGTTCGCGTATCGTGCACCAGACCCGCCGCGCGCCGGATGAGGCGGTGCTGGAACTGGGCGCGGGCACCGGGGTGATCTCCCGCGCGCTGCTGGCGAGCGGCGTGCCGCCCGATCGGCTGTTCGTCGTCGAGATCGTGCCCGACATGGCCGCGCATTTGCGGAGCGCGCTACCGGGCGCCCGGGTGGTCGAGGGCGACGCGCGCCGGCTTCAGGAAATTCTGCCGGCGGACTGGCATGGCCGCATTGGCACGGTGATCTGCGGCATTCCGCTGGTGCTGCTATCGTTGACCGAGCAGCGCCGCGTCATCATGGCGATGCAGGCGGTGGCACCGGGCCGCGGCTTTCTGCATTTCAGCTACTGCGCCACCTCGCCCATTTCAACGCGCAAGCACCGCTTGACGGCCCGACGCGAAGCCTGGACGCCGCTCAATTTCCCGCCTGCCAGCGTCTGGCGCTACATGCAGGCTGACTGAGCGGGGGGATGACTGAGCGGGGGGCGGGCCGACCGAGAGGGGCGCAGCCCCCAACCGGAGCGGTGATTGGACCATCCCGAATGCCGTCCGGTCTGGCAGTGTGGCGGCGCGATGCTGGTCAGACTGGCCCCCTACGCCTTCGTACTGCTGTGGAGCTCGTCCTTCATCGGCGCCCGGGTCGGTCTGCGCCACGTGACGCCGCTGCTGTTCGTCGAGGTCCGCCTGTGCCTCTGCGCCGCCGTGCTCATGCTCGCAATGCTGCTGCTACGGCGGTCCTGGGGCGTGCTGCGGGGACGCTGGCTGCACTGCGCGGTGACCGGCGTGCTGGTGAACACCGTGCTGCTGGACACCGCGCACGTCGCGATGACGCGGATGAACGCAGCGCCCATCGCGTTGATCCAGACGCTTAATCCGCTGCTGACCGCGGCGCTGGCCTGGCCGTTGCTGGGCGAGCGGCTGAGTCCCCGGCAGTTCGTCGGCCTGGCGCTGGGCACGACGGGGGTGGTGCTGGTCGTCGGCCTCGCCGCGGCGCGCAGTCCGGTCCAGTTCGACCTGGCACTCCTGTCCATGACGGGCGTGATCGGCCTGGTCGGCGGCACGCTGTATTTCGCGCGGTTCTGCCGCGGCGTGCCGATGCTGGAAGGGGCGACGGTGCAATTCCTCGCCGCCGCGGCCGCCGGGGCGCTGGCAACGGCGCTGTTCGAGACGCCGCATGCCGACTGGACACAAGCGGCTATCGTCTCGACCGTGTGGAACGCGGCCGGTGTCTCGCTCGGCGGCATGGTGCTGTATCTGCTGATGCTGCTGCGTGGCTCGGCGGCGCGGGCGACCGCGGGGTTCTATCTGGTGCCGGGAACCGCGGCGCTGCTGGCCTGGTCGCTGCTGGGCGAGCGTCTGGCACCGCTGGCGGTGGTGGGGCTGGTGGTCTCGTCGGTGGGATGCTGGCTGGTCCGCGGCCGACAGTGAGCCGCCCCGCCGCTTATAGCCGATCGGCGTGGCGTTCCACATCGCGGCGCTGCCGGGCTAGGATCGCCGGCGTGAACAGGAGCACCGACATGGACCGCATCGACCTGCGCTCGGACACCGTTACGTTGCCATCGGAGGACATGCGCGCCGCGATGGCGCGGGCGCCGGTGGGCGACGACCAGTATGGCGAGGACCCGACGGTCAACGCCCTGCAGGAGCGGATCGCCGCGCTGCTCGGCAAGGAGGCGGCGATCTTCCTACCGAGTGGCACGATGGCCAACCAGATCGGGCTGAAGCTGCTGACGCGGCCTGGCGACGACGTGCTGGTGGGACACGAGTCTCACATCGTCTGGCACGAGTCCGGCGCTGCGGCGGCCAACTCCGGTGTGCAGTTCACCGTGATCGGGCAGGGCGGGCTGTTCACCGAGGCGGAGGTGCGCGCCGCGTGCAAGCCGCGGGGCCATATCATTTTTCCGCCCACCACGCTGGTTGTGTTGGAGAACACGCACAACCGCGGCGGCGGCGTGGTGTGGCCGCAGGATGCAGCCGAGGCGATCTGCGCGACGGCGCGCGAGCTTGGCCTTGGGACCTACCTGGATGGCGCGCGGCTGTTCAATGCCGCCATTGCATCCGGCCGCGCATTGATCGATTTGGCGCGGCCGTTCGACGTGGTCGCGGTGGCGCTGTCCAAGGGGCTTGGCTGCCCGGTCGGCAGCCTGATCGCGGGATCGAAGGAGGCGATGACGCGCGCGGTGCGGGCGCGGCGCATGTTCGGTGGCGCGATGCGCCAGTCCGGTATCCTGGCCGCCGCGGGGTTGTTCGCGCTGGACCACAACCTGGAGCGGCTGGCCGAGGATCACGCCAATGCGCGGCTGATCGCCGAGCGGGTGGCGGGGACCAAGGCGGTGATGGATCTGGCGACGGTGCAGAGCAACATTGTGATCTTCCACCTGCCCGCGTCGTTGCCGGATGCGGCGGAGGTGGTGCGGCGGGCGCAGCGCGAGGACGTGCTGGTGTCGGCTTTTGCCGCCCGCACGGTGCGCGCGACGACGCACCTGAATGTGACGGAAGCGCAGTGCCGGCGGGCTGGTGAGGTGTTGGCTCGGGCGGTGGGTTGAAGCGCGGGGTCTCGATTGGTTGCCGTTCTCACACTGCTGTTCAGGGACGGCAGTTTCGGTGGCGCACATCGGTGCTGATCCGGTACCGCGCGGCGAACTGCTCCTGGCTCGTCCCAAGGTTCTCCCGCAGTACCGTCACATCGATGGCACGGCTACATCGATGGCACGGCCGGGCACAGAGGCCATTCGCACCAAGAATCCCGCGGACTGCAATTCGGAGCACAACTTCTCGGGGTCCTCTACCATCGCCACACGTAGGTCATGGCTGCTTTCGGTCAGGACCGCTTCGATCGCACGCTTGGCCTTAAGCAGCGGCACGTGACGTCGCATCAACGACTCGATTGCCGCGATACTGTTTACCTCACCCGCGTCAGGATTTGTCCGGAGGCTCAGGATGGCGGGTGAACCGGATTGGACGAGGTCGCGTGCCTTTCCGCCTACCCGACGTGCGAACCGCTCCTTCCAAGACAAGTTGCTCATACCCAAACTCCATCAGGAACGCTTGCCCGATCACCTGAAGATTCGCCAAGCCGATTGCGTTGTCGGCCAACGGCGATCCAAAGGGGGCATTGGTGTGGACGCCGCTCACCTGCAACACATGGCCCGATCTGTCTTGCGCGGGCTCTCCCATGACCAGCAGGTCGCCGACGGGCGTCTCGATCCGCATCGTCGCAACCTGTCCCTGGGACAGGTTGGTCTCCAGCATGAAGCGGATATCCGATCTCCGCCACATTAGTTTCGGATACGCTGTTCGCGGGCAACGTTCAAGCGGGCCGCATCCGGATCATGGGCCAACCCGCATGCCGAAGCCGCAACCCACCAGCGGCGCGACGATGTCCTAACGTGCCAGCGGCCGGTACTTGATGCGGTGCGGCTCGGTCGCGTCGGCACCAAGGCGCCGCCGCTTGTCTTCTTCATATGCCTGGAAGTTGCCTTGGAACCACTCCACGTGGCTGTCGCCCTCGAACGCCAGGATGTGGGTTGCCAGCCGGTCGAGGAACCAGCGATCGTGGCTGATGATCACCGCACAACCGGCGAATTCCATCAGCGCGTCTTCCAGTGCACGCAGCGTGTCCACATCAAGATCGTTGGTCGGTTCGTCGAGCAGGATCACGTTGTGCTCGACCTTCAGCATCTTCGCCAGGTGTACGCGGTTGCGCTCGCCGCCCGACAGGATGCCGACCTTCTTCTGCTGGTCGGAGCCTTTGAAGTTGAACGCCGCGACGTAGGCGCGCGACTGGATCGCACGCTTGCCGATGTAGATGACTTCCTCGCCGCCGCTGATCTCCTGCCACACCGTCTTGTCGGCGTTCAGGCTGTCGCGCGACTGATCGACGTAGCCCAGCTTCACCGTTTCGCCGACGCGCAGTGCGCCGGAGTCGGGCTGTTCCTGACCGATGATCATGCGGAACAGTGTGGTCTTGCCGGCGCCGTTCGGACCGATCACGCCGACGATGCCGCCGGGCGGCAGCTTGAAGTCCAGTTTCTCGATCAGCTCATGGTCGCCGTAGCCTTTGCTGAGGTCTTCGGCCTCGATGACGTTCTGGCCCAGGCGCGGCCCCGGCGGAATGACGATTTCCGCCACGCCGGCGACCTGCTCCTGCGATTTCGCCAGCAGGTCCTCGTAGCGCTGGATGCGCGCCTGATTCTTCGCCTGGCGCGCGCGGGGGGAGGCGGCGATCCATTCCTGCTCGGCGGCCAACGCACGCTGCCGCGCGCTTTCCTCCTTCTCCTCCTGCTTCAGGCGCTTGCGCTTCTGTTCCAGCCAGCTTGAGTAGTTGCCCTCGAACGGATAGCCGCGACCGCGTTCGATCTCCAGGATCCAGCCGGTGACGTTGTCCAGGAAGTAGCGGTCGTGGGTGACGATCATCACGGTGCCGGTATATTGCTCCAGCGTGTGTTCCAGCCAGGCGACGCTCTCGGCGTCCAGGTGGTTGGTGGGCTCGTCCAGCAGCAGCAGGTCGGGCTTTTCCAGCAGCAGCCGGCACAGCGCGACGCGGCGGCGCTCGCCGCCGGACAGCGTGGTGACCAGGGCGTCGGCCGGCGGACAGCGCAGCGCATCCAGCGCGATGTCGATGCGCCGGTCCATTTCCCAGCCGTCCTCAGCGTCGATCTTTTCCTGCAGGTCGGCCTGTTCGGCGAGCAGGTCGTTCATCTGCTCGTCGCTCATCGGTTCGGCGAACTTGTTGGAGATCTCGTGGAACCGGTCGAGCGCGGCCTGCAGCGAGGCGAACGCGGCACGCACGTTTTCGCCCACCGTGTCGCCGGCATCGAGCGCGGGTTCCTGCGACAGGTAGCCGACGCGGACGCCTTCGGCGGCCCATGCCTCGCCGCCGTATTCGGTCTCGATCCCGGCCATGATCTTCAGCAGGGTGGATTTGCCGGCGCCATTGACGCCGAGCACGCCGATCTTCACGCCGGGCAGGAACGAGAGTGTGATGCCTTTGAAGACCTCCCGGCCGCCGGGATAGGCCTTGGTGAGGTCCTTCATCACATAGACATATTGGTAGCTGGCCATGGGTTGCCCCTGGGTGCGATTTGGGGGGTGTTCTAGGGGTGTCGTGGGGCGGGAGCAACCGGCGCTGTTGCAGCGCAGCGGTTGCTATCAGTCGACCGTCCCGGCGTGGCAACGCCGTCGTCGGCCTGTCACTTGCGGTGTGCCGCGCCCTGGCGTTGTATGTGGCCGTCCACCAACGGGGAGACGACAGTGATAACATTCTACTACAGCCTGGCGCCCAATCCGATGAAGGTGGCGCTGTTCCTGGAAGAGGCTGAACTGCCCTACGAATCCATTCCCGTCGATACCCGCAAGGGCGAACAGTTCAGCCCGGAATTCTCCGCGCTCAATCCGAACAACAAGCTGCCGTGCATCGTCGACGGCGATGCAACGGTGTTCGACAGTAATGCCATCCTGCTCTACCTGGGCGAGAAGACCGGCAAATTCATGCCCGCGAACACGCCGAAGGCGCGCGGGGAATTGCTGTCGTGGATGATGTTCGTGGCCTCGGGGATCGGACCGTATTCCGGGCAGGCCGTGCATTTCACCCGCTTCGCGCCGGAGCCGAAGGACTACGCCGTCAATCGCTACGTGTTCGAGGCGAAGCGGCACTACGGCATCGTTGATGCGCGCCTGGCGCAGCACAAATTCATGCTCGGCGATACGTATACGATCGTCGACATGGCGCTGTGGGGCTGGGCGCGACTGGTGCCGTTTGTGCTCGGCGAGGAAGCGTTGGGCGGACTGCCCAACCTGAAGCGGCTGCTCGATGCGATCGACGCACGGCCGGCCGCGGCGCGGGCGCTGGCGATCAAGGACCGGCACAGCTTCAAGACCGAGTTCGACGAGGAAGCGAAGCGGTACATGTTCCGCCATACGGTGCAGGCGGCCTGAGCTGGCCTGCGACAGCGTGACGCGCGGCGGTGCCGTGCGTCACGTTTTGAGTACCTAACGTCCTGGCACGCATGCGGTTTCCGGGTCGCCGCGCGCTGCTGACGCAGTGGTGCGGGCTTTATTTGCCCGCGTGGTTGCACCGACGTGGAAGCGCCTTACGCAGCGCGGCGGGAGATTTGACGTGAATGAGCGGGGCATGGGCTTGCGGCGGGCGACGGTCGCGGATGCCTCGGCGGTCCGCGATTTGACGCGTGCGGCATATGCGAAATGGGTCCCTGTTATTGGGCGTGAGCCGAAGCCAATGACGGCCGATTATCATGCTGCCGTTATCAACCACCTGGTTGATCTGCTCGACGTCGATGGAGCATTGGTTGCGCTGATCGAGATGATTCCTGAAACCGACCATCTTCTTGTTGAGAACGTTGCGGTCTCGCCGAACTATCTCGGACGTGGATACGGTCGCAGACTGATGGATCATGCCGAAAAGCTGGCGGCCTCTCTCGGATTTAACGAAACAAGGCTCTACACGAACAAGCTTTTTGCCGAAAATGTGCAGCTTTATCGCAAGCTGGGCTATCGGACGGACCGGGAGGAGGCTTTCAAAGGCGGCGTTGTCGTGCACATGAGCAAATTGCTCTGAACCACCGGCACGCTGGTCTCACGTCATGCCGGGTGCAGGGTGTGGCCGGCGCGTATCGCATCCTGGCTCATGCGCTCATAGGCGTCCAGCACGTCGCCGATCAGGCCGGTGTCACGCAAAGCGAACTGCAGGCTCGGCTTGTCCAGGCCACGCCCGGGCCGGGATGATTGCCGTGGAACGACAGCGACATCTTGGACGCGTCCGCGAGGTCGAATGTCAGGTGGTCCGGGCCTTGCGCGCCAACGCCTGACCCCACGGGAACATTCTCCTGGGCGGTTCCGCGGAAGGCGATGGCCAGGCCGGCGGAGCACGTTCTTCGTAACTGGAATCGCGGCGCCACCCTCACCCTCGTCGCTTCGCGCCTTGACCTCTCCCGCGAAGAGCGGGAGAGGTGAACGGAGTGCCAGGCAGGCGGAAAATGGTTTAGCCCCGGGCCCATCGGGCGGCGTCCACCATGTTGGCTATGGCGTCCTTTACCTCCGGCCACTTGCGGGTCTTGAGGCCGCAGTCTGGATTGACCCACAGCTGGTCTTTCCGGAGCCGATCTGCCGCCGCCGCAAGCAGGTCAGCCATCTCCTGCACGGCCGGAACGCGCGGCGAGTGGATGTCGTAAACACCTGGCCCGATATCAGCGGGATAGTCGTAGTCCACAAACGCCTTGAGCAATTCCATCTTCGACCGCGCCATCTCGATGGAGATGACATCGGCGTCCATCGCCGAAATGGCCGGCATGATGTCATTGAACTCCGAGTAGCACATGTGGGTGTGGATCTGGGTATCGTCGCGCACCGCGGACGCGGCGATGCGGAAGCATTCCACCGCCCAGTCGAGATACGCCTGCCAGTCGCCACGACGCAGCGGCAGGCCCTCGCGCAGCGCCGCCTCGTCGATCTGGATGATCGGCGCGCCCGCGGCTTCCAGGTCGATGACCTCGTCGCGAATCGAAAAGGCGATCTGGCGGCAGGTTTCGTTGCGCGGCTGATCATCGCGGACGAACGACCAATTGAGGATCGTAACTGGCCCGGTCAGCATTCCCTTCATCGGCCGGCTGGTCAGCGACTGAGCGTAGCGCCACCACGCGACGGTCATCGGTTGCGGCCGCGATACGTCGCCGTAGATGATTGGCGGGCGTACGTAGCGCGAGCCGTATGATTGCACCCATGCGTGCTTCGTGAAGGCGAAGCCGGATAGTTGCTCACCGAAGTATTGCACCATGTCGTTGCGCTCGAATTCGCCGTGCACCAGCACATCGAGCCCGACCTCCTGCTGCCAGTGCACGGCGGCGGCGGTTTCAGTCCTCAGGAAGCCTTCATAGGCCTGGCTGTCGATGGTGCCGCGGCTGTAATCGGCACGGGCTTTCCTAATCTCCGGGGTTTGTGGGAAGGAGCCGATGGTGGTGGTCGGATAGGCGGGCAGGTTCAGTTTCATCCGTTGGTCACCGCGCCGCTTTTCCAAAGGCGACTGCCGCCTGGCGATGGCTGGATCGCGGTCGGCCGCACGGGCCTTGATCGCCGGGTTGTTGATCTTCGGCGAGGTCCGCCGGGAAGCAATGGCGGCTGACGCGGCATTCAGGGCGTCTCGCGCGCCGTCGCGCCCGTCGTTCAGCGCGCGCGCCAGCGTTTTCAGTTCGGTGATTTTCTGCACCGCGAAGGCTAGCCAGCCCTTCACCTCGGGATCGAGTTCGGTCTCGCGCTCCAGGTCGATCGGCGTGTGCAACAGCGAACAGGAAGGTGCCAGGATCAGCGTCCGGGCAGACCTGGTGCAAGCAGCAACGATCGGCTCGATTCGATCGAGAATTTCGTTCAGGTCGGCCTTCCAAATGTTGCGGCCATCAATCACACCCAGGGAAACGACAAGATCCGGCCGCGCACCGGCCAGCACCGCATGGAGTTGCCTTGGTGCACGTGCCAGATCGACATGCAGGCCATGCACGGGCAACGACAGCGCGGTTTCCAGGTTGTCGCCGAGCGCGCCGAAATAGGTCGTCAGCATCAGGCGGACCGTTGGCGCGGCGCTGGTCAGCACGCCATGGGCGTGGCGGAACGCCTGTCGCGCGGCATCGGTCAGATCGAGCACCAGGCAGGGCTCATCGATCTGCACCCAGGCGGCGCCCGCCTGCGCCAGCGCCAGTAGGACGTCGATGTATATGGGCAGCAGGCGCGGCAAAAGCGTCAGCGGATCGAAGTCGCTGCCGCGCGTCTTGCCGAGCAGAAGGTAGCTGACCGGCCCCAGCAGCACCGGGCGCGTTTCGATCCCGAGCGCCTTTGCCTCGAGGTACTCGTCCACCGCCTTGGTGGAGGCGAGACGAAACACCTGATCGGCGGTGAACTCCGGGACGAGGTAGTGGTAATTGGTATCGAACCACTTGGTCATCTCGGCGGCCGGCGCGCCGGAGCCGGCATGGGAGTGGCCGTGCGCGCAGGGCTCTTGCGCGTCAGTGGGCGCTTCCGTGGGCGGTTCCTTGGGTTGCGATCCCCGGGCCATGGCGAAATAGGTTTCCGGCCCGACCCGGGCGCGGCTCCAGCAGTAGACCGCCGGCACGGCGCCTACCATCGCGGTCGTGTCCAGGACATGGTCGTAGAGCGAGAAATCGTTGGATGGGATGATGTCGACGCCAAGGTCGCGCTGTCGCATCCAGGCCTTGGCACGGAGGTCGGAAGCGATCGCCTGCAAATCATTGGCGCTGATCTTGCCGGCCCAATGGCCTTCGAGCGCCGTCTTCAATTCGCGCTTCGGGCCGATACGGGGGAAGCCCAGGGTCGCCACGGTAACGGTCATTTTAACCTCTGCCAGTTGTGGCGAGGTCTCGGACAGGCACAGGCGAGCAGCTGCGCGGGTTTGCGCCGCGGCTGCGTGCGTGCGGCCTGCCCGGGCACCCCGCCGGGGGACGTCATGTGTCGGGGCAGGTCTCCTGGCTCACCGGTCAGCGCGACCGTCCGGACCTTCCCGGGGTGGTCCCCAGTGGCACGTCTTGGACAGCAGCTCGCCGCTTACAGTTGCGGGGGCAGCGCCGGCGTTGCACCGGCTTCCCTCTTAGCTCCACGCCGCGAACGGCGTGGAGAACCTCGTCGGGTGGGAGAGGAGCACCGATCGGGAGGCGCTGTCAAGGGGGATATAAGGACATCCTTATATCAAGATATCACATAGCAGCGCCCGAACGACTGACCGTTCGGCCGGCCTCGGGCCACTGATGTGAGTCGGGGCTTGGCGGGCGGCCGCTCCGCCAACCCCGCGCGATACCAGCCGCCCGAAATACTGGAAGAGTCCGGCATTGGGCAGCATCTACACAAGAGACGTCCCGGCAGGCCATTGCGTAACCGCTAACGCACTGCCACAATAGGCGGGATGACCAATGACGATCAACCGCCGGGGCCAGCCGCGCGCCCCAAAGACCGCGCCGCCGCCGAACTAGGCCGGCGTGGCGGCACGAAAGGCGGCGCAGTCCGCGCCGCCCGCATGACACAAGAAGAACGAACCGATGCAGCAAGAGAGGCCGCCAAAGCCCGCTGGGCACGCATCGCCTATCAAAATACCCTTTCCAATTCTCCCCCTGGCGATCGTGAGGCAGAAGAGAGGCGCGGGGGAAGGACACCAAAGCCCTTTGTGTTTACCCTTCGGGAAGAAGAAGCTGCGGAAATTGGCGAGGCTAGAGGAACCGGCGGCCACCAGACATTGCACCGCCGGCTTGTGTCTGAATTGGCTCGGGGGGATTTAACCATCCTCTTCACCGATGCGCAGCTTGGCGAGTTGATCCGCTACATGACCAGATACGAATCGGGCGGCTTCCAGGATCGTCTACGTCGAGCTTTCGGCAGATCGCTAGAGGAACTTTTATGTTTGGAGGAAGGCCGTGGGCAAGCCAGCTAAGCCTTTCGTTTTCGAATTGTGGGATTCGGAGATAGCGCAAATTCAAGCGGCGCCAGCAGTCAGTGATGAGTCCACCTTTTATGCGACGATCGTTGGCCAGCTAAAGGAAAGCGGCCACGTCGTCACCCTAAACGTTGCGCTATTTGGCCAGCTAATCCGCAACATGAGCGAGCGCGCCAGCGATTTCCAACTCCATTTGTTCCGAGCGTTCAGTCGATCTGTATACGGCCTTTTGGCTGGATAGCCGACGGAATACGGTGACAACGCGAAATCGATGGTTGGTCGATTTCACCATGCCGATCACAGCATCGATCGCCCATTCGGCCTTGCGATACATCGGCAACACCTGATCCAGCCACACGACGCGCGCGCCTTCCGTCATGCCAGCGGCCAGCGAACGCATGACCACGTTCCGCTGAACCATTGTTGTCTGGTACCGCTCGGCGTCCTCAACGCTGTAAGGCGGATCGGCCAAAACAAGGTCGTACTGTTCCAGCGGCACAGCGGACAAGTCGTGTGCGTCGGCAACCCAGGTTGGATTCATATCGGGGTTGGAATCCACGGTGTCACCGGGCATGGCGGTTAGGTCCACCTTCCCGCTAAACACATGCAGGACGCGCCTGCGGTCAGGGAACAAAGCCGCCACCCGCCTGAGATAGCCGGCCGGGTAACCGCCATAGTAGCCGGAACGCACCCGGTAGTCGTTCCCCATGATCCAAGTCCCGACGATCCGGCCATCTTCGGATACGAACAGGCTGCGCGGAAACCGGGTGAGCCGCGCGTAACTCTCGATTCGTTCTTGCAAGTCCATCCCTACCCCCACGCCACGAGTGCCAGCGGCAACGTAGCAGGTCAACAAATCAGTACAAGGCATTGAAGTACATAGCAGATATGCGCTGAGCGCAGGCTCTGAGTCGGCTATGAGAAAATTATGCGTAAGCGTATTAGCATATTGACATTGCGTAAGCGCTCACGCACATTAGGCGCATGGCACAGCACTTCCTCTTGTCAGCCAAGGCGCGGACCCTCTCCTGCGGGCGATCCAGCGCATGTCTGACGATGCGGCGCATGAGCAGTTCGTGGCGATCGGGTTTGCCAGCAATGGCGGGGCGGCATATTGCCCCAAGTGCGAATGCACGGCGGTTTACACCTACGCGGCCCGGCGCATCTGGGAGTGCCAGCCGTGCCACCACCAATTCAGCGTGACGAGCGGAACGATTTTCGCCAGCCACAAGTTGGCGATCAGGGATTACCTCGGGCCATCGCTATCTTCTGTGAACGCCGTCAAAGGCGTGTCGGCGCTGCAATTGGGCAGCGATCTGGACGTGCGGCACAAGACCGCTTTCGTGCTTGCTCATAAGCTCAGCGAGGCCATCGGCGCCGAGGCCGATGTCACGCTGTCCGGCCCGGTCGAGGTTGATGGCATGTACTCCGGCGGCCACGCGCGACGAGCCAACGTCAAGGCCGATCAGGCAGGCCGGCGGCTGGCGGAGGAACAGACCGGCAAGCGGCAAGTGGTGGTTGTCACCCGCGAACGGGGTGGACGAACGCTGCCGGTCGCGGTCGGAAAGCAAGCCGACGCGATCCCGTTCATCCGCTCGCACGCTCTGCCGAGCACCACAGTTCACACCGATGAGGCCGGTGGGTGGGCCCGACTGCACGCTGACTACGAGATGCCGCGGGTCAATCACTCCATCAGCTATTCACAGGACGGTGCGTGCACCAACCAAGCCGAATCATTCTTCTCCCGCCTGCGCCGGGCCGAGTGGGGTCAGCACCATCACATCAGCGGCACATACCTGCATGCCTACGCTGGCGAGATGGCTTGGAAAGAGGACAACCGGCGCCGGCCGAACGGAGCGCAACATGAGGCGGTGACGGGCGCTGCGCTGATGCACCCGGTCAGCCGGGTGTCGGCCGGCTACTGGCATCGGGCGCAGCGTTGAGTCGAGTATCGCCCCTTGGCATCGACTCCTCTCTCGCTTGGCGGTAGGGATGCTATAGGCGCCGACACAAAGGGGCAATTCATGAAGCGAAGGTCCGCGCTAACATTACCGTTCTACATCGCAGCGTTCCCGGCCTTCCCGCGTCGCGCACGTGCCGCGCTGATCCCACCTAGTTTTCTGGATTGCGTCGTCGCCCTTGGGTTCTCCGGTCCAGGTAACCAAAACGGTGTACCCGTGCCTCAAATGTTGCACACGATTGGGACAGGATTTTATTATGGCTATCTTTTCAAAGATGACCCTGACATAGCAAAAAGGGAATATGCGATATATTTGGTGACTGCCCGCCACGTCGTGGACGGGTACGATAAAATACAAAGTGCAAGTCCAGGTGTGGGGCCGCTTAAGGTTAGGATAAATCCCCCAGCCACATCAACGAAAAGTACAGAGTTCGACCTAGTGCAGAACCTGGCCGATCCGAATTCTCTGTGGGTAACCGATCCCGAAGGCAAGGATGTAACGGTCATAAGCATCAACGCTTCATTCTTGCAGACCAATAAATACCGGCTAGAACGTCTCGGCAATATGCGACACCAGACAGGGTGATGATACCGTCCGCCCGACCGCTTGCCATCCAGGACAGGAGTGCGCCGGCTATGAGGAGGTGCGTTGATAAGAAGAAATTTGGCATAACCATTCGTTCCACGCTCGGTTGCGCGCCGCATGGCCGGGGCAGGCCAAAATACCCGACTTGCCGGGTTTCACCCAGCTTGTCACCCTCCACACTAGCAATCTTCGCAGAGCGGCACTAGGCCTCTCTTCGCGTATGGGGCGCCCCGAGCAGATCGCGCTCACTGAGCGCTGTCACCTGCACTAACCAATCTAGAGAGTCAAGATAACTCTACAGCGCAATTGTCCACGTTGCCGGTGCCGGCCCGGACCCCAACTCTCGCCATACTGCCCCAGCCCAGCGTTGGTGCGTTAGGGAGACGCGCAACTTCTCCGTGTTTCGGTGCACCAGCGCGGCGCAGGATCGTCAGGGCGTTGCGTGTGACGTGGCGCTGGCTGTCACGGGTGAGATATTGGAGCCGGGCGTCCAATCGCTCGATCTCTGCCGCAAGGCTGGCAATGGCCTTGCGCGCCAGTTCGATGTCGGTTGTCAGTTTGACGATCAGCCTCAAGCGGGCCAACGCGATGGTTGATATTCAGGAGATAGGTGCGGATTTTCTGCCCCGGCACCCTCCACTTCACGCCGACAGGCCTTCCGGCGGGCACCGTTATCAAGCACTCGGACGGCTCAGCAAATTCCACTTCGTAGGCGCGCCCGCCCTGCCAAACACCTACGAAGGTACCGCGTGCTCCTGCAGGCAGCTCTCGGCCAAGATCCTTGACGTAAACGGGCGTGGTTAACGCTACCTCGTCGAGCTCGTCGAATACATGGGGATCACGCGCATCGGCGCCCCCAGGCGCATGGTCTGGCATACCGCCAATGATCTCCTGTCCAGTCAGGGCGCCCTGCTGTGGCGTAGGTTGGGTCCGTTTTCGTCCGGCCATTCTGGAGATTTCCACGATTTGAGTCGACAACAGCGTATAGAACAGACGGGGGCTGTGCGCCTATTGGGTTGGCATGGCGTCGGCATATCAATGCCAGATGGGGTGGGGACTGTGGGATGCTGGGCCATCGATCAACCCTGATCCGCTCAGTAATGGCCCGTCTCCCTTCAACAGGCGCTCACCGCATCACGCCCCCACTATGTTGGGATCGCGCCAGGCCCGCTCGAACGGCAGCCGCCAGGCGTGCGGGGCGACAAGCTGGTGGATCGATTTCGGCCCCCAGGACGCAGGCGGGTAAAGCCGAACCGGGGGCGGGGCTTCCAGCAAGGGGATCGACACCTCCCACAGCCGCTCGATGCCCTCGGCGGTGGTGAACAGCGTGTGGTCGCCGCGCATCGCATCCAGGATCAGGCGCTCGTATGCCTCCAGCACGTCGCCGATCAGGCCGGTGTCGTGCATGGCGAATTGCAGGCTGAGTTTGTCCAGCCGCATGCCCGGGCCGGGGCGCTTGCCGTAAAACGACAGCGACATCTTCGACGCGTCCGCCAGGTCGAACGTCAGGTGGTCCGGGCCCTGCGCGCCGACGCCCGATCCAACGGGAAACATGCTCTTGGGCGGTTCGCGGAAGGCGATGGAGATGATCCGCTGGCCCTCGGCGAGCCGCTTGCCGGTGCGCAGGAAGAACGGCACGCCGGCCCAGCGCCAGTTGTCGATCAGGCATTTCAGGGCGATGAAGGTTTCGGTATCCGATTCCGGATCGACGCCATCCTCGGCGCGGTAGCCGGTGTATTGCCCGCGCACGACAGCCTTCGGGTCGATCGGCAGCATGCTGCGGAAGACCTTGTTCTTTTCTTCGCTGATGGGCGCCGGCTCCAGGGCGGTCGGGGGTTCCATCGCCATGAATGCGAGGATCTGGAACAGGTGCGTCACCACCATGTCGCGGTAGGCGCCGGTCTGCTCGTAGAACGCGGACCGCTTGCCGAGCGCCAGCGTTTCCGGCACGTCGATCTGCACATGGTCGATGAAGTTGCGGTTCCAGATCGGCTCGAACAGGCCGTTGGCGAAGCGGAACGCAAGGATGTTTTGCGCGGGTTCCTTGCCCAGGAAGTGATCGATCCGGAAGATCTGCTCCTCGGCGAACACCTCGTGCAGCCTGGCGTTCAGCGACTTCGCACTTGCCAGATCGGTGCCGAACGGCTTTTCCATGATGATGCGGGACCGGTCGACGAGATCGGCTTCGCCCAGCAGGCGGACCGCCGACAAGGCGGCGCTGGGCGGGACGCTGAGGTAGTGCACGCGACGGCTTTCGCCGCCCAACTGCTGCTCGGCCTTTTCCACCGCCGCGCGCAGGACGCCGGCACCCGCGGCCAGCGGGACATAGTCCAGGCTTGCGGCGAAGGCCGCCCAGTCGGCATCGTTCACCTTTCGGGTCGAGAATTGGCCGAGGGCCTCGCGGGCGATTCCCCGGAATCCATTGGCGTCGATGGTATCCAGCGAGACGCCGATGATCCGGCATCCCGGGATGAAGCCGGCGGTCGACAGGTGGAACAGGCCGGGCAGCAGCTTGCGTTGAGACAGATCGCCGGTGGCGCCTACCAGGACGAGGACTTGCGGATGTTGCGGGCCGACCCCTGGGCGAATTTTTTTCAACGTTCTGCTCCCGTGCTGGTAATGCCCCGAGCCGGGCCGGTGACCTAGCTTAACCCTGAATCCGCGGTGGCCGTAGCCATTCTGGTCCGATTGTGGATTGGCGCCCAACCGGGATGCTACTGACTGCCCAATTGTCTCAAGCCTTCCTTAATGGCCGCCGATGCGGCCGATGATGTCCGACGTGGAGACCGAGGCGGTGCGGGGCAGCAGCGCCGCGCGGTGCGCGTGTCCCTCCGGTTGATCGGCGTATTGCACCCGCAGGCGCCCCCCGGTTGTCGGCTGGCCGGGCGGCGGTCACTGGTGGTGCGCCCGGCAGGACTCGAACCTGCAACCAGGCCGTTATGAGCGGTCGGCTCTAACCAATTGAGCTACGGGCGCCCGGGTGCCCCGGGTACCACCGGGGCGTGCCAATCGCAGGGTCAGTTGCGGTAGTCCAGCGATTTGCCTGACCATCACGCTTCTGGCATACCCCGCGCGACTTTCAACCCCCCCCCTGATCGCCCATTTCCCATCGTTTGCGGGAAATCGGGGCAAGCCAAGGATTTACCGGATGCTTCTAGCCTATCTGGTGATCATCGTCTGCGGTCTGCTGGCGCTGGTCTACGGTTTCATCACCAGCCGACAGGTGCTGGCCGCGGATGCCGGCACCGCACGCATGCAGGAGATCTCCGCCGCGGTGCAAGAGGGCGCGCGGGCCTACCTGAACCGGCAATACACCACGATCGGCATCGTCGGCGTGATCATCCTGATCGTGCTCGGCGTGACGCTGGGCCTGCATGTCGCGATCGGCTTCGTGATCGGCGCGGTATTGTCTGGCGCCGCCGGGTATGTCGGAATGAACGTCTCGGTGCGGGCCAATGTGCGGACCGCGCAGGCGTCGCGCCAAGGCTTGGCTGCCGGGCTGGACATCGCGTTCAAGGCGGGTGCCATCACCGGGATGCTGGTGGTCGGGCTGGGTCTGCTGGGCGTCGCCGGGTATTACTTCATCCTGCGCGCCGAATACGGCGCCGGCATCACCGACGAGCAACTCCGCCGCGTGCTGGAGGCGATGGTGGCGCTGGGCTTCGGCGGCTCGCTGATCTCCATCTTTGCCCGGCTCGGCGGCGGCATCTTTACGAAGGGCGCCGACGTGGGTGCCGACCTGGTGGGCAAGGTCGAGGCGGGCATCCCCGAGGACGACCCCCGCAACCCCGCCGTGATCGCCGACAACGTGGGCGACAACGTGGGCGACTGCGCCGGCATGGCCGCCGACCTGTTCGAGACCTACGCGGTGACCATTGTGGCTACCATGCTGCTGGCGGCGATCTACTTCACCGGTGCGACGCGCGATGCGCTGCTGATGCTGCCGCTGGGCATCTGCGCGATCTGCATCCTGACCTCGGTGGCGGGGACATATTTCGTCAAGCTGGGGCCGGATAACGGCATCATGCGGGCGCTGTACAAGGGGCTGGCGGTCACCGGCGGACTGTCGGTGATCGGCGTCGCGATCGTCATCTGGCTGTGCACGGGCTTCACCGCGCCGCTGGCGGTGTCGTCCGGCGGCACGGTGAACGGGTTCGACCTGTTCATCTGCGCGCTGGTCGGCCTGGCGGTGACCGGGCTGATCGTCGTGATCACCGAGTATTACACCGCGACGGAGTACCGGCCGGTGCGCTCGATCGCGCAAAGCTCGACCACCGGGCACGGCACCAACGTGATCCAGGGGTTGGCGATTTCGATGGAGTCGACAGCGCTGCCGGTGATCGTGATCTGCATCGGCATCATCGTTGCCTCCATGGTTGCGGGCCTGTTCGGCATCGCGGTGGCGGCGACGACCATGCTGTCGCTGGCCGGCATGATCGTGGCGCTGGACGCCTATGGGCCGGTGACCGACAACGCCGGCGGCATCGCCGAGATGGCCGACCTGCCGAAGGACGTGCGGGTGACCACCGACGCACTGGACGCGGTCGGCAACACCACCAAGGCGGTGACGAAGGGCTATGCGATTGGCTCGGCGGGGTTGGCCTCGCTGGTGCTGTTCGCCGCGTATACGCAGGATTTGCAGCACTACTTCCCGAGCCTGCAGGTGACCTTCACGCTGCAGGATCCGTTCGTGGTGGTCGGGCTGCTGATTGGCGGGTTGCTGCCTTACCTGTTCGGCTCGATGGGGATGACCGCGGTGGGCCGCGCCGCCGGCGCGGTGGTGGTGGAGGTGCGGCGGCAGTTCCGCGAAATCCCCGGCATCATGGCGGGGACGGCAAAGCCGGAATACGGCCGCGCGGTGGATATGCTGACCAAGGCGGCGATCCGCGAGATGATCATCCCGTCGCTGCTGCCGGTGCTGGCGCCGATCGTGCTGTGGGTGGTGATCGCGGCGATCGCCGGCAAGACGCACGCTTTTGCGTCGTTGGGCGCGATGCTGCTGGGGACGATTGTTACGGGGTTGTTCGTGGCGATCTCGATGACCTCGGGCGGCGGGGCCTGGGACAATGCGAAGAAGTACATCGAGGAAGGCAATCACGGCGGGAAGGGGTCCGAGGCGCACAAGGCGGCGGTGACCGGGGATACGGTTGGCGATCCGTACAAGGATACGGCGGGGCCGGCGGTGAACCCGATGATCAAGATCACCAATATCGTGGCGCTGCTGCTGCTGGCGGTGCTGGCGGGGTGGATTGGGGGGTAGGGTCGCGCCGGTCAATCGGATGCTTGGGCGGCCCCGAGGGACGACCTCGGGGCCGGTAGTCCCTCTGGCTTGATTCCGCGCGGATTTCAGTCCTTGCGATCGACGCTGCACACCGCCTGCGCCGTGTTGTACGCCGTGCATGACTAAAAACCCCCAAACGCCTCTGCGATCCGAACCAACTTGCAAAGCCGATTGTCGATCTGCGAGCGCCACCGCAACCGAAGAACAGCCCAAAACACCACCGACTCGCGAAAGGACGCCGGTGCGATATCGCTTGGCCGACGCAGCGGATTGACGGGCGGCACAGATCGTGCGGCGAGCCTCACACCTAAAGCAGCGATGGGAAATTGCCCGGCGAGCAGCAACAAAGCGCTGCTGAGTAGCAAGAGATCGCGCCACATCGATGTCCCGCCCCGGATCAGGAGGTCGCTGTGCTATCGCGCACTCGCCGCGTCGGCATCACACCGCATATGCGTGGCTGAAAGCGATTGGCGTGATGACCGGAATGCCGCGAAAAGGGCTCAGTACCAGCAGGTCACGGTCCCCGCTCACGATCACATCAGCGCCGCCGTTGACGGCAACTTCGAGAAACCTGTCGTCGGTGGGATCGCGGCATGCGGTGATGCGTTCGACAATCGTCCCTGACTCCGCTTTGAGAAATATCCTCCGCACTCTGTCGAGCGAGGCTGGCGGCAACCTCGCGGCGAAGTATGGCGGTTGCAAAACCTCGATCGCCTGAGCCTCAGTGGCGGCGCGCTTGAGCAGGCCACCGGCCGCGTCGAGCCAGCGGATCACCATCCCCGGCCATGATGCTTCCTTGAGTGCCGCGCTGACAAAGACGTTGGTATCGACCACAAGCCTCATCGACCGCTTGGTTCAACTTCCCTCTGCGCCTGCTTGATGAGCCGGTCGATATTGTCGTCCGACCACTCGGCCTCAACGACCTTCGGCCGTGCGTAGCGGCGCACTTCCGCGAGCCAATCGTCCGGCTCGATGGTGATCGTCACATGCCGATCCGGTGCGATCCCACGGCGTGCGAGCTCACCCGCCACCTGGCCGGCGGTGATTTCGATGAACTCCGGCTCGGCTATCTTCGTCATGCGACCCTCGCGCCTGAGTGAGGCAGCTGCGAATTGTAGAACAAACGTCGCGTCATAGGAACGCGCGACTCCCGGCGGGCAAGCACCGCAATCTGGAGCAATCTGGAAGACGACGTCTACGACACCCTTTGAGCCTGGATGATTGCCACCTGGAGCTGGGGACGGCTTTGCGACTGGAATATTGAGGCGGAACAAGCAGGCTGACGCCATCGCGCAGGCGCGCTAGGCTACGCGGATGGACGTTTCCAAAATCGCGGCCGGGAAGGCGCCGCCGCGGGACATCAACGTGGTGGTGGAGATCCCGCAAGGCTCGGCGGTGAAATACGAGGTGGACAAGGTGTCCGGCGCGATCTTCGTCGACCGGTTCCTGTTCACCTCGACTGCCTATCCCTCGGCGTATGGCTTTATCCCGGGCACCCTGGCCGAGGACGGCGATCCGGCCGACGCGCTGGTGCTGATCCCGGCGCAGGTGGTGCCGGGGGCGGTGATCCGCTCGCGGCCAATCGGGATGCTGAAGATGGACGACGAGGCGGGGCCGGACGAGAAGATCATCTGCGTGCCGCATGAGCGGGTGCATCCGCAATACGCGCACGTGGACTCGATCGATGACCTGCCGCGCATCACCCTGGCGGCGATCGAGCATTTCTTCGAGCGGTACAAGGACTTGGAGCCGGGGAAGTGGGTGAAGATCAGCGGCTGGGCCGGCCGTGTCGAGGCTGAGGCGGCGATCGAGAAGGCCATCGAAGCTGCGCGGTGAGTGCGGGGACGCCGTGCAGTGAGCGCTGGATGTCGCGCGGGCTTGTGCGGTTGCTCCCCCTCACCCCGGCCCTCCCCCGCTGGGGGGAGGGAGACGTGGGGTTAGGCGTTGGAGATCCGTTCTAGGGCCAGGTTCAGCGTGCGTGGGCCAAAGCCGCCGATCGAGATCACCACGATCAGCATGGCGAATGCGATGAACTCGAACACGGCGTTCACCCCGCCCAGGTTGATCAGGAACGCCACCGCCAGGCCCGACAAGGCCGCCGACAGCCGGCTCCAGGAATACACGAAGCCGATGGCGCGCGAGCGGATGCGGGTCGGGAACAGCTCCGATTGGTAGTTATGGAAGCTGTATGACATCAGGTTGTTGCACAGCGTAACGCCGACGCCGAACACGATGACCAGGGTCGGATCGCTGGTGTTGGCGAACAGCATGCCGAACACGCCGATGCCGGCAGCCCCAAGGCAGACCTGCCATTTCCGCTCGATCCGGTCGGCGATCAACGTGCCGAGCAGCGGCCCCACCGGGTTGGCGATGGCGATGATGAACGAATATTCCAGGCTGGTGGTGATGTTGATGCCCTTGGCGATCAGCAGCGTCGGCACCCAGGCGGCGAAGCCGTAGTAGCCGAAGGTCTGGAAGAAGTTGAACACCGACATCACGATGGCGCGGTGGGCGTAGGGGGGCTGCCAAATCTCGGCGAAGGTGCCCTCGCCGGCCTCGCCTGCCTCCGGTGGGCCGGGCGGCGGCAACGGCGCGGCCACGTCCGCCGCTACATGCCTTTCGATGTTCGCGACCACCTGCTCGGCTTCGGCGATGCGGCCGTGGCGGGCCAGCCAGCGTGGCGATTCGGGCAGCGCCAGGCGGATGAACCAGACGAAGATCGCCCCGGCCGAGCCGATCAGCACCACCCAGCGCCAGCCGTCGAAGCCGAACGGCGCAGTCGGCACCAGTAGCCAGGCGAGGAAAGCCATGACGGGGACGATGAGGAACTGGAAGCCCTGGTTGTAGGCGTAGGCGCGGCCCCGGTGGGTACGCGGGACGAGTTCGGAGACGTAGGTGTCGATGGTGACGAGCTCGATGCCGATGCCGATGCCGGCGATGAAGCGCCACAGATCGACCCCGAAGCCGGTGGTCTGGAACGCCATGACGGCGGTGGTGATCGAGTACCAGATCAGCGAGAAGGTGAAGATCGTGCGGCGGCCGTAACGGTCGGCGAAATGGCCGAGGAAGATGGCGCCGATGAACAGGCCCGCGAACAGCGCGAAGACGAAGGTGCCTACGCCGGCGACGCCGTAGGGGCCGAGGATGTCGAAGACGCCCAGCGATTCTGGTTTGAAGTAGCCCGCGCGGACGAGGCCCGGCGCGATGTAGGCGGTCAGAAAGAGGTCGTACAGCTCGAACCAGCCGCCCATGGAGATGAGGGTGACCAGCATCCAGATGTGGCGGGTCATCGGCAGCCGGTCGAGGCGCGCGGCAAGCTCCGGCGCGGTGGTTGCGGGCATGGGTGGTCTCCTCCGGCTTGTTCTTGGCCCGAGACGACTCCGGCCGCGGGCAGGTATCGGGGAGGAAGTCGGGTATTGCGTCAAGGGTTTGGTGCCCTTGTGGCGTTATGCGCCCAGCACAAATGCGGCTGGTGCAACGACCGGGATGCTACGGAACGGATGGAGTGCCAGCAGGTCCCTGTGGCCATTCAGAATGAGATCAGCGTTGCCGCTGACCGCCAGCTCCGGAAACGTGTCGTCGGTGGGGTCACGGCACGCAACGATCCTGTCGGTGATCGCCACGCGCTCCGCCATGGCCAGCAGTTCTGTCATCCATTGGTGCGCTAAAGAAACGATCGGCGGCGCCAGATAAGGACGCGCCAGGACAGCGAGAAGCTGTTGTTCCGTTGCGGCCGATTGCAGCAGGACATGGTATCGTTCAACCAGACGCAACGCGATCGCCGCAAGCGATCCGGCCTTCAGGGCTGGGCTAACGGAAGACATTCGTATCGACAACAACCCTCATTGACGAGGCGGCTCGACCTCGCGCTGCGCCTGCTTGATCAGCCGGTCGACGTCGTCATCCGTGAGCCCCGCGGCCACCACCCGGGCATGTGACTCGCGGCGACCCGGATTCCACTCCTGTTCCGGCGCTATCATCAGGGTCAGCCGTTCGTCGGACCCGATGCCGCGGCGTCGCAGCTCGTCCGACACGTCGCCTGCGGCGATCTCGATCACCTCTGGCGCTGTTGGCATTTGTGCGCATCTAGTGGCGATGCGGCACCGCCGCTCTATGTTCGCATCCACGGTAGCACGCGACAGGCCCCCGGTTCAAACGTCTTGCCCGGTCGGCGTCCTCGCCACCGGTTGCATGGGCCGAGCTGGTAGCCGCGCCTATTCGGCCGATCCGAATAGAGTCGTCGCTTCCGTCGGAATGTACCGGCATCCCTGCGCCGTGAGCTCGACCGGTTGAGCGTTGATCCGGCGTCGGCTTAGGGCGGCTGCGACTGTGTACGGTCTGGGCCCGCCGACGCGAAGCGGCCCGTTGGTTGCCGACGCGCCCGTGGGTCCCCTGGGGGATTTAGCTGGCCTGGAGGGGTGGTTTGATCGTAAGATACACTGACTAACTTCTGGACTGCAGATGCGCCCAATCGCAGCGCTCGCCGCCGGCCCCTGGTGCTTCCCCGATACGATTGCCGCGTCGCCAGGGCAAGGTCCCCTGCGATGCAGGCTGGCGGGCCACGTCCTGACGGGGGCCGGGCGCTTGGCGCGGCGTCACCGCACGGCCGCGGCGAGGACAGGCAGCGGCGCGGGAGGGCACGCGGGCGGAGCGGGAGGCGCCGGCGCAGTTGCAGGTGGGGGTTGCCAGCGCGGCGGATCAAGGTGGTGGGGATGATGGGGTATTGGATGGGATCGCGAATTTCGGACAAGCGCGGGTGAGCCTGCCACAGGGTGTCCCGCTGGTCGCCAGGTTGGGTTGCCGGCCGGACAGTATGCGGGAGATGCCGGTCGAAAACCTACTGCCTGCGAGTGGCGCAATTCGCGCCTCTCGACAAAGATCCTATAGGGCCCCGCGCGGTGGCTTGGTGGCAGGCTGGCGCGCTCGGCGAGCCGTCGCGAGGCATTTCCTCGGACGAGGGGCGCAATTCGGGAATCGCGACAAAGACCCTATGGAACACCGCACGGCGGAGTTTGGCGATGGGGTGGGACCCGCAGTGCGGTTGAGGGGTCTGTCGTCGGGTGAGTGGCGCGATTCGAGAGTTTCGGCAACGACCCTATGGAACGCCGCACGGTGGCGTTTTGGGGCGGGACGGGAACCCGCAGGGCGGTCGAGGGATCTGTCGTCGGGCGAGTGGCGCGATGCGAGACTTTCGGCAACGACCCTATGGAACACCGCACGGTGGGTTGGTGGTGGGAGGAGAATCGGCGGCCAGGTCAAGGGATCTGTCGCCGGCCGGGTGGCGCGATTTTGAGAATCTCCACAAAGACCACAAGGAACGCCGCGCGGTGGGCTGGTGGCAGCTTGCGACGCCGGGGACGCTGGCCAAGGGCCTGTCCTTGGGCCGAGCGGCGCAAATCGCGAATGTTGACAAGGACCTCATGGCTCGTGATGCGATGGGCGCGGGCAGGTCGGGACGGCCGGGGCTGTGGGGGACGCCAGCACCCTCACCCGGATCGCTGCGCGATCCGACCTCTCCCGCAAGTGCGGGCGAGGTGAAGAACGGTGCGGCGTTGCCCTTCACGTCTTGCGTATCACCCCCGCGTGGCCCGCAAAGCCGCCGCGGTCGCGCCTTGTTGATCGCCCCTAGCGGCGCCACTTACCGCCGCTATGCAGAACATCATGACCGCCGCCGCCGACCCTATCGGGTGGCACGGCACTACCATCCTGTGCGTCAGGCGGGATGGACATGTGGCCATGGCCGGGGACGGCCAGGTCAGCCTTGGACAGACCGTGGTGAAGGGCAACGCCCGCAAGGTGCGCCGGATCGGGGCCGGTGGTGCCGTGTTGTCGGGCTTTGCCGGGGCCACGGCGGACGCTTTCACCCTGCTCGAGCGGCTGGAGGCCAAGCTCGAACGATTCCCCGGGCAACTGGAGCGCGCCTGCGTCGAGCTGGCGAAGGATTGGCGCACCGACCGCTACCTGCGCCGGCTGGAGGCGATGATGGCGGTGGCCGACATCGACCGCAGCTTCACGCTGACCGGCAACGGCGATGTGCTGGAGCCCGAGGACGGCGTGATCGCCATCGGTTCCGGCGGCAACTACGCGCTGTCGGCGGCGCGGGCGCTGATCACGATCGACGGGCTCTCGGCCGAGGAGATCGCGCGGCGGGCGATGAGGATCGCCTCGGACATTTGCGTCTATACCAACACCAACGTGACGGTGGAGGTGCTGTGATGGACGTTCCTACCTATTCACCTCGGGAAATCGTCTCGGAGTTGGACCGCTTCATCGTCGGCCAACAGGACGCCAAGCGCGCGGTGGCGATCGCGCTGCGCAACCGCTGGCGCCGGCAGCAACTGCCGGAAGCGATGCGCGAGGAGGTGGTGCCGAAGAACATCCTGATGATCGGCCCGACCGGCTGCGGCAAGACCGAGATCGCCCGCCGGCTGGCCAAGCTGGCGCAGGCGCCATTCCTGAAGGTCGAGGCCACCAAGTTCACCGAGGTCGGCTATGTCGGGCGCGACGTCGACAGCATCGCGCGCGACCTGGTCGAGATCAGCCTGAACATGCTGCGCGAGGCCAGCCGCAAGGAAGTGCAGGCGAAGGCCGAGCTGGCGGCGGAGGAACGGCTGATCAGCGCGCTGGCAGGCGACACCGCGGCGGCCGACACGCGCAGCAAGTTCCGCCGCATGCTGCGTTCGGGCGAGCTGGATGAGCGGGAGATCGAGATCGCCATCAGCGAGTCTGCGGGCATGCCGATCGGCCAGTTCGACATCCCCGGCATGCCGCCCGGCCAGGTGATCAACCTGAACGATATGATGAAGAACATGTTCGGCGGCGGCCGGGCGGCCCAGCCGCGGCGCATGACTGTGGCGGCGGCTCGCACGGCACTGGAACGCGAGGAGGCGGACCGGCTGCTGGACAATGACCGGCTGGCGAAGGACGCGGTGGCGCATGCCGAGAACAACGGCATTGTGTTCCTCGACGAAATCGACAAGGTCTGCGCGCGGACGACCGAAGGCGGATTTCGTGGCGGCGACGTAAGCCGCGAGGGCGTGCAGCGGGACCTGCTGCCGCTGATCGAGGGCACCACGATCAGCACGAAGTACGGTGCGGTGAAAACCGATCACGTGCTGTTCATCGCCTCGGGCGCGTTCCACCTGGCGAAGCCGGCGGATCTGCTGCCGGAGCTGCAAGGGCGGCTGCCGATTCGGGTGGAGCTGGCGCCGCTGTCGCGCGCTGATCTGCGGCGTATCCTGACCGAGCCGGAGCACTCGTTGGTGAAGCAGTATGGCGCGCTGATGGGGACGGAGAAGGTGGAGCTGGTGTTCGCCGACAGCGCGATCGATGCGCTGGCGGATCTGGCGGCCGACATCAACGACCGGGTGGAGAACATCGGCGCGCGCCGTCTGCATACGGTGCTGGAGAAGTTGCTGGAGGAGATCAGTTTCACTGCGACCGATCGTGGCGGAGAGACGATCACCGTGGACGCGGCGTATGTGAATGAGCGTGTGGCCCCGCTGGCGCAGAAGGGCGATCTGAGCCGGTTCATTTTGTGACTGTTTCGGCGGGGGGTTGGTGTGGCTAGACCCTGGCCCTCCACGCTGCGTGTCTCGACCTCTCCAGCGAAGAGCGGGAGAGGTGGACGTTCCGCAGGCCAGCGTTGGTCGGGTCAGTTGCCCCAGGTGGCGAACATGCCGACGGCGGCCAGGGCCATCGCCGCGGTGGAGAGCCAGCCCAGGCTCGCCAGCAATGGCGTCAGCGTGAAGCGGCCCATCACCAGCTTGCGCGAGGCCATCAGCATGATCATGACCATGAGCGGCACTGCCGCGACGCCATTGATCACCGCGCTCCAGAACAGTGCCTTGATCGGGTCGAGCGGGCTGAAGTTGAGCAGCGCGCCGATCAATGTCGCCGCCGCGATCATAGCGTAGAACGCCGGTGCGCGGCTGGGACGGCGAGCCAGCCCGACCGGCCAGCGCAGCGCCTCGCCGACCGCGTAGGCCGCGCTGCCCGCAAGCACGGGGACAGCCAGCAGGCCGGTGCCGATGATCCCCAACGCGAAGACGGTGAAGGCGAACGGGCCGGCAATCGGGCGTAGCGCTTCGGCCGCCTGCGACGAGGTCTCGATGTTGGTTACGCCGTGTGCGTGCAGCGTGGCGGCCGTGGTCAGCATGATGAACAGCGCGATGATGTTCGACAAACCCATCCCAACGATGGTGTCGATCCGCATGCGCGCCATCTGCCGCGGCGCCTGGAGGGGTGCATCGAGCAGGGGCTCGGCAGTGGCGTCCTCGCGCAGGTCTTCAGCCTCCTCGCCGGCCTGCCAGAAGAACAGGTAAGGGCTGATCGTGGTGCCGAACACGGCAACGATGACGGTCAGATAGTCGCCCGAGAGTTTGATGTCCGGCAGCACGAGGTCGCGCACGACGGTGGGCCACGGGACGCCGACGACGAACACGGTGGCCACATAGGCGAACAGCGACAGGGTCAGCCATCGCAGAACTTTGGCGTAGCGCGAGTAGCGCACGAACACCTCGAGCAGGGCGCTGAGGGCGGCGAACGCGATGACGTAGACGGGCGTTGGGCCGGCGGCCAGCAGATGCAGGGCGGCCGCCATGGCACCGAGATCGGCGCCGAGGTTGATCGTATTGGCGACCACCAGAAGTCCGACCAGGCTGCAGAGCAGCCAGTTGGGATAATGCCGGCGCATGATGCCGGCGAGGCCGTGACCGGTGACCCGGCCGAGGTGTGCGCTGATGAGCTGGATGGCGCACATCAGCGGATAGGTGAGCAGCAGCGTCCATCCCATGGCGTAGCCGAATTGGGCGCCGGCCTGGGAATAGGTGGCGATGCCGCTGGGGTCGTCGTCCGAGGCGCCCGTGATCAGTCCCGGGCCGATGACGTCGCGCAGCTTTGGCCATCCCGGCTGCTTGGTCACGTCGGGTTGTGTCGTTGCGGACATATCGGGCACCGTTCGGGTTCCCGGCACGGGTCAGGCCGGTCCTGGCAAAACCGGGGGCGGGCGGTTTGGTTCCAACCCGGGAAAAATCGTTTCCAGCGGTGGATGCCAAGCCGCCCCGATCATTCACTGATGGATTCTATACCGCTAGCGGAAAATTGCAAATCCGCTGCCACTCCTGGCGCGGCGCCACGTGGGCTCTGGTTTTCGGGGGATCGCTATTCGCTATCGCGATGGTTCTTTGGCGGCCAGGGCGTGCCGCTGGCTTACCCTGGCCGCCACCGAGCGTGCCGCTACGCGGTCTCCAGCGCCTTCGCCCGCCGTTTTTCCACGGCGGCGCTCGCCTGCGCGCGCCGCTCGTCGAACTTCGGCAGGTCCTTGCGGCTGTCGTGCGGCGCGGGGTTGTCGGCCTCGCCGGGGTTCTTTTGCGCACCGCCCCAGCCGCCCTGGCTGATGTCGAAGATGATGCCGTTCGGGTCGGTGTATTTCACCTCGTAGCCGCTGGTGTCGGTGGGGTCGCCCATCAGCCACTTGGCGCCCGCCGCGGTGACCTCCTTGCCGGCCGAGGGGACGTCGTCCACCCAGAAGCCGACATGGTGCAGGCCGACATAGTCGGTGCCCTTGCCCTGTGCCGCTTCCTCATCCTTGAACTTGAGCAGCGCGAGGTTGATCACGCCGTCGGTCAGGAACACGCCCTCGGCCAGGCGGCTGTCGGTCTCGCCCACCTGGGTCATGCCGAACGCCGCCTTGTAGAACGCGGCGGTGGCCCATGGGTCGGGCACGCTGAGCGCCAGATGCCGGATCCGTCCCTTGGTCATTGCTTGTCTCCCGTCGTTGTGTGGTGTGGGCCGAGTGGTGTGGACTGTCTGGTGTGGGTGTCAGGCTGCCAGTTTCTCCTGCGCAGCGGCGGCGGCAAAGGCCGCCAGCGTCTGCTCGATGTCCGCCGCGTCGTGCGCCAGCGAGACGTAGAACTTGGTATCGCCCTTCAGCACACCGCCAGCGCGCAGACCCTGGGTGATACGTCGTTGCAGGTCCGCATTGGCACGCAGGCCGGCACGATAGTCGCGTGGCGCGCCGGGCATATAGGCGACGTCGAACAGCGGTGGCTCGCCCACCACCTGCGCCGGCAATCCGGTATCGGCGATGATTTTCGCGATGCCGGCCATCAGCGTGCGGCCGGTGGCGAAGACCTTCTCATACGTGCCGGGCTGCTTCAGCACCGCGAGCGTGGCGAGGCCGGCGACCGCGGCGACGGGGTTGCCCGACAGCGTGCCGACCTGGGGCATAAAGCCTTCGTCGCCGACCTTGGCGCGGTCGAAATGAGCCATGATGTCGGCGCGCCCGGTGACCGCCGCCAAGGGGAAGCCGCCACCGATGATCTTGCCCAGGGTGCAGATATCCGGTTTTACGCCGTAATATTCTTGTGCGCCGCCCCAGGCGAAACGGAACCCGGTGACGACCTCGTCGAAGATCAGCGGGATGCCGCATTCCGCGGTCACGTCACGCACCGCCTGCAGGAAGCCGGGGACCGGTCCGATCACTCGCTGGAACGGTTCCAGTATGACGCCGGCGAGTTCCTCGCGATGCTCTCGGATCAGTTCGCAGGCCATCGCCGCATCGTTGAACGGCGCGATGATGACTTCGCCCTGGACGCTACGGGGAATGCCGGCGGAGTCCGGGGATGCCTGTGGGAAGTTGCCGGGGCGCTTCGGCGCGTAGCTCATCAGGGCGTAGTCGCTCATGCCGTGGAAGCCGCCCTCGAACTTCAGGATCTTGTCGCGCTTGCGGTAGGCGCGTGCGAGGCGCAGCGCGTAGGCGTCGGCCTCGGTGCCGGAGGAGGTGAAGCGCACCTGCTCGGCGCAGGGCACGGCTTCCACCAGTTCGGCGGCGAGGCGGATGCCGTATTCGTTGCCGGCGAAGAAGGTGAAGCCGCGCTGCGCCTGCTCGGTGACGGCGGCGACCACATCGGGGTGGCAGTGGCCGATGAACATCGGGCCGGAGCCGAGCAGGAAGTCGACATATTCGTTGCCACTGACGTCCCACACGCGGCCGCCGCGGCCCTCGCGGATGACGATGTCGACCGGCAGGTTGCCGAAGCTGCCCGCGGGCAGCACCCGGCGCGCGAGGTCGATCAGCGCGCGCTCGGCTTCGCTTTTGTTGGGGTCGGTCATTTGGGTCCTCCGGTCGGGTCTTTGGCCGGAGAAGCAGAACACCCGCAGGGCGGAGAGGGCAAGGGTTTCAGTGGGCCATCATCGATGAATAGGACGCCGGGTGGAGTGTCCGACACGCAGGGTAAGTACATCGCCTCGGGAAGCGAACCTTATAGGACTTCAGCGACCGAACAACGCGATGAGGTTCCGACGGCCTGCGCCACGCGAAGGATTCGCACGTTCCCGCCATCAAGGTCGTAGACAATCAATTAATTGCCGACAGGAAAGCTGCGCGCGCCGCCGAGCAGGTCGTCGTGGGCGCGTCCGATCCTTGGATGGCTGGCCAGAAGATAGAACCTGCTGGTAATGGGATCGATCAGGCACTCGGCGATGTCGAGGCTGCCGGTTTCCCTGGCCATGTAGTACGCGATGTCATCAAAGTCGCGCTCCGCTTCCGGAGCGAAGTAGTGCGCCATTTAGCCGGCTGCTTGCTGCTCCGCGATCAGGCGGGAGCGCAGTCGCTGTTTGGCTTCCTCGGCCAGCGCCTGCATGGCGTCCCGCGTGATGACCCGGCCTTCGCCGCGTGCGATGCTGACCTGTGCCTGATCGAGGCTTGCAGCAAATTCCGAGCGCAGCAATTCGCGTTCCTCCCACAGGAGGAGCGCTTCCGTCACGACATCCTCGGCGCGTTCGGCCCGGCCAGTCTTAACGGCTTCCCGGACGAAGGCTTCCTGGTCGGGGGGGAGGATGATTTCCACGCCACACTCCTGCTAATAATTTGGACTAACCTGAGCAGTCTACAGCGTCAACGCCGGTGCAGCGAAGGATGGCATGAGGGACAATCCACTCGCTGCCGAGCCGCGGAATGCGACGTGTTTGGCGACGCGGCCGTTTCGTTGCTCTGGCTTCGGTCATGCAGCATTCAGCATGAAATCGACTTGGACCGCTTGGTACGGGAAAATCGCCCTACCGCTCTCCGTCTTGTCGAGCACGCCTGCGAGGGTCAGTGCCTGGACGTCGCCATGGACGACCTTGACACCCCGCCCACCCAGCCACGCGATCGCGTAGATCAGAAGCGGACTTTGCCCGCAAATAGGTTTGAGAGTCCCCCATCGCTGGTCAGTCAACACCTGCCGAAGCAGTTCCGGCGTCGCGAAGTTGCTGCGTGGACCCCGCTACAGAGGCCGAGGATAGCGCGGCCATCCGCGCAGCAATCTGCTCAGTACCGACGTGGAGACCACCGCGACGATGGTAAACGGCAGCACGACCTGAACGGCAAACCACGTGCCGGGATGCAGCAGAGCCGGATACAGTGCCAAGGCCACGCCGGGTGGATGATAGGCCCGCAGCAACGGCAGCACGATCAACGCGGCGAGCGCTGCCAGCGCCGCCGTGGCCGCACCGAAGCCGAACGAGACGCTGAGCAGGGTGCCGATCGCCGCGCCGACAGTGGAACCGACGATGATGGCGAACGGTTGCGCGATCGAGACATCAGGCAGGTACAGCAGGATCGTCATCGTCGCGGCGAACGGCGGGACCAGCAAGATCCCGCCGTGCCGGCGTTGCAGCCAAGCCAGACTAAACAGCAAGACGGCGATCCACAGCACGCCCGACATTGTGGGGCGGTGCGGCGCGCCCCAACGCGTGACAATGTGGGCCAGCATTCGGATTTTCCGGTATCGGCTTCGTCGCGCCTTGCTTCATTTTTGTGATGACGCGACGTGCGGATATTCCTTGACCGCATCCATGACGCGCGTCGAATAGACCAGCGCCGCACCGGCATTGACCGCAACAGCGACACCCAACGCCTCCGCGATCTCTTCCCTGGTCGCGCCATGGCGAAGCGCGGCCTCTGTGTGGACCGCGATGCAGCCGTCGCAGCGCACCGTCACGGCGACCGCCAGGGCGATCAGCTCACGGGTTTTTGCTCCGAGCAAATCCTTCCTCTGACCAGCCGAACTGAGTTCGACGTAGCCTTTGAGCGTGTCCGGGTTGAGCTGGCCGATTTCCTTCACGCCGGCTGCCAGTTGACGACGGTATTCATTCCATTCCAGCATCATGCTAATGTCCTCCGCTGCGGGCCTCGTCGGCAAGCGCCATAACGGCGCGGTATCAGGTAGTCAGGCGGCAATCCCCTGATACCTGAACTCGGTCATCATGCCGGTTTGCATGTGATAGAGGTTATGGCAGTGGAACGCCCACCGCCCCGGATTGTTGGCATCGAATGCGATCCGCACCCGGCCCATCATCGGCGTGACCAGCACAGTGTCGCGGACGGCGCCGTGGATCGGGTGGCCGTCGATTGCGACCACCTGGAACGTGTGGCCGTGCAGATGCATCGGATGCGCCATCATCGAGGGGTTGACCAGCTCTATCTCGACCCGCTGCCCCTGGCTCACCATCAATGGCGTGATCCGCGGCCAATACTCGCCGTTCATCGACCAGGCGTAGGGCTGCATGCTGCCGGCCAGCGCGATCGTGTGGACGACATCCGCTGGACGTGCCGGCAACGGCTCCGCCGCGGCAAGCCGCATTTCCAGCGAATTGTCGAGTGGGGGCGCGGCGTGCGCTGCGTCCGCGATCCGCCGGATGCGCGCATCGGGCGTCGCGACAACAATCCCGGTCTGCCGCACCGAGCCTTCCAGTCGCGCAAGGATCGGAAACGCGCCGGCACCTGGCACATCGATCAGAATGTCCAGGCGCTGGGCCATTGCAAGCGGGAAGCGGCGGCCGGCGAGCGGTTCTACGGGATGACCATCGGTCGCCACCACGCGGCCGGTCAACGCACCGAGATCGATCCAGAACTGGCTCGCGGACGCGGCGTTGATGACGCGAAGCCGGATTTGGCCGCCACGCTCGACGCGCACGATCTCCGGATCGACCAGGGTTCGATCGTTGGCGAGGAAGGCATCATAGTGAACGTCATTCAGGTCCATCCGCATGTTGACTGGCCCCGATCCGGCCATGCCCGCCTTGGCCTGGCCCGACATGGTCATTCCTGAGCTGGCCATCCCAGACATGCCCATTCCGGTCTTGGACATTTCGGGTGCGGTCGTTCCGGGCATAGTCGTGCCCCCCATGGCCGTCCCCTGCATGGCCGTGCGGGGCATGTCATGGTCCGCCATTGCCGTCATACCGCCCATGCCAGGTTGCGGCGCGTCGCTGGCGCTGTTGCGCCCACGGCCGGCTTCATCCCGCTCCGCCATGGCATGGACCGCGGCCGGGCTGGTGCCGGTGAGGCCGGCGAGCACCTCGTCTGGTGTACGGAACGTAAAATCGTGCAACAGGAGAACGACCTCCTGCCGGTCCTCCTGCGGCGCGGCGGCGTCATGGACGATCAGCGGCGCCGCTAGGAGACTTTGTTCCTGCAGGTCGTGATGCGAATGCATCCAGTACGTGCCCGCAACCGGCGCGTAATCATAGGCTTGTGTAGCCCCGTTCGCGATCGGCGGAGTCTGCGGCCAGGGAAAGCCATCCTGCGTCCACGGCGGCAGTTGCCCATGCCAATGGACGAGGGTGCGCACGCCGGTCCGGTTCGCAAGATCGACGCGAAACCGCTCGCCAGGGGCCAGGCGGATACCCGGACGCCCGTCCGGTCCGATCAGACCGAAGACCCGGGCCGCGCGCCCATTCACCTCCAGCGTGCGCGTTTCGGCGACCAGGCGTTGTGGCCCAGCGGCCGCGGCGCGCACGGCGGCCGGCAGCACGCCGGCGGCGAGCGCGGTGCCGAGCAAGCGTCGGCGGGAGATGCTCATGGCCGCTTGCCTTGCCCGTTGCCGCGACTCCTGCCTTGCCCGTCGCCCTGGCTTGGGTGCCAGGCGCGCGTCGTGAAGCCGCTGGCCGATCCGGTAGCCCTGCTGTGGCGATAGCGATTCCAGTCGAATATCATGGCAGCGGTCTCCTGGGTGGCTGCGTCGAAGATATGCCGGGCATGGTCACCGCCGAATGCCCGCGCGGATCACACCTGTGGCCGATCGGATCAATCTCGAGTGCAGCGCTTCCATGAGACCGCGCCTATCATCGGGTTCCGTCAATCGGTCGGCGAGGCGGTCCCGGATACATCGTGATCGGAGTGGTTCCTTGGAAACGCTGTACTAGGTTGCATCGTTTGAGGGCGTTCGGATTTGGTTGGATAAGTGAAAAATATTAACTATCGTTTGCTGCTGCATTGTGCTACACTGGCCGATCCAATTTGCCCGAAGGGAAACCACGCCTGTGCCCGATCCGTACTTCCGTCGTCGCCTGTTGGCGGCATCGCGAAGGAAGAATTTTAGCGCAGATGAAGAAGGCGATGCACGCAAAACACGCAGATGGCGACAGCCTGGATGAGCCTTCGGGGAACGCGATCAGCTTCGCGGTTATCGTGCACAATGCGCTTGCGCCAGCGTACACGGCTCGGAATCAAACGTGTACTACCAGCGGCCCTGCGAACCACGTCGAATCATCTGCGTGTTTTGCCTGCATCGTCTTCTTCATCTACGCTAAAATTCTTTCTTGCGTCGCGGTGCCACAGGGTTTGCACCGGGGATCGCGGACCGACGCTAGTGCCGCAGCCCGCAGCGGCTCAATCGGTCGGATCATCGTGCTAGGTACCGGACCACTTGATTGGTGCCACGAGATTGGTGTTGGCGGCGGCCCGGCTGACGCATTGGGCCGAACACAACCAGCCTCCGGTGTTAGATATAATACTGGGCTTATGTTCCTATAAGTGCTACGCGAGCCGGTTAAACTTTCAACCCCAGGAGACCGCGCCTGTGTCCACGGACAACGCCGACCCCACTGCCGCACCGGCCAAGCCGCCCTACACCATCCCGCCGCGGGACTTGCGCGACATGGTGCTGACGCTCCCTCGCCCGCCGGCCGATGCGCCCGCGACCGCCTGGCAGGAGCTGTTGCAGGGCGGCCTCGACAGGCTTGGCGTGCTCGACCCGCGCGATGCGCTCCAGACGATGCTGGCGGTGACGGTGATCGCCACCCATGCCGGGGCCGTCGACGCCTGCCGCCTCGCGTTCGCGCCGGACGCCTCGGCGGTGCACGCGCTGCGCCAGCGGGTCAGCGGCACCGCGCTGGCGCGCGTCATGGCCGGGGCGTTGCGGTCGTTGAAGCAGCTTCGGTTGCAGCCGGCGGTGCCGGCGCGCGACTGGGGCGACGCGGCGGCGGTGCTGGCGGGGGTGATGCAGCAGGCCCCGGGGCGGCTGGCCGAGGCGGCGCGCGGTGGCAAGGCAGCGGCGGAGGAGCCGGCGGAGATCATCCGCTGGATCGACGAGATCGACGACACGGAGATGAACGAGGAGATCGAGCGGCTGCGGCGCGAGGCGGCGGGGGAGCCTCCGTTGGCGGTGAAGCCGGGGCCGCGGCGGATCTACAAGTACAAGCCGGACGATTACGCGCGGACCTGGGTGCCCGATAAGCGGGCGGCGCGGAAATACCCGGGGTGGGAGAACATGACCACGCCGGAGCGGCGGGAGTTCTTTGGCTACACGTATACCGGGCCAGTGGCGCCGCTGGCGATACTGACGCCGGCGTCCCCCGCCGCCGCCGCCGCGGCTGGGGAGGAGTGAGCGGGGGGTGAGCCTCGCCTGCGCCGAGGCGGGCTCCTTGGCAACTGCGCGCGGGCCGCGCGAAGGGCCGTCGTCTGCGGTGCAGGAAGGCAGCCAAGGATTCTAACCGCAAAAAACGCAAAACCGCAAATGATCCGAGCGGAATTGGGGCTACGGGGACGACCGACCGTGCGGCGCGGTCTATTTGCGTTGTTTGCGGTTTTTGCGGTTCTCCTTCTTCTTGCTCACTCTCGGCGCACGCAAGGGCAGAGTGGCGCTTCGCGCGAAGTGCCGGCACCGGCGGCGTTCCGCGTCGGCTGTGGTGCGGTCCAAGGGCGGCGAGCGGCTGGCGTGGGAGTTGGTTGTCACGGGTAGGGGCCGGTTGGCGGCGGCGGGCGTGTTTTCGCGAAATGCGCAACGACCCTGCGGGAGCCGGCCAAGGGCTGCATCCCGGCGGTCGGGATGGGTCGCGGTGCCATCGGCGGGGGGCGGCGGGCGTGTTTTCGCGAAATGCGCAACGACCCTGCGAGAGCCGGCCAGGGGCTGCATCCCGGCGGTCGGGATGGGTCGCGGTGGCATCGGCGGGGGCGGCGGGCGTGTTTTCGCGAAATGCGCAACGCCCCCGGGTCAAGTGCCCGAGGGCATGCGCGACACAACCGTCTGGTGCGGGGACTTTGCCCGGTGGGACGGCACGGTGGCGAAACGCGCAACGACCCCCGGGTCAAGCGCCCGAGGGCATGCTCCCGAGATCAAGGGTCCGGCGGCAAGGCTTTTCCGCCCCGCGTTGGATGCGGGGGTGGGGATGAGGGGGGTGGGACGGCGTCGTGCCGCGAGTTGCGGCCGGCACTCGCTCGTGCAGCGATTCCATGCAACCGCTCCGATCATCGGGTTCCGTCCATGAGTCGCCAAGCCGGTCTCGGATGCATCTTGATAGGAGTCGCTCCTTGGAAGCGCCGTACTAGGCTCGGCGGATGCACCTGGTGCACACAGTCGATGCCTTGAATGCTCTGGCTCCGCTGTTGCGCGTGTGGCCGGAGGTGCAGCTTCTGTGCCGGTTCGCCGCAGTGGGCCACCGATCACGCGGCCGAGTTCGACCGATGGGCGCCGTTTCATTGCGTCACGCACGGCGCCTGTGTCGTCGAACTGAGTGATCTCGGGCGCGAGGTCCCGCTCGCGGCGGGTGATGTGGACGTGCTGCCGCACGGCACGCGCCATGTCGTGCGCGGACCAACGACGCCGACCGGCGCGGGCGGACCGTTCGGCATCCGCTCGCAGCGCGTCGGCGCGGTCGAGATCAAGTCCAATACCGACGGCGAACCTGAAACGAAGCTGATCTGCGGCCGGCTGCGCTTCGACCTGGCGCGGGACAATCTCGTGCTTGCGGCTCTGCCGGACGCCATCGTGGTCTCGGCGGCCGACGACGCACCGGGCGCGGCGCGCATGCACATGCTGATGTTGTGCTGATGTTGGCCATGCAGGAAGAGCTTGAAGACGCGCGTGCCGGCGCCGCGGCGATTGCTACTGATCTGGCCAGCGCCTTGTTCGTCATGGCGGTGCGAGCCCGCCTTCATCGCGAGGGGAACGGCAGCGGCCTGTTGGGATTGCTCGCCCATCGGCAGCTCGGCCGGGCGGTCGCGGCGACGTTGGATGACCCGGCCAGAAACGGGACTCTGGACGAGCTCGCCACATATCCGAACGCGTCGCGCGCCGGTCGGGTGCGGATGTTCCGGCGCACGGCGCAGCGGCGGCCCCTCGCTGTGCTCGCCGAGCTGAGGCTTGAGCTTGCCTGGCGGAAGCTCTCCGGTCCTGCCTCGGCTGTCGCGGCGATCGCGGCCGAGGTCGGTTACCGGGCGGAAAGCGCCTTCAGCCGTGCCTTCCACCGCCGGTTCGGCGTGCGGGCCGGCGCGGTGCGCGCGAGTGCTCCCGCCTGTTGACTGGTCGTCCTCACCAGGCAGGTTCGGGGCTTCGGCCCTCAAGTCTGCCCGGGCGCCGAGCTTCGCCTTTGTGCGGGTGCTCCAACCCGCCCGATCTACGCCGCCCGCACCGCCGGGTACACTTCCTCGGCCAGCATCTGCATCTGTTCCAGCGCCAGGCTCGCCGGCATGCCGGTCCAGTGCACGCCGATCACCATGTGGTTGACGCCGAACCGCCGCCGCAGATCCAGGATCTGCTCGGTCACCTCGGCCGGCGAACCGAACAGGAAACGATCGCGCACCAGTTCGTCGAACGCGAGATCGAAATGATCCTCCGCCGGCATCACCTTGTCCTGGCCCCAGGCGCGATAGGCCTGGTATTTTGCCTCCAGCGACGGCCGCGCCAGGCGCGTTGCCTCGGCCCGGGTGCGTGCCACGAACACCTCGCGCAGCATCGGGAATTCGGCCGGAAACGGCTTGCCGCAGGCATCCAGTTCGCGCTTGTAGATGTCCATCTGCCGCGCCAACGTTTCGATCTTATTGTGCGGATTGACGAACCAGCAATCCGCCATGCGCGCGGCGCGGCGGATGCCGATATCGGCGTTGGCGCCGATCCAGACAGGCGGCATTGGTTGCTGCACCGGCTTGACCGTGCAGTTCGCGCCGTCGAGCTCGAAATGCGAGCACTTCATGGTCACGAAATCCTGCGTCCACAGGCGCTTCACCGCATCCAGGCATTCCTCGAAACGCGGGCCGGCCTGCTTCAGCGTGGTGCCGAAGGCTTTGAACTCCACCTCGCGGTAGCCGATGCCGCAGCCGAACACCACTTTTCCCCCGCTCATGACGTCCAGCGTGGCGATCTGCTCGGCGACCTCCAGCGGCTTGTGCAATGGCAGCAGCACGACGCCGGGGATCAGCCGCAACGACGGGGCCACCACGGCGACCTGGGCGAGGAAGGGGATTTGCTGCAACCCCAGCAGCGGATGCGAGCTGTAGTGGCTGCCTCTCGTCACGCTGACGAAACCGAGTTGCTCGGCGCGCCGCGCCATCTCCAGGTCCTCGCGCGCCCGCGCCCGGATGTCGTCGCCGGCCGGGTGCTGGCCGCGGATCAGCAGTCCGAATTGCATTTCGTGCTCCTCAATGCTTTGCGTCAGTGTAGGGCGCGCGCAGGTCGCCGGATTTCAGCGCAGGTGGCCACAGGATGACCTCGACCTTCGGATCACGGAATTGCTCCAGGTCGTGGCTTTGAACGCCCTGGAACTGCACCGCCAGCACGCGTGGCTCGGTCCATTCGCCGTTCGGTCCGAATTTGATGTCGCCGACGAGCGTGTGGAATGTGTGGGTGCGCAGGTAGTCGGCAAGCTTCGCCTGGTCCAGGCTGCCGACGCCTTCCACCGCGGCGCCCAACACCTGGAGGTCGGCATAGGCGAAAGGCGGCAGGTAGTAGCCCAATGCATCCACCCCGGAGTTCGCCGCGCGGGCCTGGTATTTCTTCAGGAAGTCCAGTGCCTCCGGCGTCGCGTAATGGCCAACCGGCAGCCAGAAGTCATAGTCGACGATGCCGTTGATCAACGGGCCAAGCTGCATCTTGATCGAGGTCGCCTGCAGCCCGACCATGCCGCCGCCGAACAGCATCGTCTTCAATCCGGTCTCGTTGGCCGCGCGGATCATTCCCACCGTGTCGGGCGGATAGGACGCGACGTAGACGATGTCCGGGCTGGTCGCCTGGATGGCGCGCACGATCGGTGTGTAGTCGGCGGTGGCGGGCGGATAGGTGTAATCGTAGACGATCTTCAACCCGGCCCGTTTCGCCTGCGCCCGCGCGCCGTCAAGCGCGTTCTTCGGAAACTCGGCGTCTGCGCCGACCAGCGCGATGCTCTGCGGCTTCGGGTTCATCGCCTGCGCCACCGCGAAGAACCCTTGCGAGAACGCCTCCTTGGGGTACGGCCCGCCGGCGGGGATGATCGAGAAGTAGCGGTCGTAGTGGAACTCGCTGTTCACATCGAGGCCGAACAGACCAAGGAAGGTCAGTTGGCGCTGCATCACCACCGGCAGCGCCGGCGCGACGACGTTGGTGCCGTTGCCGCCGATCAGGATGTCGACCTTGTCCACGTCCAGCAGCTTGGTGACGATGCCGGGCACCAGCGCCGGATTGCTCTGGTCATCGTAGGTGAT
>DASRQX010000274.1:0-4871 GCA_035696165.1 Acetobacteraceae bacterium | reverse complement strand
AACAACCCGAGCTTCAGCAGTGCGACATGGCCGTAGCCGGTGCCGAACAGGCCCGGCATGCCGCCCATCAATTCCGTCACCTGCAGCACGGCGGTTCCGGCCAGTACCACCGTCGCGGAGAGGCCAACCGGCGTGAAGCCGCGACACGCCGTTGCCGCTGCCTTGTGGGGCAGCCTGCCGATCGTGATGAACAGCGGCAGCAGCCCGCCAAGCCACGCGCCGGCGGCCAGCAGATGCATGATCTCCGAGCCTACCAGGGTGACCTCGACGTTGCCGCCGATGGCGCCGGCGTGGCCGAGCATCGGCTGCACGCCAAGCGCGAGCCCGGTCAGGACGGCGGCGATGATGATCCGGGCGCGCCGCGGCCGGAGCAGCGGCAGCACGATCAGCAGCGCGACGCCGCGCAGCAATAGCCATTGTCCGAACTGCGTCTGCCACGCGACCACCGGCAGCGCCTGCAATGTCGTTTCGATGTCGTCGGTGCCCGCGATCGCCACGGTCTCGATCAGCAGCCATGCCATGCCGAGGATCAGGCCGCCGGCCAGGCTGACGCGCGCCAGGCGCAGCAGGACCCGGCGCAGGCGCGGTGCCTGCTCGGGGGCCTCCGACATGGCGGCGGGCGCTACGAGGGTCAGGAACACCAGCGTGCCGAACAGCGAGACCAGCATCGCGACATGCGCCCCGCGCAGCGACGCCGCGACGATTTCCACTGTGGTCATGTGCGATCCATCGGTGCGCCGGCGCGCGCGCCAGGCAGCCGTGCCGGCCATCGAGCGCGACGCCAGGCACCGCGGACGCCCGGTACCGCGGACGCCAGGTAGTGCGGACGATCGCTGCCGGTTAGACGCTGCCGGCTCATTTCGGTCAGGGCTGCTTCCCGCCGCTGGACATCTGGCCGCCGGGCAGCTTCATGCTGCCCATGCCGCCGTGATCCATTCCCGGCATGGTGGTGGCACCGGCCCTCGCCACCGTGGCCGTGGCCGTCACCCGCCCCGCCTTGGCGAAGCCGAGCGTGACCGGAAAGCTGTCGCCTTCCTTCAGTGGCTGCTTCAGGTCCGTCAGCATGATGTGGTAGCCGCCCGGCGCGAGCGTCACCGGCTTGCCCGGTTCAATCGGCAGGGAAGCTACCGGCCGCATCTTCATCACGCCATGATCGTCGATGCTCTGATGCAGCCGGGCGGTGGCGGCGACCGGTGTCGTGACGGCTGACAGCGTGTCGGCCGCGCCGGTGTTGGTGATTGTCAGGTAGACCACGCCCTCGTGCCCGGCCAGCGCGGCGCGTGACCAGGCGTGATCGATCCGGATGCCCGATTGTTGCCCCCCGGGCTGTTGCGCCGCGGGCGGTTGCGCCCCGGGCGGTTGCGCAAAACCCGCAAGCGGCATGGTGATTACGGCCAACGCCGCCGCGAGCCGGGGCGCGAGCGACATGGCGAACCACGGCGCGAACCACGGGGCAAACCACGGGGCGAACCGCGGCGTGAGGCCCGGCGCGAGCAAACTACGCATCGTTCTCTCCCCAGACCTAATAGGTCAGTGCGTGACGGTGAACTTGAAGTTTCCCTCGGTCTTGTGCGTGTCGACCGAGGTTGCGTGCCAGATCACCGTGTAGGTGCCGGGCGGCAGCTTCGGCAGCTTGATGATCAGGCGGCGATTGTTGTCGGGCGCAACGTGCGGCTTGCCGGTGGTGACCGCCGTGCCGTCCGCGCCGGCGACTTCGATCCGGCTGAACAACGGCTCCACGCCCTCGGTGAACTGGATCCACATCTCGGGCGGCGAGGCGGGCACCTCGCTGCCGACCGGCGGACTGGCGCGCTCCAGGAAGGCGTGAGCGAATGCCCGCGAAACCGGCGCGAGCATCGTCAGCATCAGCATGATCGGCGCCAGCCTCGACAGCCCGATCAGGCCCGCGCGGCGCATCACAGCCGCCACTCTGAGAACGGCTTGCCGAGGCTGTTCGGGAACAGGTCGTCAAAGTAAAGATGGAATTGCGCGATCACGCCCAGATGCGAGCCGGTTGCCTTGTTGCCGGGGATCAGCGCCTCGACGGTGACCGCAAAGGTCTGCGCGGTGTAGTTGATGCCCGGCGCGATCAGGTAAGTCGTGCTGCCGACACTCGGCCGGCCGGTCGGTGAGGCCCACTGGAACTCGACCAGGGGCGTCAGTGCGTTGACGAATGCCGGCAGGCCGTAATCCTTCACCTGCCCTGCCAGGTAGCGCATGCTGTATTGCAGCGACAGCCCGCCGATCCACGTGTTCGAGGTGCCGTTGTTGAAATCCCCTGCGGCGTCGATGACTTTCGGCTTGACGTCGGCGATCTGGTATTGCAACTCACCGGTAATGGCGAAGGCGCGCGCCCAGCCGATCGGCAGGTCGCCGAACCCCTTGCCGAAATAATACGTCGGCGTGGTGGAACTGCTGTCGTTGTTGCCCAGCGTCGCGCCGTTCTCAGCGGTCGCACCGGTGCGCGCGAAGTTGCGCACCACGCCGACCGACATCATGAACTCGTGCTCCTCGTTGACGTAGGGTTTGTATTTGAGCGTGACCGAGAGGTTCTGCCAGCCGTTTGCCGTCTTGGCGCTTGGCTGGGCCAGCCAGCTGTAGCCGTCATTGATGGCGAACCCGAAGTTCTCAGTGAAGCGTTTGTCGAACTCGAATTGACCAGCATAGAGGTGCGTGACCGGGCTGCCGTCGCTGGGCTGCGCCTGGTAGACGAAGGTCGGCAGGCTGGCTTCGTCGGCGACGTTGGGATCGTCGAGGATCACCGTGCTGACGAACATGTGCGGACCGGCGAAGCCGTGCGCGAAGGCGGGTTGGCCGGCCGCCAGGCTGGCGCAGGCGAGCGTGGCAAGCAGGGGTGGGCGGATCATGATCGGGAAGCTCCACTGAGGATGAGTTGGCGACACCGGCGCCGTCGGCACCGGTGCTGGAAAACCAGACTCAGATCAGTGAAGGTGGTCCGCGCGGCTGGGCGGCGGCTGGCAGGCGGGCCGGCGGTGCGCGGGGCTGCGCTGCGGCCAGCCGTACAGGGGTGACGATTTGCTGCCCGGGAAGCGTCGGTGTCGGCGGCAGGATCGCCAGCGGCGCAGCGTGCGCCAGGCAGATCGCGCACAGCGCGCAGTCGTGCGCGGGCTGACCGGGTGCCGGCGCCGCGGGCGGTGTTCCATCCTGGGCATGGCAGATCGGCGCGTTGCCTAGCGGGCCGGCGCCGAGGGCCTGCGGTGCCAGCGAGATCGTGGCGAGCAGAAGGATCTGGCACCAGACCGCCACCAGGGAAGCGGCGAACCCGATTGTGGGTTTCACTCCCTGGAGAAACACAGCCGCGTTTCGCTCAAGCGCTCGCCGCACCCGGGTCACATTCGATCAGCCAGGGCTCGATACCTACAAGCGCGCAGTGGCGCGGGCAAGCCGGCCACCCACCCCGCCCGTTACGCGCTTGAAGATTGCCTGACCTTGGGATGGTGGATAGGCTGCCGGGAATGGTGGCTACTGGGTAGGTTTGCGCGAGTGGTTTCATCGTCCCTTTGGGACATTGCGGTTCGAGAGCCTCGGCGAATGTGGACGACCGGCTTACGTCTTGGCGTGAGGCACAGCGGCAGGTTCCGCCGGCGGGTGACCGCGACACTGCTGACGGCGCTCGTGGCCGGAATCGTTCTAACGCCGGAACACGCACCTGTCGGGGAAACGGCTGAGGCCGTGGTATTCGAAAACATCTACTACAATGCCCTGCTGTCCGGCAGGGATGCCGACGCCGCGTTGCGCAAGGCGCACTATCTGACCGGCAGTCTCACGCAACACTTCGGCATGACGCGATCCGAGGCTGCCACGGAGGTCGCCAGGACGATGGTCATGCGCGGCGGTCTGCTGTGTTCCGGCGGCTGACCTGCGCGCGCGCGTGAGGGCTGGTGCCGTGGGGCTGGCTGCCTTCGGGCTCCGCCACCGGACCGTCTTGAGGTGGAACCGCCGAGGCGCCAGGTGGTGGGCAAGGCTTAAGTGTCCCTCGGGAAGGTTCTTGAGTCTTTTGAGTTGGTCAGGCGTGTCGGCTTGAGCGCATTCGGTTGCGAACGAGCCAATTCCGTGCGCGAGTTCGCAGGCTACTGCGCGTGGACACCGCAGCATGCCATATGAAGTTTGATGCCGGCCGGACAACCCGCCGCGCGAAGCGCCAATCGCTTGCCTTCTCTGCGATCCCTGCGTCTCTGCGATCTCTGCGTTAATGCTTCCTTGCGTACAACAAGCACCAGTTCGCCCGGCCGAAGCGATGCACAGCTGCCCCCGGCGAACCTGCCGTGCGGTTGGCTCTGCCGTGTTAACGCAGAGATCGCAGAGCGCGCAGAGAAGCCAAGACCATGGCGCTTCGCGCGAAGCACACGACCTGCGCTCACAGCGTCATGCCGGGGCATGCCGCCACGACTTGCCTTCGTGCGGCGAGCAAAATCGTGGATACCGGCATGCGCCGGCATGACGGCAGCGACAATCGTGCGCACGGTGAGACGATTCGGTTATCCTGCGTCGAGCCCTAAGCCGCCTGGCGAACCTCGACCGTGACATGCGACAATGTGCGGAAGCGTGCCAGCAGGCGGTGGTAATATTCCGGTCCGTGCGACCCGGTCGTCACCACCGAAACGATGGCACCGACATGCCCCGGGCCGAGCCGCCAGAGATGCAGATCCGCGAGCCGGTCTCCGTCCGCCTCGATTGCACGACGCAGTGTGTCCGCCATCGCGCTGTCGGGCGTCATGTCGAGCAGGATGGCGCCGGTGTCCCGCACCAGGCCATAGGCCCAGCTCGCGATGACGACGGCGCCGATGCAGCCGGCGAGCGGGTCCATCCACAGCCAGCCGAAAGTACGGGCCAGCAGCAGCCCGACGATG
>DASRQX010000273.1:0-2477 GCA_035696165.1 Acetobacteraceae bacterium | reverse complement strand
TAAGATACTGAGGACCGCCAACTTCATCGAGAAAACCTGGCTCCTCATCCAGAACGATAGGCTCACTGGATACGAGATCAAAAATCAACCCATGGATCGGGTCGGCGAAATGATCCGGCTCGAGGAATTCGATCTTGCGGTAAAGGTCGGGGTCGAGAAGCAGCGTCCCGAGCACGGACTGTTCGGCGGGCATGTTGCAGGGCGGCAGTGTGTGATCCGTCATGATTCCTCTCCCACGCACAACGGCTCATTGCGCCGTGGCCGTCTGCCGGTCAATCCGGGGAAAGCGAGGAAATCGGGGATAGCGCGGCCTCGATCTGTAACAGCGCGATGATACGCCCCGAGCGCGCGGAAAATCTTACCCGAATGGGCGGAGACTTTTTCAGGCTCCGCGCGCTCTTGCGCGTAGCACCCGGCCCGCAGGGACACGCCAATTCAGCCGGATTTACCGGCTAAACTTTCGCACCGGACTTATGCATCGAAAAAGCGCAGCCCGATCAATGGCCCGCGCGCGGTGCAGATATGTTAAGTTTTGGAACACGGTGTCTGCTACGGGTGGAGAGCGGACTCGCCCCGCTGGATCGCGACACTCGCAAATAGGATCGGACGACGGAAGCGCGGGTGATAGCCGTGGTCGAGCCGCGTCAGGCTGGGCGGCACGATGTGGCGGAGGCGGACGCCGGCGGCATCCCCTCAGTGTGCCCCGGCCCCGCCCATCTGCTTCCACGCGCTCATGCCACCCGCGATATGGCGGGCGGTGGACAGGAGCCGGCATCCTGCGCCGCCTGCGCCGCCATCGCGCTGCGTTCGCCGAAGGCGCAGTAGAACAGCAACCGCTTGCTGGTCGCTATGGCCAGCTCGTGCAGCACGCCGCCTGCGGAAATGCTCTCCTGCAACTCCGGATACGGCACGTGCAGCGAGCCGGGAATGACTCCGATGATCAACGCCTCGCCGCCGCGTCTGCTGGCGAGCAGGTAGCTGTAGGTGCTGGATACGCTGTCGAACAATTGCCGGAAAATCATCACCTGTTTCCCCGCCTTGTCATCGTTCCAGGCCGCCGGCTCAGGCCGCGTCTTCGTTGAACGCCGTGTTATGCTTGAGGAACCACTCGCGGCCCTTGAGCATGTAGTTCCAGTAGAAGAACGGCAGCCCGGTGGTCTTGATCCACCAGCCGATCCAGTGCTCCTTCGCCGGATTGAGCGGCAAGGTCGGTGTAACTTTGCCGCCATAGCCGAATTCGGCCAGGATGACCTTGCCATAGGCCGTGGTGAGCGGGCAGGAGGCATAGCCGTCGTAGCCCGTGTCCAACGCGTTACCCGCGATCATCGACAACAGGTTGCGCACGACGATTGGCGCCTGCTTGCGCACCGCCGCGGCCGTCTTGGAATTCGGCGTCGAGCCCACATCGCCCAGCGAAAAGACGTTCTGGTAGCGGACATGCTGCATCGAGTTCTGATTGACCTCGACCCAGCCGGCGGCGTTCGCCAGCGTGCTTGTCCTGATCGCTTCGTGCGGGCTTTGCGGCGGCGAGACGTGCAGCATGTCGAAGGTCACCGTCGTGCGCTTGCCTTTGTCGTCGCCACCCACGGCTTCGAATGTCGCCGTCTTCGTCGCGCCGTCGACCGCAACAAGGTTCTGCTGGTAATGCGCCTTGATCCCGTAGCGCGCGACTACCTTGGTCAGCTCGCGCGCGAAGAACGGCACGCCGAACACCACGGGGGCGTGCACAAAATATTGCAGGTCGCACGCCTGCAACGTACCAGCACGGCGCAGGTGGTCGGCTGTCAGATACGCGATCTTTTGCGGCGCGCCGGGGCACTTGAACGGCAGCGGCGGCTGCGTAAACACCGCGCGGCTGCCCGCCTTCAGCGCCTGGATGCACTGCCAGGTGTAGGGCGCGTGCCGCGGCGAGTAGTTGCTGCACACACCGTTCTTCCCCAGGACCGACGACAGGCCCTCGATCTTGTCCCAGTCCAGGTTCAGGCCGGTGCAGACTACCAGGTAGTCGTAGGTTAGCGTGCCGCCGGATTCGAGCATGACGCGGCTGCTGTCCGGATCAAACGCCTTGGCCGAATCGCGGATCAGCGCCACGCCGGCGGGAATGAGGCTGCGCTCGGGGCGGTGCGTCTTGGCGATGTCATAGGTGCCGGCCCCGACCAGCGTGAAGCACGGCTGGTAGTAGTGCGTCTCCGCCGGCTCCACGATCGCGATGTCGAGCGACCGCGGTCCGCGGCGGTGCAGGCTCGCCGCGACCGTGATGCCCGCGGTGCCGCCGCCTACGATCAGGATCTGATGATGCTTGGCGTCAGCCATGCGACCCTCTCCACTTCGTTGCTTCTCGATGCAAGCTTGCTGCTGGCGGATGATGTGCGGTCCAGCGCTCCCGCAGAGCGACGTGTTGGCTGTGTTCCTGGGAAGGCCAATCGGAGCACCCGAATGGTATCAGGGCCTAAGGGGCACACTGGAGTCACCAAAAT
>DASRQX010000272.1:0-18988 GCA_035696165.1 Acetobacteraceae bacterium | reverse complement strand
CCCTTTCGTGCCCCACTTCCCTTCAAATTACAGTCTATCGCCGATGCTTCGTGGTTGCGGAAGGGGGCGGCGGCGCGGCAGGCTGGGGGTTTCCCGGACGGAGCCTGCCATGCGCGCAAACCTGACCCCTGATGTGGAACTCGCCGCCCGCCTGTTCGACGTGCTGCGCGAGGCCAGCTTCGACGGCGTTGGCGTCACGCGCGACGCCTATGGCCCGGGCGAGCAGCGCGCGCATGACCTCGTGCGCGCGGAGGCGGAGGCGCTGGGGCTGGAGATCGCCGTCGACCCGGCCGGCAACATGCTGATGACGCTGCCTGGGGCGGATCGCACAGCGAAACGGATTGTGCTGGGCAGTCACCTGGATTCGGTGCCGCAGGGCGGGAACTACGACGGCGCCGCGGGGGTGCTGGCCGGGCTCGCCACGGTCGCGGGGCTGCGCCAGGCGGATTTCGTGCCGGGGCGCGACCTTGTTGTGCTGGCGATCCGCGCGGAGGAGGCCGGCGCCTGGTTTCCGACCTCGTATCCTGGCAGCCATGCCGCGCTGGGGCGGCTGCCGGGCGCGGTGCTGGACGTGAAACGAATGGACACCGGGCGGACGCTTGGCCAACACATGGGCGAGATGGGATTCGATCCGGCAGCGGTGGCGGCGGGCGAGTGTTTGTTGCCGCCGGCTTCGGTCGCCGCGTATCTGGAGCTGCACATCGAACAGGGTCCGGTGCTGGACGCCGAGGGTATTCCCGTCGGCATCGTCACCGGTATTCCCGGGTCTCGGCGGCTGCGGGCGGCGCGGGTGCTGGGCGAATACAACCACTCCGGCGCGACGCCGCGGCGCTATCGGGCGGACGCCGCGATCGCACTGGCTGAACTGGCACACCGGCTGGACGAGCACTGGGGCGCGCTGGAGGCGCAGGGGCATGAGTTGGTCTGCACCTTCTGCGTGCTGGCGACCACGGCGGAGGCCGGTTTCACCAAGATCCCCGGCGAGGCGCGCTTCCAGCTTGATGTGCGCAGCGTGCAACCCGCCAGCGTGGACGCGATGTTTTCCGAGTTGCACCGGCTGATCGCGGCGATTGAGGCACGGCGCGGCGTGCGCTTCGAGCCGGGCGCCGAGACCGGCAGCCTGCCCAGCCCGATGGATGTGGCATTGTGCGAGGGGTTGGCGCGCGCGGCGCGCGGTGGAGGGATCGCGTATCGTGCGATGGCGTCGGGCGGTGGGCATGATGCGGCGGCGTTTGCGCAGGCCGGGGTGCCGGCGGCGATGCTGTTCGTGCGCAATCAGAACGGCAGCCACAATCCGCACGAGGCGATGCGGATGGAGGATTTCGCCGCCGGCTGCGCGGTGATGACACGGTGGGCGGTGGTGGCGGGTGCGTAATGGGTTGAGGGGCTTTGGTGCTTTTTGTGCGCTGACCGCTCCCCAACTTGTGGCGTCCCGACCCCTCCCCCCAACCCCCTCCCTCAAGGGGAGGGGCAGAATCTAGCGGGCGGCGGCTACTGAGGCGTCGATCCGCGCGATCAGATCGGCGCCGAGCGTGCCGGCGTGCGCGGCGGCGACGCAGTCGGCCAGTTCCTGGCGGTTCTTCACGCCTAGTACGAGTGTGTCGATGTCGAGCGACAGCGCGTAGCGGTGCGCGATGACCGCGGGGTTGGCGCCGGCTTCCACGCACAGGTGGCGGAAGCCGGCGGCGCGGGCGTAATCCAGTACTTCCGGGTGATCCGGCGGCAGGTCTCGGTCAATCGCGGCGGTCAGCGCGCCGGCCTGGACGGCCCGGATGCCCATGACGCCGACACCGTTGGCGCGGGCGGCGGCAATCACGACGCGCGGCTTGGCGGGACCGTCGAAGAATTTAAGGCCGCCGGGCGAGTCAAGCAGGTTGGCGATGCATTGCACCACGGCGGGCGCCGGGTGCTCGCCGAGCACGCGGATGATGGTGTCGGGGTGGCCGATGCCGGTGATGCCCCAGGCGCCGATCAATCCTTCGGCCACGAAACGTTCGAACAGCGGGCGGACGTGATTCGCGAAAACGGCGTAGGGCGTCATGCGCGCGGCCGCGTCGCCCGGGCCGCGGGCGATGAAGACCGCGTCCGGCACGATGTTGGAGTGCAGGAAGAACAAGTCGAGCTTTGCCAAGTGCAGGCGCCGCAGGCTGCCCTCGATGGAGCGGCGCAGGATTGTTTCGATATCAGCCAGAGCGGCATTGCCGAGGTTGCATTTGCTGGTGACGCGAACCCCGGGCGGCAGTTTGCCGTTGAAGGCCGCGCCGACAACTTCCTCGGCTTTGCCGTCGCCGTAGCGCGGCGCCAGGTCCAGCAGCGTGATGCCGTCGCCGACGGCGGCGTGGACCGTGGCAACGCATTCGTCGAAGGTTGTCTTGCCCCACAACATGCCCAGGCCGCCGCCGCCAAGGGTCAACGTGGATACCGGTGGCAGCTTGCCGAATGCGTGGGTTTGCATGACGGATCTCCTGTGATGTCGTGCGATCAGCCCGGAACCAAGCGCCTCTGCCGCGGGCGCGCTTGTCGCGCGATGCGGCAAGAGCCAGTATCGTCATATCCCACTGGATACGACGATTGTGGGCCCAGTGGGTCAGTGCGGTGGGCCGGTTGTGTCCGGTCGGCTGGCGCTCATATATCGCCGGTGCCAAGGCCAACCATGATCAAGGATCACGCCATGTATCCAAACATCCAACTGTTCATTGACGGGGCTTGGGGTAAAGCCGCAGACGGCCACAGCCTCCCGGTGGTGAACCCGGCGACCGGTGAGGCAATTGGCAGCGTGGCGCACGCCGGCCGCACTGACCTCGACCGCGCACTACAGGCAGCGGACAAGGGCTTCAAGACGTGGCGCAAGGTGTCGGCCTTTGATCGCTCGAAAGTGATGCGCAAGGCCGCCAACCTGCTGCGCGAGCGGGCCGACGCGATCGCCATGCTGCTGACCATGGAGCAGGGCAAGCCGCTGGCCGAGGCGAAGGGCGAGACGCTGGCCGGCGCCGACGTGATCGACTGGTTCGCCGAGGAAGCCCGCCGGGCCTACGGGCGCGTCATTCCGGCCCGCGCGGAGGGTGTGTACCAACTCGTGGTGAAGGAGCCGGTCGGGCCGGTCGCGGCGTTCACGCCGTGGAATTTCCCGATCAACCAGGTGGTGCGGAAGCTGTCGGCGGCGCTGGCCGCGGGGTGCTCGATCATCGTCAAGGCGCCGGAGGAGACGCCTGCGTCGCCGGCCGAGCTGATCCGTTGCTTTGCCGATGCCGGTGTGCCGGCGGGTGTGATCGGGCTGGTGTATGGCGTGCCGGCCGAGATCTCTGAATATCTCATTCCGCACCCGATCATCCGCAAGATGTCGTTCACCGGGTCGACCGTGGTGGGCAAGCAGCTTGCCGCGCTGGCTGGGGCGCACATGAAGCGGGTGACGATGGAGCTAGGCGGCCACGCGCCGGCGATCGTGTTCGATGACGCGGATGTCGATCTGGCGTCGAAGCTGCTGGCGTTCCAAAAATTCCGCAATGCCGGCCAGGTCTGCGTGTCGCCGACGCGGTTCCTGGTCCAGGAGAGGGTGTACGACAGTTTTGTGGACAAGTTCGTCGTCCACGCCAAGGCGGCGAAGGTGGGCGACGGGCTGGACAAGGCGACGACGATGGGCCCGCTGGCCAACCCGCGCCGCATCGCCGCGATGGAGGCGTTCGTCGGCGATGCGGTGAAGCACGGCGCGACGCTGCGCACCGGGGGCAATCGTATTGGCAACAAGGGCAATTTCTTCGAGCCGACGGTGGTGACCGACGTGCCGAAGGACGCGCGGGTGATGAACGAGGAGCCGTTCGGTCCGTTGGCGGTGATTTCGCCGTTCTCGAGCTTTGATGAGGTGGTGACTGAGGCGAATCGGTTGCCGCTCGGGCTGGCGTCGTATGCGTTCACGCGCTCAGCGAAGACGGCACACGCGATCGCGAATTCGGTTGAGTCCGGAATGATCACGATCAACCACCTGGGTCTGGCGCTGCCCGAGGTGCCGTTCGGCGGGGTGAAGGATTCCGGCTATGGGTCGGAGGGAGGGTCGGAGGCGATCGAGGCTTACCTGAACACCAAGTTCGTGACTCAGGCGGGGCTGTAGGCGGTCACCGCCCCCCATTCCGACGGGCCGGGAATGGGGGGCTGTCCGGCGACGGTCCGCGCCGCCGGCGGGGCGCAAGGCCCAATGCGCCCAGTGCGGAGCCCAGCACCAGCAGGCTGGTGGGCTCGGGTACTTCGTCGCCGATCCGCTGCGCGGTCACGAAGATGCCGTCTTCCGACTGGTTTGGCAGGTTGCCAATTTGGGTCACTGTGAATGTGTTCAGCGCGTCGCCGTTGTATGCCAGTTCCCAGATCCGGGGGTTGCTGCCGTCCTCGCTGGTCACGATCGCATCGCGTTGCAAACCGTCGAACTCCGACGCGCCGGCGAACTGGATATTGACTGGGTAGTTGGCGACGTAGAACCCCTCGATCGGGTTGCCGGAGGCGCCGAGATCCAGCGGCACGGTGCTCACCGTCTCCGCCGATGGGACGAAGACGTTACCCCCGGTCGAGGACTGCAGTACGGTTACCGCGCCGCCCAGCGAGATGGCTCGGACCTCCCCGCTGCCTTCCGAGGTGACGAGCAAGTCGCCGGCATACTTGCCAAAGGCGCTGCTGGCGATGTCCATGCCCTCACAGTCTTCGCCAATGTTGGCGAGCAATGTGGGGGTTCCCGCGGAGTTGAAGGTGTAGATCCGCCCCGAGCTTGTGGTCACGATCATCTTGCCGCCGAAACTGCTGCCAGGATCGAAAAAGATCTGGCGGATGTTCTCGGAGTTCCCGGTGGAGCCGAACAGCACCGGCGGGCCGCTGGCGGGCACGAGGTAGATCTGGTTGCCACTGCCGTTGCCGGCGTAGACGGCACCCCTGGCGAACCCGGCCTGGCCCAGCCCGGCGCCGACAACGACTTCGCCCGAGAAGCTGATGGGGAGCAGCTGGCCGAACTCCGCCACGTTCCCGCCGCTCAAATTGGTCGAGTAGAGCTGGTTGTTGTCGGGTCCGAAATAGACTGAGCCGACGAAGCTGGAGCCGGTGTAGTTGAACGCGATGGTGCTCTCGTTCCCCCCTTCGGCGGCGGCGATGCTCGCGCCGTTGACAAAGGTCGAGAACGAAATCGAGGTGGCCTGCGCCGGGTTCCAGAGCACCGCCACGCCAACGCCAAGTCCCAGCACCATCGTGGAGATGGTCGGCTGTTTCATGGTTTTCTTCCCCTGTTGTGACGTGGCTGCCACCGTTTGAGGTGGTCGGCTGGTGGCTTAGTGCTTTTGTGAAACCAATCTCTGTGCCAAATCACATGACACTGAATTAATGTAAAATTACTGCTGCCATTGCGGCGATTTGTAAGGAATACCGGCGTACTCCACCCTGAAGTGGGACTAAATACTTTACCGCCGAACCTCGTGCGCCGAATTCTGCCGGTTTCGCGGCCCGTCGGGTGGTGGCTGGCCACATGTCGGGTCTTTTTGTGCGGTCGCAGGCCCACTGATCGCCTCGATTGTGTAAGAATTTCCGACAGATTGCGCTTTCGCAGGCGTCGCGGGAGACGACATGGCGTCTCGCGGCCGTGCCTGCTCGCGGGTCGCCGGGCGGCTGGGGTGAAGGATTCCCGCTGTGGTATGCTGACGAGCGGAGCAAGACGGGTGAGGGTCGTGACGCGGCACCCCCCTCACCGGCGTCGCAAGTGCTCCGCCACCTCTCCCGCAAGCGCGGGCGAGGTGCACGGCGGGCCCGCGCTGGTTGAACTGTCTGTGGCGCCGCGCCTGTAACGCGACATCGGGCTGGTCTACAATTTCCGGAATGAGCCCATTTCCAGACGACATGCTGCCGATCGGCCTTGATCCTGCGGACCCGCGCGGCTACGGCGCGATCGCGCACGCGGCCGCGGCGCTGGCCGAGCGCACCGGGCGGCTGGATGAAGCCGGCGCCTGGGCCGGCCGTCAGGTGGTGGCGCGGTGCTTCATTATCGGGTTCGGCAACGAAGCGCAGCGCGCCGCACTGCTGCCACGCCTGGCTCGCGGCGACGCGCTGTTGGCCGTTGCGATCTCGGAGCCGGGTGTCGGTGCGCATCCGAAGCATCTGACCACGCGTGCGGAGCCGGACGGCGATGGTGTTCGCATTACCGGTCGCAAGGCCTGGGTGAGCAACGGGCCGGATGCCTCGCATTTCATTGTGCTGGCGATCAGTGCGATCGACGGGGAGCGCAAACGCTACAGCGCCTTCCTGGTGCCGCGCGAAACACCGGGGCTGACGCTCAGCCCGATGCAAGGCATGCGCGACGACCGTCATTGTGTATTGGCACTCGACGTGTGCCGCCTGCCGCGCGAGGCACTGCTAGGTCGGCCCGATCGCGCCTACGAAACGATGGCGCGGCCGTTCCGCGATGTGGAGGACGCGGTCGGACTGTCGAAGCTGGCCGGCGCCTTGCGGTATTTGCTGACCCGGCTGGCGACCGGGGCGCCGACTGCGGAGGCCACGTTGTCGCTGGGTGGCTTGGCGGCATTGACCGCGGTGTTGGCGGGCGGCGCCGAGGCGATCGCCGACGCGCTCGACGAGGGGCGTTTGGCGGACGAGAACGCCCGCCTGATTGGGCTGCGGTTGCTGACCGCGGAGTTGCTGGCGCGCGTGCGCGGGCACCTGGATGCGCATGGTCCTGCAACCGACGATGCGATTGACCATGTGCTGGGGGATCTTGATGTGTCGCTGTCTGTCGCGCGTGGCCCTCGGCAGGTGCGACAGGTCCGGCTGGGTGAAGCGCTGCGCGGGCTGGGCTAGCGCCTGAGGCGGAATAACCGAATCGACTGGGGATCGATCGTAGCATTCCGTGTCATGGCCGTCCCCGGGACAAGCCCGGTAGTGCGTCAGTTGGTGCGTCGCAGCCAGATGCGTGCACCGGCGGTCGCCAGAATTATTCTCATAGTGTCTCGAGATACGACAGTATCTTCGTGTGGCAGGACAGTATCATCGCCCGAGAAACATTATTAGCGGGGAAACGACGCGCCTATAACCCTCACGAAGCATATGGTCGTGTATTTGTACCTTACGTATCAGAAAGGGGACGTTTTTAGGGGAACATGATGACTGCCAGCGGCGGGCTGCGATGGGCGAAGGCGGCGGCCTTCGCGTTAGTGACGGTCGGAGCCATTGCCGGACCGGCTCACGCCGATAGCATCGCCATCACCTGTTCGCCGGCCGGGCAGGTGCAGGGGGACTTCGCCTGCACTTTGCGCCCACGCGACCACCTGCGACTATGGGACCGAGAATTTCGCAAACTGGACCGGTGGCGACTTCACCTCCAGCTTCACCACCGGCGCCCATTCGCTGGCAGGCGGCGCAATGTTCACCGGCCAATATAGCGCCCTCGACGGTACCACGACCAGCCAGTGGGTACCGATGCCGCAGAACCAATATGGCGGCGTAAACGGATTGCAATATCCCGAGCTGTTCGGCCCGGGCGCCCTGCCGGGTCCGCCGGGCCAGACAGAAAGTGCCTACCAGATCACGCTGACAGCCACCGGCCTGCCGGGCGGCGTGGGACCGAACTATTTCGGCGTCTGGATCAGCGCCCTTGATCCGTTCAACGACCTGCAGATTTACAACACCAGCAACCAATTGATCGCCGAGTTCAACTCGCCAACCCTGATCAGTGCGCTGGGTGGCTGCACCAGTGGGCCAAACTCTGACTGCGCCAACCCGACGCCGCAATTCGCATGTTATGACCCCAACGAGCTCTTTGCCTTTGTCAACGTGTTCGACCTCAACGGGTCGATTGGCAAGGTCGTGCTCTACGATAGCGGGGCAAGCGGTTTCGAATCCGACAACGACACGGTTGCCTGTATCAGCCCGATTTCGCTATTCGGCACCAGCCTGCCGACGCCGATCGCGGAACCGATGACGCTGAGCCTGCTGGCCAGCAGCGTGATTGGCCTGGCGATGCTGCGGACGCGTCGTCGCGCCTGAAGGCCCGGCCCAGGTCGGGGCCGTCAGGCGCGCGCCGGTTCGCGCCGCTGCGACGGCCGCTACGCCTCTCGTACCACCGGATTGCGCAGCGCGCCGATCTGGTTGATCTCCGCCTCGATCGTTTCGCCGTCTTGCATGTTTTCGGTGGCGCCCCCGGTGCCTATCCACACCGGGTTGGCGAGAGGAGACCAGTTCTGGAAAGCATCGACGCCCACCCCAGTGCTGGTGTGCGTCCTGCTCGATTTCAAAGCCCAGCTGGGCCGTTTGGCATCTAGTCCGGATTTCTCACACTCTCGCGGGTGCTGGCTTGGTCCTTGCCGCGCCAACAGGTTTTCACACCTTGCAAATACACCCGGTATTCGCGGCAGCGCGAAAACCTGTTGGCACGACAATGCCCTACGCCATCATCCCGCAACAGTGTGCGAAATCCGGACTAGCGCGCCTCGATGCATCGGCGAGCTATCGTGAATGCACTTTCACTAGGGATGTGGCGGACCCTGATACCGTCCCTCCGGCGTCCGGCACCCGACTGTGCGCAGAACGCCATCCTATTTGTCCACCATCCACCAAAAGAGGTTCAACCGCGGCCCAGTGCGCTTGATCATGTTGAGGATCGCCTGGGGCCAACGGAGTCGCGAGCGCACCGATTCCTGACGTGCCGCACGATCCGGGTGCCGAACGGGCAGGCCCAATCACGGCAGCCGCGTCACACCACCCGAGTCACACCGCCGGTACCGCCTTCGCGTGGACCTTCACCTCACCGCGTATGACGCGCAGATGATCTTCAAGCTGGCGACGTGCCGTGTCGAAGGCGTCGCGCACCGCGACATGGGCGTCCTCATGCGCGTGGTTCTCGGCCGGCTCACGCCGGACCACGATGGTGCGCCCGGGGATGGCCAGGTCGATTCTGATGTCAAACAGCTTATGCTGATGCGGATGGCGAAAATGCGGCTCCACCACCACGTCGCACGCGGTGATGCGGCTGCAGAGTTGCTCCAGATTGGCGACGCGGGATCGGATGCGTCGCTCCAATGCCTCGGACACGTCCATGTTGCGGAAGGCGATGCGTAATTCCTGCTGCATGGCTGGTTCCTCGTCGTTATCGGATGATCACGTGCTCAGCTGGTCCTTTTTGGATCGTTGCGGACACCGGGTACTTTGTTAGCGGACGGGACTGCCGGTCCGGCCTCCGCATGGCCCGGCTTCACGCGCGCTGGGCTGGTGCGGCAGGCCGACACAAGGGGTTCCCGCCAACGAAGTGCCCCGCTGCCAAAGTACGCCGCTAACTAAGTACCCGACTGGCGAAGTACAAGGGGGTGGCATTGACCAGCGTCAAGTCCCAAGTAGCCTGATCGGCGGAACGAAGGAGGGACGCATTATGGACGATTTGATGCGGGCAGGCGCGGTGTGCGGTTCGGACAACTGCGACGTGTCGGCGGGAGCCGACGCGACGGCGACCGCGACGATGCCCGCGGCGACGCAGGCAGTCGGAACGCGCATTGACATCGTATCCGATGCGATCTGCCCGTGGTGCTATGTCGGCAAACGCAACCTGGAAGCCGCGCTAGCGGAACTGGCCGCCGAGGGACTGCACTTCTCGGTGCACTGGAACCCCTTCCAGCTCAATCCCGACATGCCAAAGGAAGGCGTCGAACGCGCGAGCTACCGCGCCGCCAAGTTCGGCAGCGCGGAGCGCGCGCGGGAGATCGATGCACGGGTGGCCGGCGCGGCGGAGGCGGCCGGGCTGGCGTTTCGCCAGGACCTGATGCTGCGCACGCCGAACACCATCGACGCGCACCGGCTGATCTGGTTCGCCGGACGCCAGGATCGGCCGGACCTGCAGGACACGGTGATGGAAGCCGTGTTCCGCACCTATTTCATCCGGGGCAAGGATATCGGTGACGCCGAAGTGCTGGCGGACTGCGCCGCCGAGGCAGGCCTGGACCGCGCCGCCGTGATCGGTTTCCTGGGCAGCGACGTCGCCGCGGTGGAGATGCGGGCGGCCGACCAGGCGGCGCGCGAGGCGGGGGTGAACGGCGTGCCGTCGTTCTTCCTGGACGGCTACGGGCTGTTCTCCGGGGCGATGCCGGCGGGACAGATGGCGGAGGCGTTCCGTCGGGGGCGGCAGGTTTTGCAGCAGCGGGAGGCATAATTTCTCCCCGCGGGGATTCTTCGCGCGAGATTCATGCCTTATCCGGCCGGGTCGACGGAGAAATCCGTGACGGCCTTTTCGCGGCCAGCATGATCGCTATAGTCCGGCGCAATCAGGACTGGAGCGCCCCTACATGACCTCAAAGCATCCGGAAACGCTGGCCCTGCATGCCGGCTGGCGTCGTGACCCCGCCACCAACGCCGTCGCGGTGCCGATCTACCAGACCACGTCCTATCAGTTCGACAGCGCCGAGCACGCGGCGAACCTGTTCGGGCTGCGCGAGCTGGGCAACATCTACACCCGCATCATGAACCCGACGAACGATGTGCTGGAGCAGCGCGTCGCGGCGATGGAGGGCGGGGCGGCGGCGCTTGGGCTGGCGTCGGGCCAGGCGGCGAGCGCCTTCGCGATGCAGAACGTGGCGCGCGTGGGCGACAACATCGTGAGTTCCACCGACCTGTACGGCGGCACCTGGAACCTGTTTGCCAACACGCTGAAGGACCAGGGCATCGAGACGCGCTTCGTCGATCCGACTGACCCGGAGGCGTTCGCCCGCGCCACCGACGACCGCACCCGTGCATACTACGCCGAGACGTTGCCGAATCCGAAGCTGATAGCCTTCCCGATCGCCGAGGTCGCCGCGATCGGCCGCAAGTTCGGTATTCCACTCGTCATGGACAACACGGCGGCGCCGATTCTGGTGCGGCCGTTTGACCACGGGGCGGCCGTGGTGGTGTATTCGACGACGAAATATATCGGCGGGCACGGTAATTCGATCGGCGGCATCGTGGTGGATGGCGGCAATTTCGATTGGGAGGCGCATCCGGCGCGTCAGCCGGCGCTGAACACCCCGGATCCCAGCTATCATGGCGCGATGTGGAGCCAGGCGGCGAAGCCGCTGGGGCCGATCGCCTACATCCTGAAGATGCGAGTCACCCTGCTGCGCGACCTGGGCGCGGCGATGAGCCCGTTCAATGCGTTCCTGTTCATCCAGGGGCTGGAGACGCTGGTGCTGCGCATGCGCGAGCACAGCCGCAACGCGCGCGCAGTGGCCGACTTCCTGGCGACGCGCAAGGAAGTGACGCGGGTGATCCATCCGGCGCACCACGCCGGGGCGGCCGCGGAACGGACGGCGAAATATTTGCCGCATGGTCAGGGTGGGCTGGTCGGCTTCGAGATCGTTGGCGGAACGGAGGCGGGGCGGCGGTTCATCAACGCGCTGCAAATGATTTACCACGTAGCGAATATTGGCGATGCGCGGACGCTGGCGATCCATCCGGCCAGCACGACGCACTCGCAGTTGACCGAGGCGGAGCAACTCGCGACCGGCGTGACGCCGGGGTATGTGCGGCTGTCGATCGGGCTGGAGCATATCGATGATATCATTGCCGATCTGACACGGGCGCTGGGCACGGCGGCGGGGTAGCGCTGGTGTGCCGCTCCCGGTCTTTCGTGTGCTTGGGGCGCGAAAGACCGGGAGAGGCTTAGTCAGTTGCTACTGGTTGGCGGCGTAGCCCTTGCCATCCATGCATTTGCGGGTCTGCCGCGCTTGCACGATCGGCAGTGAGATCGGGTAGGTGAGAAAGAGCCCTCCCCGGCTCATCACTAACCGATGCGCTTCCTTGTCGCCGGAGGTCTGACAGGCGGCAAGGTCGGACTGGTAGGCCGGCTTGGCAGTGTCCGCGGGATTGGGCGGCGCGTAGCCGCAGGCGGCGACGGCCAGCAGCGGGCTGATCAGCAGGCACCTGGGAAGTTGGCGTGGCATGCGCCGAGTGTAGGGTCGTCCGGCCGGACCACCAAGCGACGCGCCGGCACGGTATTGCGCCAGTTGGTCGGAGGTGTGTCCTGCGGCGGCGCGATGGATGGCTGGGTCGAGCGCCATGGGCGTTGAGATAGGCCGCAGGGTGGGCATGGAGTCCTCCCCCTCCCCTTGCGGGAGGGGTCGGTTCCAGCGTCGCACCCAAGGCTTGTGCGGCTGAACCCCTCCCCGCAACCCCCTCCCTCAAGGGGAGGGGGAGAAAGGTTCGGCTATGCCGCGCGCATGTCGGAGACGAAGCCGGTCTCCTCGGCGGAGAGCGATTCCGCTTGTCTCGATAGTTCGCCCGCCGCGGTTAGCACTTCGTCGGCCGCGGCGCCGGTGCTGGCGGCGCCCTGGCTGACGCCGGCGATGTTCGTGGTGACCAACTGCGCGCTGCCGGCGGTCTGCTGGACGTTGCGGGCGATCTCGGCGGTCGCGGCGCCCGGCTGCTCGGCCGCCGATGCAATCGCGGTGGCGATCATGCTCACTTCCTCGATGACCGCGATGATGCCCCGGCTAGCCTCGACCGCCCCCGTGGTCTCGCTTTGCGACTGGGCGATGTGGGCGGCGATCTCCTCGGTCGCCTTGGCGGTCTGTCCGGCCAGGCCCTTCACCTCGGAGGCGACCACGGCGAAGCCCTTGCCCGGGTCGCCGGCGCGCGCCGCCTCGATGGTCGCGTTCAACGCCAGCAGGTTGGTCTGCCCGGCGATGCTGCGGATCAGCTCAACCACCTGGCCGATCCGCTGCGCGCCCTCGGCCAGCGCGCGAACGGTCGTATCTGTGCGGCGCGCGTCGGTGACGGCCTTCTCGGTGATCCTCGACGACTGTGCCACCTGGCGGCTGATTTCGCTGATCGAGGAGCTGAGTTCCTCGGCCGAGGCGGCGACGGTCTGCACGCCGGCGCTGGCTTCCTCCGCCGCCGTGGCGACCGTGGCGGCCTGCTGGGTGGTCTGGCCGGCGGTCTCCGACATCGAGCGTGCCGTTGCCTCCATTTCCGCGGCGGCCGAGGCGAGCATCCCGACCGGGCTGGCGACCTTTGCCTCGAAGCCGCGCACCAGCGCGTCCATGCGGGAGGCGCGCTCTTCCTTGGCGGTGCGCTCGGCCTGCTGTGCGATGGCGAGTTGATCCGCTGTCACGATGTTGTCCTTGAAGACCTGCACGGTGCCGGCCATCGCGCCGATGTCATCCTTGCGGCCGAGGCGGACGACCTCTGTGTCATGTCGTGCTCGGCCAGCCGCCGCATCGCGCCGGTGGTCGCGGTGATCGGGCGGGCGACGCCGCGTATGATGCCCAATCCGGCCACCGCCGCGATCAGCGTGGCGAGTGTCAGCGCGCCGGCGATCCAGCCGCGGGATGAGTCATATACGGCCTCGCCGATGGCGCCTGTTGCCTTGACGGTATGCCCATTGAAATCGATGTCGGCCTGCAGCGCCGTTCTGAACCCGTTCATCCGTTCGTGGGCTGTGCCGGTGAACAGGGTCGTGGCGTCCGCCTGGTCGCCCTTGTGCCGCAGATCGCGCACAGTCGTGCCGATGGCCCCGTAGGCGTCCCAGGCCTGGCTGAATGCCGCGGCCAGTTGATGCTCTTCGCCCGGCGTAATCGTCGTCTCATAAGCGGCCCGTGCCGGCTTCAGTTCCTGGTCGGTCTTGTCGAGCGCAGCTTCAGCCTCGGCGCGCCCGCGATCGTCCCGGGCCAGCAGCAGCGTGCCAAGATTGGCGCGCGCTCGTTCGGTCAACTGAGCGACGCGGCCGAGCGTCATGCTGCTGGGCAGCAAATCGTCCCGCACCTCGGCAGCGACGCATTGACCTCACCCAGGCGCTGCACGGCGAACTGCCCGAGACCGATCATGATGACGATGACCATCGCGAAGGCGACGGTGACCTTGTTGCGGATGGATAGATTGTTGAGCGAAGACAGCATGATGGGCCGACCTTCCGAGCTGCCGGGCCTGACCTGCGAGGAGTTGGCCCGCGGTCCCGGTCGGCAGCCGCTATGCGGTGGCGCGGGTTAATTCTCTCTCAACGCGCGGTCGCGTCTGCCGGATTACCGCCCTGCCCTGCCGTGGGTGTCGCCGGTCTTGACCCGGCAATGCTCTGCGCAGCCGGTGGCGCAACGGATGGCTGGGTGAAGCCGCATTATAACTTTATAGGAACGTTTTCAGCGACGCCGATCCGTCATCCCGATTGACTGGATCGCCGCACGCGTTCACGTCTGGGACATGCTGCGCCGTTTCGAATCACTGCTCGATCCTACCGCCCCGGCACCGGAGGCCCCGCCGGTGGCCGGGCTGCTGCGCTTCTACTGGCACTTCATCCGGCAGGCGCGCTGGCTGACCGCGGGTCTGTTCCTGGGCGGCGGGGTGATCGCCGTGCTGGACGCCTCGATACCCGCGTTCATCGGCCGCGTTGTGTCACTGGTCTCGACGCACGCGCCCGGCACGCTGTGGCGCGACGCCTGGGCGCAGCTGGCCGTGATGGCCGCGGTGCTGCTGCTGGCGCGGCCGGCGGCGATGTTCTGGCAGAACGTCATGATCAACCAGGTGGTCAATCCGGGCCTGTCGAACATGATCCGCTGGCAGAACCATTGGCACGTGGTGCGGCAGAGCTGGACGTTCTTCCAGAACGATTTCGCCGGCCGCATCGCCAACCGGGTGCTGCAGACCGGGCCGGCGCTGCGCGAGAGCCTGGTGATGACCTTCGATGCCGCCTGGTACATCGTGGTGTACGGCAGCAGCGCGGTGGCACTGCTGACCGCCACCGACTGGCGGCTGGCGGTGCCGATCGTGGTCTGGTTCGCCTGCTACGCCGGCATGCTGCGCTGGTTCGTGCCGCGGATGCGCGAGCGGTCGCGGCACGTTGCCGAGATGCGCTCGAACCTGACCGGCCGCGTGGTGGACAGCTACACCAACATCCTGACGGTCAAGCTGTTCGCCCGCGCGCGCGACGAGGACGCCTGGGTGCGCGACGCGGTGGACGACCACACGTTCGCCTTCCGCGACCAGACGCGCATGATCACCGGCTACACAATGTCCCTGACCGCGATGAACGCGCTGCTGCTGGTCAGCACCGCCAGCGTGGCACTGTGGCAATGGAGCGCGGGGCGGATCACCGTCGGCACCGTGGCGATGGCGCTGCCGCTGGCCTGGCAGATCGCCAACATCGCCGGCTGGGTGGCGCGCAGCATCACCTCGGTGTTCGAGAATATCGGCATGGTGCAGGACGGCATGCGCTCGATCGACGTCGAGCGGCAGATGCCGGATCCACCGGGCGCCACCGAGTTGCGCGTCGCCGGCGGCGAGATCCGTTTCGAGAGCGTGCATTTCGACTATGGCCGGCAGAAGGACATTTCGGCGCGCGGCAGGCCGGTGGTGCTGCACGGCATCGACCTGACGATCGCGTCGGGCGAGCGGGTCGGGCTGGTGGGACCGTCCGGCGCGGGCAAGTCGACACTGGTGAACCTGCTGCTGCATTTCTACGAACCCTCACGCGGGCGCATCCTGATCGACGGCCAGGACGTTACGCAGGCGACGCAGGAAAGCCTGCGCTCGCAGATCGCCATGGTGACGCAGGACACGTCGCTGCTGCATCGTTCCATTCGCGACAACATCCGCTATGGGCGTCCGGAGGCGACCGACCCGATGATCGAGGACGCCGCTCGCCTGGCGCAGGCGCACGACTTCATCCTGGAGCTGGAAGACTGGCACGGACGGAACGGCTACGACGCGCATGTGGGCGAGCGCGGGGTGAAGCTGTCGGGCGGGCAGCGCCAGCGGGTGGCCCTGGCGCGGGTGATCCTGAAGGACGCGCCGATCCTAGTGCTGGATGAGGCGACCTCGGCGCTGGATTCCGAGGTGGAGGCGGCGATCCAGAGCCAGCTCGACGGGCTGATGGACGGGCGCACGGTGATCGCCATCGCCCACCGGCTGTCGACGATCGCGCGGATGGACCGGTTGGTGGTGCTGGACCGCGGGCGCATCGTGGAGACCGGGACGCACGCGGCGCTGCTGGCGCGTGGCGGCACCTACGCGCGGATGTGGCAGCGCCAGTCGGGCGGATTTATTACCGATCCGGCGATCGGCTCGATGGACGCGGCCGCGGAGTAAGGGGAGGAAGGCCGGGGCCTTGCCCCGGGCCCCACCACGGGGCGCTGCCCCTTGGATCCCCGCCCTCGCATCCGTTACTCTGCGCGGTTGCGAGGCGGTCGAGACGGGGTGTAACTTTCGGCGTTTGCTGGCGGGAACCGCGTGTTGGACGATGGGGCCATCGTTCAACAGATTGCGTTGTGAAGTCGTTGTGGAACGGGCGTCGGCCGAGGCCTATGTCATTGAGCTATACAGGGAACTCGTTGCGCGCGCGCCGTCGGGGTCTGAGCATGAGGGGTGGATCGGCAGGCTGCTGAAGGGCGCGCCGCCGAGCGCCGTGCGTGAAGCGATCGGCCAATTGCGGGAAGCCGCGGATGAGCAGCGGATCTCCGCTGAGCGGCAGGTGGTTGAGCGCAGCGGTCTGTTCGACGCGTCGTGGTACCTGCGGACGAACCGGGACGTCGCCGACGCCGGCACGGACCCGCTGGACCACTACATCCGGCACGGCCGGCAGGAGGGCCGCGCCGCCAACGCCTACCTGGTCAATCGTTGGTATCGCAAACGAACCAGAATTCGGCGTGGTACCGATGCGTTGCGGCATTATGCCAGCAAAGGCGAACCGGCTGGTCACTCGCCGGGGCCGAATTTCAATCCGGTATGGTATCGGGAGGTCTATCAGTTGGCGGATGGCGTGTCGCCGCTGGCGCATTTCCTGGGCACCGGACGACGGAGCGCCTGGCGCCCTGACCGGCGCTGTGGTCAGTTGCCAACACCGCGGCCGCGCCCGAGGGTGGTGATCCGTTCCTGCCATATCTTGCGGGGGACGCGGATATCGCGGCGACGGCAGCCGCCGATATCGCGGTGCTGGCCGGTTCCGGGCTGATCGACATCAATCATTACCTGGTGGCGCACAGCGACGTGACCGAGGCGGACATGGACCCGGTGTCGCACTTCTGCGCGTTCGGCTGGAAAGAAGGGCGCAACCCGAACGCTTATTTCGGCACCAGATTATGTTGCTACCAACCCGGAGGTGACGCGCCTGGGTGTCAATCCGCTGGTCCACTACCTGCTGGTCGGCGAGCGGCACGATGGCCGGCCAGTGGTTTATTTCGAACCCAGCTGGTATCGCGAAAAGTACGGTCTGGCGCCCGACATGTCGCCGCTGGCGCATTTCCTGGCCAACCGTCATCATCAGCTTGTGTCGCCAAACTCATTGTTCGATCCTCTGTGGTTCGTCGCACAGCCCGGGAGGAAAGTGCCGCGCCGGCAGGATCCGTTCGCATTTTATCTGATTGCCGCGACGTCGAACGATATGCAGCCCTCGGCCGCATTCGATGCGATCGCCTGGCGCAAGCGCAGCCGAGGGCGCCGCTGCCGGCACTTCACTGAATTGCCATATCCCGACCAGGACAATCCGATGGTGAATTATATGTTGACAACGTATCGGTAGTACGGCGGTGACTGGTCTGGGCTTATATACCCAATGCTCGCCGGGATCTGTGCCCTGCCGCATGTCCGCAAGCAAGGATCACCACAGAGACACGGAGGCACGAAGGCACGGAGCAGAACGGCCAACTGATCAGCTGGGTATTCTTCTCCGTTTCTCCGTGTCTCCGTGCCTCTGTGGTGATTCTTTATTACAAATTGTTATCAAAGACATGGATTTTCCCGAGCGATTGGTGTACCGGCCGCCCAAATGATCGCCTCTTCGGTGCTACCCCCTGTCATGCCACCTGCCGGGGCACGCTCTCTTCAAGGCAGTGCCTCTCTTCAAGGCAGTGCCCCTCTTCGAGGTAATGCGCTGTGCTCGCGATTGTCAGGACGAGCTCGACGGATCCGGCGAAGCCGGCGAACAGTTCGATCGGTACGGCGGCGTCGCCATCGGTCCAGCGGAAGCCATTGACTGCCTCGAAAGCATGGAAGCCGTTGCCCAGCGTGGCGTCGGACGCCTCGATCACGCGGAACCTGGTCCCTGCTCGCACCACGATCCGGCGCAGCGCCACGCCGAGACTGCGCGAGTCGCGGGCAATCCCCAATTCCTGCGGTGCCGCGGCGCGTGAGACGATGCGCACGGTCCTCGGCACATCGGGCAAACTGTAGACATGGGCGTCGGCCACTCGGCGCACGGCGTCGAGCCGCCGTCCGTCCACCAGCAAATGCAGATCGGCGTCAGCCGTCAGCGGCAGGTTCCCGCGCGGGCCGGCGCGGTCCAGTAGCCGTCGCCACACCGCATCGACCATGCCGCCGCCGGTCAGCACCGGCGCGCACGGTGCCTGTGGCGGCAGACCCCATCCGGTATTGGCGTTCCGGAACAGCCAACGATTGCCGTCATCGCGATAACTTTCCGCGGGCGCACCGTTGGCCAGCAGCACATCGTGCGAGTTCAGCTCGACGTGATAGACGGTCACCTCCTGCGCCCGATCATCCCATCGGATGGAGCGGTGGTTCACCAGGAACTCGGCTGGGATCAATACGCCGTCGAGGTACAGCGAATGACCCTTGGTTACGGCAAGGTCGTGGTGCGGCACGTTGTCGGCCAGTGCGCCTTTGCTCACGATGATCGGTGTCGCCGCGGAACGGCGTCCGCGCGTCACCAGCGCGCGACCGTTGCCGATCCAGGTGATCGGCCTGGCCTGATGCGACAACGTGATGGCGCGGTCGCCGATGTTCAGGGCTTCGACCGGCACTTCACCGCGGTCGGTGAGAATCAGCGTACCCGAGCAGAAGCAGACAGCGGAATGACTGAACGTAATCGCTTCGAGGCCGGTCGTGGGATCGAACGCGGCGGTGTAGCCGGCGACCGGCGAGGCGTAAGTGACATTGGTAAAAGCATAGGTGCCGATATTGGTGGTCACCGTCAGGCTGGTCGCACCGAAGCTGGCGCTGGTGACCGAATTGCCGGGCAGTTCGAGGACGTCGCCCGGCGCGACGTTGGACAGCGGCGTGGCGGTGGTGG
>DASRQX010000271.1:0-2348 GCA_035696165.1 Acetobacteraceae bacterium | reverse complement strand
GGGCGTGTCGGGGTTCACCGGCTTGTCGAAGCCCAGATGGCTGTCGCTGACCTGCACGAAGCTGAAGTCCTTGGCGGCGGCCTCCGCGCTGCCGATCAGTCGCGCCCGTGGCACGCCGCCCACCATCGTCCAGACCATGGCCGTGCCCGCCCAGGTCATGCATTCGAGCACCCCGCGTCGCGCCAGACGTAACGATCCGTCACCGTTACCGTTCCGCACGTCGATTGTCCTTCCATCGTGCGGGCCGCCGCTCGGCCCCGCTCAGGCAGACAGATCGGACATCGGGGCGACTTATTCCCGATCGCTGGATGGAATAGATTTGCCGATCGCACGGTCTATGCGTGTGGAAACGGACAGCCAGGAGCCGGCATTGGCGAAGGACGACCCGCGACGGCGCTTCGAGCTGCTGGCTCTGCCGCATCTCTACGCCGCGTACAACTTGGCGCGCTGGCTGACCGGCAGCGCGACCGACGCCGAAGACGTGGTGCAGGAGGCCTATCTGCGTGCCTATCGCTTTTTCGACACGTTCCGCGGCGACAATATCCGCGTCTGGCTGCTGACCATCGTGCGGAATTCCTTCCACACCTGGGTGAAGGAGAACCGTTCGCCGCGCCTCGGCTTCATCGCCGAGCTGCCGGAACCGGACAACGTCGAGGACGAGCGGATCCTGTGGAGCAGCCCGCAAGCCGACCCGGAAACGCTGCTGCTGCGCGACATCGACCACGCGACAGTGGGGCGGCTGATGCTGCGCCTGCCGACGGCCTATCGCGAGATCCTGCTGCTGCGCGAGGTGGAGGAACTGTCGTATCGCGAGATCGCTGACATCACCGGCACGCCGGTCGGCACGGTGATGTCGCGCCTGTCGCGCGCACGGGAGGCGCTGCGCCGGTCGTGGCACGGCGAAGGTGCCAGGGACACGCTCGCCAAGGAGACCTGCGATGGTGCCTGACCGCTATGCGCCGTTGCTTTCGGCGGCCCTCGACGGCGAGCTCGGGCGGTTCGCCCGCTGGCGCATGGCGCGCCATCTAAAGACCTGCCCATCCTGCGCGGCCAGGCTGGAAGAGTTGCAGACCATGCAGGGGGCGATCCGCGCCGGTTTGACCCGGCACCGCGCGCCGCCGGGCCTGGCGCAGCGCATCGGCAACATGCTGCCGCGCGGGGCCGAGGTGCCGGTGCTGCCGGTGCGGGCACGGTGGCGCCTGGCGCCGCTTGCCGGTACCGGATTCGCCGGCGCGCTGGCGGGCATGGCGCTGACGCTGCTGGTGCTCGGTGCGCCGATGCAGCGGACAAACTCGGCGATGACCGAGGCGGTGCTGAACAGCCATATCCGCTCGCTGGAGGGCGATCACCTGACGGATGTTCTGACATCGGATCAGCACACGGTGAAGCCCTCGCTGTCGGCGCGGCTGGATGTCTCGCCGAATGTGACCGACTTCGTCGCCGAGGGGATTCCGTTGGTGGGCGGGCGGGAGGACTACATTGATGACCACCCGGCGGCGGCCGTGGTGTACCGCCATGCCAAGCACGTGATCAACCTGTTCGCCGGGGCGGCGTCCGATGCCGTCGATGCGCCGTTCCGGAGCGAGACGCGTCAGGGGTTCAAGTTGATCTCCTGGAGGCATGGCGGGATCGAGTACGTCGCAGTGTCCGACGTGGAGATGGACCAACTGGCGGCGTTCACCTGGCTGCTCGCGGGGGCGGTTTGATCCGGATGGTATTCGGGTTTGGACATTCCCTGGATGGTCCGCCGCGCGTTGACGGTCTTCGCCTTGTTCACGCCTTGGTGTCACAGATGTCCGGATGAAATATAAATGAATTCAATGCGCTGTAGTCCGTTACGTCATCGGTCTGGCAGACCCCGACCAAGGATGCGGACTGGATGGCCATTTTTTCGAAGATTGCGACCGAAAGGACCTGCCGCACTGTGTAGAGAAACAGGTGCCGGGCCGAGGCGCTTCCCGATGATCGATGCGCGTGAACCGCGTCTTGCTACTGTTCATGGCCGGGCTCTCGCAGCGTGATCGTCGGCAAGCGCCACATCTAGTTCAAATCCGCTCCGGCAACGATCCGCTAAGATACCTTATGCGTTCGGGACTTTCACGCAATCCTGGTTCAGCGAACCGGACACTAGGCCCTGTGGACAAACCGGTCCTGGCGCCCGCGCGGTCGGTACGGCTTGGGCGGCGCGACACCCATGTGGCCACGGCGGTGACGAGCTGATCGGCTGACCCGATTGGAAAGCAAAGAATCAAAGAGCGCCGCGGCAGATTCCGAAAAGAATCGTGGCTCCCGTCCAGGGATTCGTTTCGTTTTTTTGCGTCAAGCGATTCAATTGACCGACTTGCGAT
>DASRQX010000270.1:0-30388 GCA_035696165.1 Acetobacteraceae bacterium | reverse complement strand
TGCCTGGCCGGGCCGTACGAAAGCTGGATCGCCCCGTTGAGCGTGATCCTTGCCGTGCCGCTGGCGCTGCTGGGACCGGTGCTGACGCTCGGTGCGCTCGGCGTGGCCAATAACCTGTACACGCAGATCGGCTTGGTTCTGTTGATCGCTTTGGCGGCAAAGAACGCCATCCTGATCGTCGAGGTCGCGCGCGAGAAGCGCCTGCTGCACCATCAGGAGATAGCCGCGGCAGCGATCGACGCAGCCCGCGCGCGGTTCCGTGCCATCCTGATGACCTCGTTCGCGTTCATTCTGGGCGTCGTGCCGTTGGTGCTCGCGACCGGGGCCGGGGCCGCGGCGCGGGTGTCACTGGGTCTATCCGTGATGAGCGGAATGATCGCATCGACCTGTCTGGCCGTGCTGTTTGTGCCGTCGTTCTTCGTGGTGTTGCAGCGCTTTGAGGAACGCAAAGGCCCGAAGGGGAGTGCCGCTCCCGCGCATGGCGAGGCCGGAGCCGAGTAGAATGTGTCTACCCTGCCCCCGTCAGGAACCGTTGCCGCGTTGGTTCAGCTCATGCTCATCCAGCGAATGTCCTGGGCGTCGCCGATCGGGCAGAAGCGCACGTCGTGCACGTTCGTGGTGAATGGGCCGAACCATTTCGTGTTGTAGATGAACAGACCGGCGGCATCCTCGACCAGGATGCGGGAGGCTTCCTCATACAGCGGGCGGCGTTCGTCGATGCTGGTCAGTGTCAGCGCCTTGTCGGTCAGTTCGTCGAACTTCGCGTTCTTGTAGAAGCTGCTGTTGCCGGCGCCGATGTTGCGACTGTTGTAGATGGCGCCTGTCCAGTTGTGTGGATCGGCGAAGTAGGCGCTGCGCCACAGCGGCACCAGGTCGTGCATGCGGTCCTTGTCGGCGAACTTGCCGGAGATCACTGGCCAGGGTTCGCTGTTCAGTTTCGTTTCTATGCCGATCTTGGCGCAGCCCGCTTGCAGCAACTGCGCGGCCGCCTCACTCTGGTCGAAGCCGGCGAGGACGCCAATGTCCAGCGGGCGCATCGGCTCCTTGACCATCGCCAGATGCTGCTTCGCCTTGTCGAGATCGAAGGTGTACCCTGCAAGATCTTTCGGCGCGCCCCACATCGTATTCGGAATGATGCCGGCGTTGCGCGCGACCGAGCCGCTCAGGATGTGGTTAATGAAGCCATCGTAGTCGAAAGCGTGGCACAGCGCCTTGCGCAGGTTTATGTCGGTCAACGGCGGGCGCAGGTTGTGGATGATGAAATACATCGTGCGCAGTGATTCCGCTTCCAGGATCTGCACGCTGCTCACACCGCGCAGCCGCTTGATCTGGTCCTGCGGCAGGTAGCCATCGGTGGTGTTGAACTCGCCCTTCTCCAGACCCAGTGCGCGGCTGGCGGTTTCCAGCACCACGCGGAATTCCATCTGGGTGATGTTGGACTTGCCGAAGCTGGTGAAGTGCTGGTCGAACCGGTCGGCCTGGAAGCCGATCGCCGGATCGTAGCGGCGCAGCTTGAAGCCGCCGGAGCCGGCCACGTTGCGCGCCAACCAGCCGGCGCCCATGTCTGCGGACTTCTCGTTCTGGCGCAGCAACTTGCTGTTGACGACCCAGAGTTCCGACAGGATGGCGGTGAAGACGGCGAACGGTTGGTTCAGGGTGAATTGCACGGTATGCGCGTCGAGTGCCCTGGTCTTGCCCGGATCTATTACGCCTTTGTACAGGCCATAGGCGCCCTGCTTCATTGCCAAGATGCGTTCCATGGAGAACACGACATCATCGGCGGTGATCGTGCTGCCGTCGTGGAACCTGGCGTCCGGCTTCATGCTGATCGTGTAGGTGACGCCGTCGGGCGCGATGGTGATCTTGTTCGCCAGCCACAGGCTGAGTTTTGGCGGGTTGTCCACCCAGCGCACCAGGCAGTCATACATGTTCAGCCGCGTGGCGATACGGCCGATGTCGAACACCACGTGTGGGTCCAGCGTGTCGTACGGGCTGTTGTTCGCGGTGATGAAGCGCTTGCCGGAATCCGCCCAGGTGTTGGTAGGGAAGCTCGACGCAAGCGCGGCCACGCCGCCACGGGTCAGAAGGCTGCGTCGGCGCATGCCAGGCGTGGTCAGCGTGCGCGGATCCATGATGGTGTCTCCACTAGAGCGCGTTATGCGTTTCGTACACCTCTCCCGCTCTTCGCGGGAGAGGTCGGAGCGCGGCGCGCGACGGGTGAGGGCCGAGCAGCCGCACGACCCTCACCCGCATCGCAAGGGCGCCGCAACCTCTCCCGCAAAGAGCGGGAGAGGTGTACTACGCGGGTCCGATGCTCCGATATGCCGGCGCAGTGTCCTCTGTCGCCCATCGTCGCCCGCCGCCCTGTCAAACGTCACCGTGCTGCGGCCTCGAGGAACTCAGCAAAATAGTCCTCCGGCGTGACACGGCGGCTGATGATCCCCAGCGCGCGGGCCTGTTCGCTGAACACCTCGATCGCTGCTCGGTTGGTCTCGAACCCGTCGGCGTGGAAGTCGGCGCCCATCAGGGCCTCGGTCTCTTCAAGCTCGGCATCCAGCCAAGGCGAGACATAAGGAAACGAACGCTGTGCTTTGCCGAACATATCGGTCGCGGCGACGAAGGCATCGGTCAGGCTGCGGGCGATCCATTTGTGCGCTTCCCATACCTGCCGCTTGAGCACGATCAGGTGCTGCGGCGGAAACATGCCGGTCGCGCGGAAGTAGTCGCGCTCGATCGCACGGATGTCGGGGAACAGCCGCACGATGGGGCCGTCCACCGGATGATAGCGGTGCGGGCGCGGCGGGCTGTAGATCGCGTCGAGTTCGCCGTCGATCAGCATTTCGGACAAGGTCCTTGGGGCGGCGCGCACACCTTCCGGCAGCGTGTAGGCGTGGCTGGTGATGCGCGCGCCGTCGACCTCGCCGATCGTCCAGTGCAGCTCGGCGGGCGGCACGCCAATGAAGTTCAGGAAGTGCCGGTACCAGATCGATCCGCTGGCCACCCAGTCATACATGCCGACCCGCTTGCCGCGCAGATCGGCGGCAGTTTTCACCGGGCCATCCTTGCGCACATAGAGATCGCGGCCGGTGAAGTTGCGCAGCGGAAACACCGGCAGGGCGACTAGGCTGCGGTCGCCCTTGTCGATGCGACGCAGATGGCCGCCCATCGAGGACTCCCCACCATGCACCGCCGGATCGCTCGCGGCCCGACCCAGCATCTGCGCACGTTCGGGCCACGACCCGGCACGGCCGAGCAGCAGCGTCAGGTCGATCCCTTCCGGCACCACGGCATGTGCGGCCAGCGGCATCAGGCGCGCGTAATCCGCGGCGGTCAGAGTGATCGGCAGGTTGGTCATGGCGCGCGTCCTTTCCGTCTAGGTCCGACGGGCAGGCTGCTTCGCTCAGCCGTCGAACGCAAGGATCGACAGGCCACCATTGGTGTCGGTGACGTAGATCGTACCGTCCGCGGCGACGAACACGTCGGTGGACTGCGTCACCAACTCGGCGCCGGGACGGATGTCGACGATGCGGACCGGCGGAGGTGGAATGAAATGCGCGACCTCCTTCGGTTCGTGCGCATTGGCGATGTCGAACACGCGCACGCCGGCGTTGTGATAGGTGGCGAAGATCAGCTCCTCGCTCTGGAACGAACCGGGCCGGTTCTCGTGCAGATTGTGTGGTCCGAATTTGCCGCCCTTGGCGCAGAAATCCTCGCCCGTAGGCGTTGGCATTGTGGCGATCGTTACCGGATTGTCCGGGGCACGCACGTCGAGCACCCAGGTGTACGCAAGACCTTTGGCGCAGCGGTTGCTGGTTGCCTCGTCGGCCACCACCACGAGGCCGCGGCCCGGCAGCGGCAACGGCGTGTGCGTGCCGCCGGCGAAGGGTGGCGCCCAGTTGCGGTGCGCGCGCAGCTTCGGTGCGTTGGGATCGCTCAGGTCCATGATGGTGAAGCCGCCGTCGCGCCAGGCGGCGTAGCCCAGGTCGCCCGCGGTGATCATGTGATGCAGCGCCCAGCGCTGGCCGTCGGGCCAGGTGGGCGATTCGCCTGCGGCACGGTTCATGCCGGGAAACCACCAGCGGCCAACGATCTCCGGCTTCGTCGGATCGGCCAGATCGATCACCACCAGGATGTGATCGATGAAGCCGTCGAAATGCGCCGACGCATAGGCATAGCGCCCGCCGACCCACCAGATGCGGTGCAGACCGATGCCGTCCACCGGCATGAAGCCGATCTCGCGCGGCGCGGCCGGATCGGCAAGGTCGAATACCCGCATACCGGAAGCGAAACCGCGATCTCGCCGGTCGAAGCTGTCGGCCAGCGATTTGCCGAAATAGTCCTGCTGTTTTTCGTATTGCTGCAGGGCCCAGACATTGGCTGCATTGACTCCAAGCAACAGGCCGTCATGCACCTGGATGTGGCTGGCGCGCGTGTTGGCCGGGCAGGCAACGAAGTTCACCGGCTTTGGGGTGCGCGGATCAGTCACGTCGATGACGGCGATACCGTCGGAGAACATGTGCCCGACATAGGCGTGACCCTTGGCGACCATCACCTGCACGCCGTCAGGACGCCCGCCCTGGTCCGAGTGACCCAGTGGCCTGATGCGATGTGCGTTATTCATGGCGACCTCCTGGTCCGGCGCATATTATCACCCCTCCGGCGGTGCAAGCACATCCAGCGGCATGCCGCGCGCTTCCGGGCCGATGAGATTGACGGTCGCCGCGGCCATCACCAGCACGATGGCAACACAGGCAAACACCGCGTCAATTCCGTACCCGGTCTGGATCCACAGGATGGCGGGAATGATGAAAGCGGTGCCAAGCCGGCCGGCCCCCTGCGCCAGCCCGAATCCGGAGGCGCGCGCGTTGGTCGGGAATACCTCGGAAGTAAAGATCTGCATCGAGTTGCCGGCCAACTGGATGAAGAAGATCATGCAGAAGCCGACCACCAGCAGCATCGCATTGGTATTCGCGTTGGCGAAGCCTACCGCGAACACGCCGGCCATCACGAACGCGGTAATCGCCGTCCGCTTCCGCCCGAAACGTTCCAGGGCGAACATCATGAACATGCTGGCACAAGGGAACGCCAACTGCATGCCGAACGTATAGGTCAGCGATTTGGTGATGGTCATTCCGCGATCCGCAATCATGCTCGGCAGCCAGGCGCCGAGACCGAGCGCCACGCCGAAGAAAGCGACGAAGCAGACCATTCCCGCGATCACCCGGCCGCGATAGTGCCGGAACACCACGGCGATCGGGTCGCTGTGGCTGTCGCTAGCGGCATCGGTGATCAGGTCCTCGCCGGGTTTCGGCCCTGGAATTCCCATGCGCTTGAGCAGTTCGAGCGCGCGAGTCCCTTGGCCGTGCGTGGCCAGCCAGCGTGGTGATTCTGGCAGTGAGAAGCGGAACACGAAGACGATCAGCGCGCACACGCCGATCACGATCCAGCAGCCCCGCCATCCGAGTGAGTCACGAAATGCCAACGCGAACAACGTCGTCAATGGCCAGGAAAATGCTCCGCCGACGAGCTGCACTCCGCCGACGAACCGGCCACGGATGTTCTTTGGTGCGTATTCGCCGGCATAGGCGAAACACAACGGCTGCTCCGCGCCCAGGCCGATGCCGGCGACGAAACGCAGTGCCGCAAGCCAGATCCAATTCGGCGAGAACGCCGCGGCGATCGTTGCGACACCGTAGAGCAGGAGGTTGAACTGGTAGACCGTCTTGCGGCCGAACCGATCGGTGAACTCGCCTTGTGCAACGGTGCCGAGGAACAGGCCGAACAATGTTGCGCTCGCCACGGTGCCGAGCTGGGCCGCGGTGGCGAACCTGCTATGGGTCATATCTGGGATGAGCGAGCCCAGAATCACGTAGTCTGCGACGTCGAAAAAATATCCGGCGGCGATCAATGCAAAAACGCGATAATGGATTGGGCTTAGCCGGGCATCATCCATGGATGCGCCGACGAACCCCTCGATCGATTGGGCCATGCGTGTCGTCTCCCCCCGGGGGCCGATTGGCACGGCCTTGAAGGCAGCGTCGCAGAGCAGCGCCGGCTACGTCAACCCTGGGATTTGTCGGGCACGCAACAACCGCGCCGCCGCGTCCACGGCTGTCATGCCCGGGACGACGCCGGCGTCGCGCGCCTGCTCGTTGGCCAGCGTGATGCGTCCGTCCTGGTAGATGCTGTGCGGATCTCCCAGATCGGCCGACAGATGCGACACGGCGGCGCAGGCAATGCCCATCGCCTGCAGGATAGGCAGCCCGGCGACCGCCATCTTGTGACGCCCGAAGCCGCCGTCACTGCCGATAATGCCGGCGGGCCGGATGCCGTGGCGATAGACATAGATGGTCATGGTCGCATCCACTGGTGTGCCCACGCAGAATACGTCACCGGTGCGCGCGCCGTGCACCAGGCTCATGCTCCAGCAGCCGAACACGCCGCCATTGGGCCCGGACTTCAGAGCGAAGTCACGATCGGGCAACGAACCCGCGAGTTCGCGCGCTTGCCCGGGTGCGGCGCGCAGCATCAAGGCGGCCGCTTCGTCCGTGCCCTGGCCGGGCTGCACGCCCAGGGCCATGGCGGTTGCGTTAACGCTGCTGATCGCACCATCGGCCCAGACCGAGGCACCGTCGCACATGTCGCAACTGTAGACGCTGACAGCGGCGGCCGGCACGCCGTGCTGATCCGCGAGCGGCAGGCCGCCGATGCCGGCTGCATTGCGGCCGATCCCGGCGTCGACGCCGATGAACCCGCGGAACCCGCGGCGCAGAAGCTGCGTCGCAACCGGGGCGGCCATGTAGGCGGCGTGCACCACCACGTCGCGCGGCGGATCGATCGGTACATCGGACCGGTCGAGTTCGCGGGGCGAGTCGATCACGACCACCCTGCCCTGCCCGGATTGGCGGCCATAAAAGGCGCGGTTGCCAAACTCCAGCGGCGGCACGAATTCGGTCATTACTGCCCACCCTTTGCGAAACCCCGATTTATTCAATCCACCTGTAACGAAGGCGCCCCGGCGTTGACATATGGCAGGAGACATACGCCCGAGGCCACGTTGTCCCTGACCCGGTCGGCGGCAGTCGCGCGGTCCGGGCCTTGGTGATAGTGTGGCACAGATCGGATGGAGGGAAGTCAATGAGCGATGAGATCGCAACCCTGGGTGGCGGCTGCTTCTGGTGCCTGGAGGCAGTCTACAATGAGCTGCGCGGCGTCACGAGCGTGACGTCCGGCTATGCCGGCGGACACGTCGTCAATCCCAGCTACAAGCAGGTGTGCAGCGGAACGACCGGCCATGCCGAGGTTGTGCAAGTCCGTTTCGACCCGGCACAGGTCGACTACGCCGACGTGCTGCGGGTGTACTTCACCACCCATGACCCGACGACGAGGGACCGCCAGGGCAACGATGTCGGGCCGCAGTACCGCTCGATCATCCTGACGAACTCGGACGCCCAGGAAGCCACCGCGACGGCGGTGATGCAGGAAATCTCGGCAGCCAAGCTGTGGCCCGCGCCACTGGTGACGCAGATCGCGCCGCTGGGCGTGTTCTATCCGGCCGAGGCGGAGCATCACGACTACTTCGCCCGCAATCCCTATAGCGGCTACTGCCAGGTGGTGATCGCCCCCAAAGTCGCCAAGTTCCGCAAGGTGTTTAGGGATCGGCTGCGGCAGGTCGCGGCCGAGTAGAGCCGCCGGCGGGGCGATGCCGCGCCGGGGAAATATTGACACGCCGCGGCTTGGCGCTCAGCGTCCGGGCCACCGATACGCTGGCACGTCGGAGGGCCAGATGGCGGACCCGGCCAACGCGAACGCGCGGCCGATCCAGTCGCATCCTGCAACGGATGCCGGCGCGTATGTCGCGCGCGCCTCGATCCACGGACATATCGCGTCACGCATCGATCGCCTGCCGCTGACCCGCGTGCAGTGGCGGCTGGCGATCCTGGTGGAAATCACCTGGGGCTTCATCATCTTCGACACCGACGGCATCGGCGCGCGGCTCTATCCGTTCGTCTGGCGGCCGAACCACGTGATCGATGTTTACCAATACGCGGTGATCCAGGCGTTGCAGGTGGGGCTAGGCATCCTGCTGGGGGTCTATCTCATGAGCTGGGTTGCCGACCGCTACGGACGGCGGCCGGCGATCCTGTTGGCGACGCTGCTGGGCGGCCTTTGCATCTGGCCATTCGCGTATGTAACGAATTTCTGGGGCATGGTGTTCCTGTCGGTGCTCAGCACGCTGGGCGTCGGTGGGATCGTCGCGACGCACTCGGTGTATTTGTCCGAAATGACCTCGCCGTTGGTGCGCAACAGGGTGCTGCTCGCATCGCAGGGAAGTACGGCGTTGGTGGCGGTTTCAGTCAATCTGCTGGCGTTCTGGCTGATCCCGGCGCAGTGGCAGGCGTTCCTGTGGGTCAGCGCGTCGATCGAGGTGATCGTTCTGCTGCCGCTGCTGTTCTGGCTGTTGCCGGAATCGCCGCGCTGGCTGGAGGCACGCGGGCGCGCGGAGGAGGCGGATCGGCTGATGGCCGACTATGAGCGGCGTGTGCAGCTTGTCACGCGCGCGCCGCTGGCGGAGCCGTCGCAGGGGATGCACCCTGTGGTCATCGCCGGCAAGGGCGCCTGGCGCGAGATCTTCAGCAACCCGCAATATCGCGGTCGGACGTACCTGCTGATAGTTTGCTGGATGTTGAGTTATGCTGGCCTGATCTATGGGGTTGGGGCGTTCCTGCCGGTGTATATGGTCGATCACGGCGCCTCGGCGCATATCGTGTTCCTGACGATCGCCGCGGCGTATCTGCTGCTGTTCGTTGGCTTCCAGGTCAATGCGCGGCTTGGCGAGCGGGTGGAGCGGCGCGAGGTGATGCTGGCGATGGGTGGGTTGTTCGCGCTGTCGTGGGTGGTGATCTATTTGCATCCGAGTCTGCCAGTGATCGTTGTGTTCTATGCGTTCAGCCGCGTCGGCACCGGGTTGTGGCTGTTCAATCTCTATAACTACACGGCGGTTGCGTATCCGACACGTATTCGCTCGGTGGCGTTTGCGTGGACTGATGGGCTTGGGCATCTGGGGGCGTGGGCTGGTGTGACGCTGCTGGGGCCGTTGTACTTGTTTGGGCCAGATCACCTGGGCTGGGTGTTGTGGATCGTGCTGCCGGGATCGTTGCTGCCGGCGCTGCTGATCTGGGGGTTCGGGATCCGGCAGGCGCGGGCGGTGTTGGAGCAGGTGTCCACGTAGCATGGGGTGGCGCTGCCCGACGCCACGGCCTGGCTTGTCCTCATGGGCGTTAGAATTAGCTGGGCTGGACCGTAACGTTCTCCTCCTCCCCCCCCCCCTGTAGGAGGGGGATGGGGGAGGGGTCGGTGCGGTGGGGACCCTCGGACCCTCGGTGCAACCCTGGCACCAACCCCTCCCCCCAACCCCCTCCTACAGGGGGGAGGAGGACGGTCTGTTGCTATTGCGATTGTTGCGTGATCGTCGTGCGACCGTATTGATCATCCAGCCGCTCGATGTCGTCCTCGGACAGCACCGAACCTGTCTGCACCTCAATAAACACCACGTTATCGACACCCTGGTTGGCAACCCGATGGGTCTCGCCCGGCGCAATCCGCACCGTCTCGCCAGGCGCCAGCGCGAACACCGCGTCACCGCGCGTCACCTGCGCGATCCCCGCCACCACCACCCATTGTTCGGCGCGATGCCGGTGGCGTTGCAACGACAGGCGCTGTCCCGGCCGCACCGTGATGCGCTTCACCACGAAACGGGCGCCGACATCGATGACCATCCATTCGCCCCACGGGCGCGCGTCGCGCTGCCCGACCGCATAGGGCTGAGGCACGTTCGGCATGATCCCCTCCCTGAAGGTTGACCTCCAAATCGTTTTGGATTATTGCATTCATAAGCCAAAACGATCGGGAACGTCCAGTCCAAGTGTCCCTGCGCGCGATCGCCAAACGACTTGACCTTTCGGTCACCACCGTCTCGCGCGCCCTCGGCGGCTTTCCCGAGGTCGCTGCCGCCACGCGCGTGCGCGTGCGCACGGAAGCGGAACGAATCGATTACCGTCCCAACCAGCTTGCCCGCCGCCTGCGTTATGGCCGCAGCGAGGCGATCGGCCTGGTGTTGCCGGCCGATGCCGGGCAATTTGACGACCCGTTCTTCCTGCGCCTGCTCGCCGCGGTCGGTCCGCCGTTGCAGCGCGCGGGGCTCGACCTGCTGGTCATGAGCGCCCGTCCCGGCGCCGAGGAACTGCGCGCCTACCGCCATCTGATCGAGGGCCGGCGCGTCGACGGGATGCTGCTGGCCCGAACGCGGCGCGACGACCCACGCATTCGCTATCTGCTGGATCGCAGCGCCGCCTTCGTCGCGCACGGCCGCTGCGAAGACCCTCGTACGCATGCTTTCGTTGATATCGATGGCATCGCCGCCTGCCGGATGGCCACGGAACGATTGATCGGGTTCGGCCATCGGCGCATCGGCCTGATCAACGCGGCGCCGCGCTACATGTTCGCGCATCATCGCGAACAGGGCTGGCGCGCCGCTCTTGCCGCTGCCGACCTGCCGCGCGGGCCGATCCGTCACGCCGAACCGTCGGAAGAAGCCGGCTTCACGCTGATGCGCGCGCTGCTGGCCGAGCGCGAACCGCCCACCGCGGTGCTGTGCGCCACTGACCGGTTGGCGGTCGGCGCGCTGCATGCCGTGTCGCAGGCCGGGCTGCGGGTCGGGTGCGATGTCTCGTTGATCGGCTACGACGATCTGCCGATGGCAGGCTGTACCGATCCGCCGCTGACCACGATCGAGCAGCCAATGGCCCGCGCCGGCGCGCGCATGGTGGAGATGCTGGTGGCGTTGCTCGGCGGTGCCGACCCGGCGACGCTGACGGAAATCTGGCCGGCGCGGCTGATCCCGCGCGGCTCCGACGGACCGGCGCCAACGCGCGCCGGACGCAAAACGAAAACACCAAGCCACGTCCTGGGAGGACGCCATGACACCACGCATCCTGGCCGCGCTTAGCGCATTTCTGATCGCGGGACCGCTGGTGCCGCAGCCCGTGGCGGCCGATACGTTGTTCATGTCGACGCAACTGCGCCCGATCGAGGAAGCGCAGAAGATGCGCGACGTGATCCTGAAGGACTACACGGGGAAGGCGACCTATGTGCCGGAGGAACCAGCGCAGCTTCCGGTGCGCATCCAGGCCGAGCAGCAGGGCGGCACGCACACGATCAGCCTGATCGGTGCGCTGCACGGCGAGCTGGAGCCGCTGACGGCGCTGAACGGGATCGTTCCGGTGGACGATCTGGTAACGAAACTGCAAGATCGCGGCATTCCCGCCGGGTTGCTGACGCTGGCCAAACTCGGCACCGCCCACCAGATGTACATTCCATGGATGCAGGCGACGTATTTCATGGTCGCCAGCAAGCAGGCCCTGCCCTACCTGCCGCCGGGTGCCGACATTGACAAGCTGACCTACGAACAGCTGGGCGACTGGGCGGCTGCGATCCAGGCGAAGACCGGCAAGCGCGTGCTGGGCTTTCCCGCCGGGCCGAAAGGACTGATGCACCGGTTCATCGAGGGGTTCCTGTATCCGTCCTACACCGGCGGCCTGGTGACGACGTTCGACGGCCCGGCGACGGAGGCGATGTGGACCCGCTTCGCCGTGCTGTGGAAAGGCGTGAACCCCAACTCGACCAACTACAACTTCATGCAGGAACCGCTCCTGTCGGGCGATGTCTGGATTGCGTTCGACCATGTCGCGCGACTGCTGGATGCACTGCGCCAGAAACCAGATGATTTCGTTACGTTCCCCGCGCCGTCGGGGCCGAAGGGACGCAGCTACATGCCGGTGATCGCCGGCCTGGCGATCGCCAAGGACGCGCCCGATCCGCAAGGTGCCGCCGCGTTGATCGAGTATCTGACCCGTCCGGCGACACAGATTGCCACGGCGCGGGCGGTGGGTTTCTTTCCGGTGGTGAAGGCCGACCTGCCGGCGGATCTCGATCCCGGTGTCAAGCTCGCCGCTGGCGCGATCGCGCGCACTGAGGGCTCAAGGGATGCCAAGCCGGCACTGCTGCCGGTGGGCCTCGGCACCCATGGCGGGGAATTCGACAAGGTGATGCTGGATACGTTCCAACTTATCGTGCTACGCGGGATGCAGCCGCATGACGCGTTGGCGCGCGAGGCACCCATCCTGCGCAAGATCATGACCGACACGGGTGCGCCCTGCTGGGCACCCGACCCGCCCTCGACCGGCGTCTGCGCGGTGCCGTAGGCCAGCGCCGTGCGCCGTAGCGTACTCACGCCCTATCTGCTGATCGCGCCGGCGACGATCTTCCTGGCGGTGCTATTCGTGGTGCCGCTGCTGCAGACCGTCGCGCTGGCGTTCCACACCGGCGGATCGTTCTCGTTCGGCAATTTCACCCGCATGGCGGACGACCTTAACTTCAACGATGCGGTCGCCAACACATTCGAGGTCGTTCTGCTGGCGGTACCACTGCAACTCGCACTCGCGCTGGGCATGGCGATGATGCTGCGGCATGTGCGGCGCGGGCGCGACATCGTGCTGTGGGTGTGGTCGATCCCGCTGGGCATCTCCGACCTTGCGGCCGGCCTGGTGTGGCTGGCGATCCTGACCGACCGGGGGTACCTTAATACGCTGCTGTTCCATCTTGGCATCATTGCCGGGCCACAGAGCTGGCTGACCTACGAGACGCCGGTGGCGCTGCTGGTCGCCATCGTGATGGCCGAGATGTGGCGCGCCACCGCGATCGTGCTGGTGATCCTGGCCGCCGGCGTGCAACTGGTACCGAAGGAATACAACGAAGCGGCCGAGGTGTTCGGCGCGACGCCCTGGCAGCGCTTCATCCGGGTCACGCTGCCGCTGCTGCGCCCGTCGATCCAGACTGCGCTGATCCTGCGCACCGTGCTGGCGTTCGAGATGTTCGCCACGGTGATGACGCTGGGCGGGCGGAATTTTCCGGTGCTCATGAGCGAGGCGTTCAACTGGCAATATGTCCAGCAGGATTACGGCGTCGCCGCGGCTTATGCGGTGGTGGTAATGGCGGTCTCGCTCGGCGCCACGCTGATCTATCTGCGTGTGCTGCGCACCCCGGCGGCGCAATTGTCGTGAGGGTATCAATATGACCCCGCGCCGCGGTATGTTCCTGGCTGGTGTTGCGACTTTGTGCGCGTGGACGCTGGTGCCGATCTACCTGATTGCGCTGGGCGCCATTGGCGGCGAGGCGGTGGTGAACGCCTGGCCGAAGCCGGCGTTGCCCTTCGCGTTCTCCGTGACCGCGCTGCGAGAGTTCCTGCATATCAGCGGGGTTTGGACGAGCGCGCTGTACAGCGTCGCAGCCGCGTTGCTGTGCATGGTGGTGTCCATCGTGCTCGGCGCGCCGGCGGGTTACGCGCTGGCGCGCTACCGGTTCCGCGGCGCCACGCTGTTCCGTTTGTTCGTGCTGCTTACGCGTGCGTTCCCGGTGGCGATCCTGGCGTTGCCGCTGACCGTGGGCTTCATCCGCCTGGGGTTGTACGACACGCCGATCGGCGTCGGGTTGATGCACAGCGTGCTGGCGATGCCGTTCGCGGTGCTGATCTCCGCCAGTTTGTTTCAGGCGATCCCGCGCGAGTTGGAAGAGGCCGCCTGGGTGTTTGGTTGTTCCGGACCCATGGCGTTTCTGCGCGTGGTGCTGCCGCTGGCGCTGCCTGGCATCGCGGCGGCGGCGATCTTCGCGTTCGTGATCTCCTGGAACGAGGTGTTTGCAGCGTCGGTGCTGACCGTGCGGCATAAGACGCTGACGGCCTATCTGCTGTCGGTGTTGTCGGAAAGCCCGCTGCATGTGCAATTCGCCGGCGGGTTCCTGCTGATCCTGCCCTCGGTGTTGTTCATCTTCCTGGTGCGGCGGCGGCTGTTCAGTCTGTGGGGGATTGCGGGGCGATGAACCGATTGGCGCAATGAGGAGACGATAGGATGGCGGACATCGTCATCGACGGGGTACGCAAGGATTTTGGTGCCATAACCGCGCTGGCGCAGCTTGAACTGCGCGTCGCGGACGGCGAGTTCCTGGCGCTGCTTGGGCCCTCGGGCTGCGGCAAGACCACGCTGCTGCGCATCATCGCCGGGCTGGAGACGCAAACCACGGGCCGCGTGCTGATCGGCGGGCGCGATGTCTCCACGCTGCCGCCGCGCAAGCGCGGGCTGGCGATGGTGTTCCAGAACTATGCGGTATTCCCGCACATGACCGTGCGCGCGAATGTCGGGTTTGGCCTGCGGATGACCGGCGCCGATGCCACGCGGATCGAGCGTCAGGTGGCGCGTGTCGCAGCGCTGCTGCATATCGAGCCGTACCTGGATCGGTATCCCGCGCAACTATCGGGCGGGCAGCGCCAGCGGGTGGCAGTGGCGCGCGCACTGGCGGTGGAACCCGCGGTGCTGCTGATGGACGAGCCGCTGTCCAACCTGGATGCTCTGCTGCGCCTGGAGATGCGCGCCGAGCTGAAATCGGTGCTGCGCGAGGCGGGCACCACGACGATCTACGTCACACACGACCAGACCGAGGCGATGGGGTTGGCCGACCGCATTGCCGTGCTGTATGCCGGCCGCATCGAGCAGATCGATCCGCCGGCGGATCTGTACCGTCACCCGCGCAGCATGTTCGTCGGCGGCTTCGTCGGCAGCCCGCCGATGAACTTCCTGCGGCTGGCACACACCGATGGTGTCGTGCGGCTGGGCGGCTTGCGCCTGACGCCACCCGCCGGTGCGCCCGAGACATTGGTGCTGGGCATCCGCGCGGAAGACCTTGATGCCGCGCGCGCGGAGGACGGCTTCGCGTTTGAAGTGCGGGTCAGCGAGCCGATGGGCTCGCACACGTTGGTGACCGGGCAGTTGGGGGTGACCGGGCAGTTGGGGGTGACCGGGCAGTTGGCGATGGCAGGGCAGACCGGGGGGCAACCGATGCGGGTGATCGTTGCCGCCAACACTCGCCCCACCCCCGGATCGGTGCTGCACCTGGCGCCGCGGCTGGACCACATCAGCTGGATGAATGCCGACACCGGTACCGCGCTGGAGACAGTCGTATGACCAACGGGCGCATGATCAACATCGAACCGGCCCGCGCGATCCTGCGCACCAACGATCGCGGCGGCTACTGCGTGCCGACGGCGCGGCTGTATCCATTCCAGTGGAACTGGGATTCCGCCTTTGTCGCGATGGGCTGGAGCACCTTCGACGAAATGCGGGCATGGCAAGAGATCAGCTTGCTGCTGCGGGGCCAGTGGGAAGACGGAATGATCCCGCAGATCGTCTTCCATGCGCCGTCCGATGATTACTTTCCCGGACCGGATGTGTGGGGTGTCACGCGCCGGCCGCCGACCTCGGGGATCACCCAGCCACCGGTACTGGCGACCGCGACGCGGCATTTGTGGGATCACACGCGGGACCGCCTGCAGACCGAGGCGGTCGCGGCGGCGGTGTATCCCGCGCTGGTGCGCAACCATCGCTGGTGGCAGGCGGCGCGCGACCCGGAGCGGCGCGGCCTGGTGGCGACGCTGCACCCGTGGGAGACCGGGATGGACAATTCCCCGGCCTGGGACGTCGCTCTGGCGCGGGTGCCTACGGACACGACAACGCCAATCCGCCGGCGCGACACCTCGCTGGTGGACGCGACGATGCGCCCGCGCGGCGAGGAGTACCAGCGCTTCATCCATCTGGTCGACCTGTTCCGCGACGCGGAGTGGGATCCGGCGCGCATGCTGGCAGTCTCGCCGTTCCGCATCGCGGACGTTTCCACCAATTCGATCCTGCTGCGTGCCGAGCACGACCTGCTGGCGCTGGCCGCGCGCTTCGGCACGGTAGAAGAACGGACGGAAATCGAAGAGCGCATTGCACGCCTGCACGCGGCGCTGGAACGGCTGTGGCGCGACGACCTTGGGCTTTACGCAAGCATGGACCTGGTGACCCATGAAACCATTCCGGTCGGCACCTCCGGCGGGTTTCTGCCGCTGTTCGCGGCGCATGCGCCGGCGCGCGTTGCGGCGCTGGGTGCGACGCTCGCGCGGTGGGCCGCGCGGGTTGCCCGGCTGGTCCCCTCCACCGACCCGGACCACCCGGGCTTCGAGCCGCAACGCTACTGGCGCGGACCGATCTGGGCGGTGGTGAACTGGATGATCGCCGATGGGTTCCGCGCGGCAGGCGATGCCGCGACGGCCGATCGGATCCGCGGCGACACGCTGGCGCTGATCAACGCGGCGGGTCCCAGCGAATATTTCGACCCGACGACCGGCGACGGCATCGGCGGCGCAGACTTCTCGTGGACGGCGGCGATCTATCTGCTCTGGCAAGACGACGCGGCCATGTAACGCCGCCGTCGGTCTCACCAAGGCGACACCCAACGATTACCGCTTCGATTGTAGGGTAGGTAAGCTCTTGCGCCACCCACCGTCCGCCGCGCGGCGGACGGTGGTGCGGGGGGAAAGCGGTGGGTGGCGCAAGAGCTTACCCACCCTACGGGTGGGGTCACCCGGGTGGATCCGGCGAGACATATTGGCATCATGTGACTTGGTAATTGTTGCACGTCTCACTAACGGGCGTCGGGCGCCCCATATACCGGGCGTCACGGAGCAGGCTGCATGCAAGAGTTCGCGCTTGGCGCCCTTTTGACCCGCTGGGGTCCCGTCGCGCGGCACAACCTGGCGGCCTCGGAGGCCGAAACGCTGCCGCTGCGCGATCTGCTGGCGATGGCGGCGCCGGACGATCTGCACCGCTGGCAGGGGCTGGACCTGGGCTACACCGATCCGCGCGGCGCGGTGTGGCTGCGTCAGGCCATCGCCGGGACCTATGCCGGTATTACGCCGGACACGGTGTTGTGCTTCGCCGGGGCACAGGAAGCCCTGGCGTGCGCCGCCCGGGCGCTGCTGAGCGCCGGGGATCACGCAGCCCCGGATCACGCGCCCCACGGTCTCGCCGCCCAGGGTCACGCCGCCCAGGGTCACGCCCCCAGGGGTCACGCCATCGTCGTGGTGCCGTGCTACCAGCCGTCGGAGATGGCGGTGACCTCGGTTGCCGACGTCACCGGCGTGGCGCTGGACCCGGACGACCGGTGGCGGCTGGATCTGGCGAAGGTCGCGGCGGCGATCCGGCCGACAACGCGGCTGGTGGTCGTCAATTTCCCTAACAATCCGACTGGGACGCTGATCGATCGCGGCTGCCTCGACGCACTGATCGCGCTGTGCCGGCGGCACGGGCTGTGGCTGGTCAACGACGAGGTCTATCGGCTGATTGATCGCGATCCCGCCATGCGCCTGCCGCAAATCGCGGAAGTCTATGAACGCGGCATCTCGATCAATGCGCTGACCAAAAGCCACGGGCTGCCTGGGCTGCGCGTAGGCTGGGCTGCATGCCGCGATCGGGGCGTGCTGGCGCGGATGCAGGCGGTGAAGACCGCGCTGTCGGGCTGCCTCGCCGCACCGTCGGAGGTGCTGGCGCATATCGCGATCCAGGCGCAGGGGCGGATACTCGGGCGCAATCGCGCGCTGGCGGACGCAAACCTGCGCCGGCTGCGGGCGTTTTTCGCGCGGCACTCCGGGTTGTTCGAGTGGGACGAGCCGGCCGGCGGGGTTACCGCGTTCCCGCGCTATCGTGGTGCGGACGGGGTGGAGGCGTTCGCCGAGGAGTTGGCGTGCGAGGCCGGTGTGCTGGTGCTGCCGGGGTCCGTGTGGCGGTCATCGCTGGGGCCGACACCGGCGGACCGGTTCCGCGTGGGGTTTGGGCGGAATGGTGTTGCGCCGGCGCTGGATGCCTGGGAGGGACTTATCGTGGGACGGCAGCCGGCGGCGGCGCGGCGGGTCGGTTAGCAAGCGGGTCGTCTGTAGGGCTGAAACGGGCAGCGCCTTCCGCCAGTTGTGTCGCACCGGACATGTCCGGCGTTCGCGGGTGGACAAGTTGGCGGAAGGCGCCCCCCCGGGTCAAGCGCCCGGGCGCAAGACTTTTCCGCCCTACGTTCCACCTTCGCACGCAAAACGAGACGGCATGGCGTGTTATTTTATCTTGCATTATTTGTTAGTCTGAGTTAGAACGCGCGGCGAATTCCCCGGCGGCGGCAGCCGTCACACCAGGAATCCACCGCATGTTTTTCCGCCGCCGTACCCCCCCGTCCTGCCGCCTTGCCGGAGGCCGCGCCATGACGCTGATCCTGAGCGGAAACAGCCGCCGGGTTCTGATAGCCGCTCCGGAACGACCGATGCTGATGGGGTCGCCGTCCACCATCGTTCCACCCCCCATCGTCGCAAGCCTGTCCACGATCGCCGGGCATGCCGGTTGGTGAGATGCCGGGGTCGCAACCGGTATCCTCAACCCCGGCGGCGCGGCGCTGAGCGCGTTCGGTAGGTTGGCGGGGGGTGTGGCGGATAGATCCGGGGTCGGCACACCAGTGACGGTCTGGCACGCAGCTTCCAGCGGCACCGTGTCGCCCGTGGCCACACCACACGCCTGAACGGCTTGCTGGGCGGCGTCGGCCTGAACACGGTCATCCCGCCCAATCTGCCGCCGTGCGGCCAGCAGCTTCCACTGATGGATCCGGATCAAGGCTTGAAGAGCGCGGCGATGGCGCTCGGCTCCGCCACCGCCTGGACGCTTTTCTGGTATGGTCGCAGCCCAACTGGCGGCAAAATTCCACAGCCGCAAGCACCCGGCTGAGCATTGGCGGGACCCAGGTCCTGGGCGCCGACAACAATGGCGGCACCCGGCTGGTGCTGTTTCCCGGTGCCCAGCAGACCGTGATGACCACGACACTGACGCGCCGGCACACGGATGCCGTGATCCTTCGCAACACCCCCTGCACCGGCGTCGATGTGTGGCTCGATGCCGCACCGGTTGCCACGGCCGTGCCCAATCCGCTGGCATCGTCGCTCAGGGCGCCGCTGCTGTTCCTGCACAATGGCGCCACGCAACGCGGGGCGGAGTGCTGGTTCCACGAAGCGGCGATTTGGAACGCTGCCCTGAACGCCGGCGGCGTAGCGAGCGTTCTTGCCTATGAGGCTCAGTGGATCCTGGGTCTGCGCAAGGGCATCCAGGTCCTGGTTACCGGCCAGTCCAATGCTGGCAACGGCCTCAACGATGGCGCCTGGCACCTGATGGCCCAGGGCGTCGCCTGGCATCTCGGCGCCTTGGCGTACGGCGTGGTCGGCAGCTACGGCGCCAGCCCGCCGGCGGGCGCCACCTGCATACACGGCGAGGGCATGTATCCCGCCCCCGCCCTGGGGCTCTTCGGTTCGTTCGTGAACAACCCGGGCGACGGCAGCAATGCCTCCACCTGGAGTCTGGGCAACGACGGCAACCCAGTGCAGACATGGAGTCAGTCTCGCACCGCGGCCCAGGATTCCGCCGACGTCGCAGTGATCATCTGGCCCTGGTCCGAGGACGACTGCACCCGGCAGTACAGCGAAAAGGCGACCGATGAAGCCGCGGCTCGCCGGGTCCTGTCGCTCGAGCGTGGCATGCTGTCGCGTTCCGCGGCCAGCCTGCCGTAGGTCTGGTGGTCGGTGATCCCATTCTCATGCGGCAGCAACGACCCGGGCGCGCAGATGCAGCGGGAGGTGGTTGCCGACATCGCCGCCAATCCGACGCAGAACGTGACCGTGGTGCTGCCGCAGACCTCGAACAGTTTTCTGCGCGGGATCGGGGGAAACGCGCCACTTGCCTATAACGCGGCCACTGGGAGCTGGAGCGGGGGCGATTCGCTGCACTGCGACATCCCGGACAATCAGCGCTTCGGCATGCTGGCGGCACCACTGGTGGCGCGCGCGATCCTGGCATCCGAGGGTGGCGACACCATCACCGCCATCCCCGCGGGCATACCCGCGGCGGGCGGGCCGGTGATCAGCAAGGTTTACCGTCAGTCCAACACCACGCTGATCATCACGGTGCAGCACGATTGCGGCACTGACCTGATTGTCCCGCCGACCCTGGCCGTGGCTGGCACTGGCTGGGCGGTGATGGATGGCGGTTCGGTGGCCGCGCCCGGCACGATCGTCGACGCGCCCGCCTGCGTGCGGCTCAGCACGACGCTGTTGCAAATCACCCTGGCGCAGGCACTGGTGCATGCCAGCGCAGCCTGCCGACTGTTCTATCTGTGTGGCACTGCGACGATGGGTCGCGGCAATGCGGTCACCGACAATTTCGCTGTGGTCACGCGGCCGGCCGGGTGGAACATCGCTGCGGACCTTGGCGCCGCCCCGGGTGTCGCGGCCGCCTTCACCGCCAGCACGGCGATCCTCGATGCCACGTCACCTGGCGATACCATTACGACGCCTTGGAATTTCAACAAGCCGGTTCACGTACCGATGTCGACTGCATCTGGCGTCGTGTTGAGCGACACGCCGTAGGGGACGGTTAGCTCAGCCGCGTGGACTGGCCACCTTGGTCCCGTGCATCAGCAGGATCAGCAGTAGGGGCGGCACGACGATGAACGCCATCATGTGGAAGTCGTTGTTGTAGGCGATAATCTGCGACTGCCGCGTGATCTCCTGGTTCAGCAGCGCCGCACCGTGCTGCGTGGCCAGATCGTAGATCCGCGCGGCACCGGTGTGTTGCAGCAGCCGATCGAACGGCGTGATGCCGGCAGCGATGTCGGCGTGCATCGCCTGCGCGCTGCGCTCCAGCGTGAACGAGGTCACCGAGATGCCGATCGCCGCGCCGATATTGCGGGCCAGCGCCTGCAATGCCGTCCCGTCGCCGCGGAAATGCGGCGCCAGCGTGCTGAAGGCGATCACCGCCAGCGGGTTGAACACCAGGCCGATGGACAGACCCTGGATGACCAGCGTGGCGATCATCTGCGCCTCGGTCACGTCGGGCGTCCAGGCGCTCATGGCGTGCAGCGCCCAGCCCAGGATGACAAACCCGATCGCCATGAGCTTGCGCTGGTCGATCCATTTGGACAGCAGCGCGGCCAGGAACATCGACGCGACGGTGCCGAAGCTGCGCGGCGAGAGGGACAGGCCGGCGGTGTAGACCGGGTAGCCCGCCAGGTTCTGCAGATAGGGCGCCAGCAGGGCCGAGGTCGCCAGCATCACGCTGGATATGCAGACCACCATGATGAAGGCGGCAACGAAGTTCCTGTCGCGGAACATTGCTGGGGGCAGGAACGGTTTCTCGGCGGTGAACATGTGCACGATGAACAGGTAGAACCCCAGGCCGGCCAGCACGGCCTCGATGATGATCTCGCGTGAGGTGAACCAGTCCTGCTCTTCGCCGCGGTCCAGCATCAACTGCAGCGCGCCCAGCGCCAGCGCAAGCATGGCGAAGCCCGCCCAGGAGAATCGCAGTCCCTGCCTTGGCTTGGTGTTCGGCATGAACAACAGCAGGCCGACGATGGCGAAGATGCCGAACGGCAGGTTGACGTAGAACACGTAGCGCCAGTTGTACCAGTCGGTCAGGTAGCCGCCGAGGGTCGGGCCCATCAGCGGCCCCATCGTTACGCCGGAGCTGAAGATCGCCATCGCGTGGGGGCGGCGGGAATAGGGGTAGATGTCCAGCATCGTCGCCTGCGCTAGCGGTCCCAGCGCCGCGCCACACATGCCTTGTAACAGGCGGAACACGACGATCTGTTGCAGGTTCTGCGCCGCGCCACACATCATGGAGGTGATGGTGAAGCCGGCCAGGCAGACGATGTAGAGCTTCTTGCGTCCGAAGCGCACCGCCATCCAGCCGACCGGGGCCGTCATGATCGCGGCGGCGATGACGTAGGACGTCAGCACCCAGGTGATTTCCTCGGCCGAGGCCGACATGCTGCCCTGCATGTAGGGCAGCGCGACGTTGGCGATGGTGGAGTCGAGCGCTTGCATCAACGTTGCCAGCATGACGCAGCCGGTGATCAGCGCGCGGTGCGGCACTTTTGGTTCAGTGCTGGACGGATCCATCCCCGGTCTTCTTGTTGTCGGGGTGTGATGTTGGCGCGTCCCGGGGTGCGGCGCCAGGGCATGGGGCGGCCGGCAGTATTCTCAGCAGGTCATGGCTGGGTTGGTCGCGTTGTGCCGGCCGCCCCCGTCATGGCTCGCGCAAGCGGGCCATCCACGATTTCGCTTACGGCACGAAGACAAGTCGTGGATACCGGCCTGCGCCGGCATGACGGGAGGGGCCGGCATGACGGAGGGGCCAGCAGCGGGCGGGGGCGCCGACTATCAGGCGGCGCCGGCGCTAGCCGTCCCAGACGCTGGTGGGCATTGGCAGTGCGGTGAACGCACGGTCGCCGAGCGGGCGGTCGGGTTCTATCCCGGCCATGCGCAGCAGCATCATCCATTGCCGCACGTGCTGGCCGGAATGCCAGGTGGTGCGCTCGAGGTGTTCGTGCAGCAATTGCGGGCCGTAATAAGTCTGCACCGTTTCGTGGCCGGATTTGTCGGGCTTGGCGTCCCACCACGCGCCAAGGCGGCGGCGCACGCCGTTGCCGTAGGCGACGATCTCGGCGGTGCGGTGCATCTGGTCCGGTGGCGGCGCGACGAGGCTTTCGTAGGTGAGTGCCGCGCCGGCGGCGACTTCCAGGAACGCCTCGGGGATGCGGAAGATGTGGTGGGCCAGCACGCGATAGCTGCGCGGGCGATTCGGCACCTCGGTGGCCAGGCGGTCGTCCGGCATCTGCGGAATGAACCGCGCGGCGGCGGTCAGGAACAGGTCCAGGCGGGCGATCAATTGGGACGGCGACAGGACCGGGCCGGTGGCCTCGTTGAGGCCGAGAAACTTGACGACGTGGCCGATGTTCTGCGCGAAGACGTAGTCGTCGCCCCGGGACAGGACCGGGACGGAGCGTGCGCCCAGGCGACGCAGCTCGGCGAGGCCGGCGGCGTTTTCCAGGACGTTTATCGATTCGAACTCGATCTCACGGACCGACAGAAACTCTTTGAGTTTCAGACAGCTCGTTCATCCAGGCTGCCAGAATACCTTCAATCGTGCTGTGCCCATGGTGGTCCCCTGCTGCATCGCGTGGGGTGACTATGCGCGTGGCGTGGCGCAGGTCAATGTCTTGGCGCGGCCTCGTGTTTCGCGGCAGTCGAGATAGTAGTTCTGACTAAACAGCACGCAATGATGCGGCGTGCCGGAGCACCCGGCGGGCCGGCACGAGGCGCGGCAGCCGGTCCCATGCTATGCATGTGCTCGGACAGGCGGTGCCACCATGAGCACGACAGCCACGAGCGATTTGGCCGAATACGTGATCGTCACCCTCCGGGCGCACGAGGCGGAGCTGCGCCGTGCCGGCATCCGTCACCTCTCGCTGTTCGGCTCGGTTGCCCGTGGTGACGCCGAGGCAGGCAGTGACGTCGATCTCGCCGTCGAATTCGACCCTGCCGCCCGCATGGACCTGTTTCGACTGACCGCGCTGGAGCGTCAAATCGCGGAAATCCCCGGTCGTCGTGTGGACCTCTTGCCCGAGCCGGTCGAGAAGCCGCGCCTGCGGGCCAACATCGATCGGGACGGTCGTCTTGCCTTCTGAGCACGATCCCGTCGACAGCGTGGCCGACATCATCGAGAACGCTGACAGGATCGAGTCCTATCTGGCGGGCATGGACCGACAGACGTTCGAGAAAGACGGACGAACACGCGCTGCCCTTGAGCGCTGCCTGGAGCGGATTTGCGAGGCTGCTCATCGCTTGGGCACGGGCGCGGAGGAGCTGATGCCCGGCTAGCAATGGGGTGACATCCGTGGCATGGGGAACCGGATGCGGCACGCCTACGATCGCGTGAGTTTCGACATCGTCTGGAACACTGCGCGCGACCGTCTACCCGCACTCGCAGCGGAAGCGCGACGGGCACTGGCCCAGCAGCGATGAGTCAGCGTCCGATAACGCATTGCATTCCCCCAGCCTTTTCGCGTGCGCAAAGCATTATCATGCGTGATGGCGACAGGACCGGGCCGATTTTGCGTTATCGAGGCCAAGGAACTTGACGACGTGGCCGATGGCCAGGGCCAATCCGCCGCCGTCGTCGCACCTGCCAAGGGGTCCCCGGCGAACTGGCCGTTGTTGACGCTCGACCCGTCCGCCGCGTTGCAGACACGTCGGCGAGCACCGCGTCGCCTCCCGTGACACCGCGCACTGCCGCCGAATAAGAACAGGACTTCCAGTTTCGATGCGGTCGACCGTATGCTCAGCTTCGGGAGAGGCTTGCGCGATCGACAAACGGAACGCCGTGCCGATCGCCGCGAGATGCGACGCCGTCGGGCGTGACACAGGCATTGGTGGCCGGGTCGAGACGTCTTGCTTACAACCAACAGGAGGCTCCGTGCGATGGCACTTTCCGGCGAGCACCCGTATCTGCCCAACCTGCGCTCTGACTTGCGGCGCGGCAGGATCAATCGGCGCGAGTTCCTGCGAACCGCGACCCTGCTTGGCGTGGCGGCGGGCACGGCCTATGCGATGGCCGGACTGCCGATGCCGGCGCGGGCGCAATCGGACCTGCCGAAGGGCGGCAAGATCCGCATCGGCATGCGCGTGCACGAAATCAAGGATCCGCAGACGATCTCCTGGGTCGAACCCAGCAACGTGCTGCGCAACACGGTCCAGTACCTCACCCGAACCGATGCGAACAACGTCACCCACCCGGAGCTGCTGGAGAAATGGCAGGCGAGCGAGGACCTGAAGACCTGGACGCTGACCATTCGCCAGGCGGCGAAGTGGCGGTCCGGCCGGCCCTTCACCTCGGATGATGCGATCTGGAACATCAAGCGCGTGCTTGATCCGAAGACCGGGTCTTCCGTGCTGGGCCTGATGAAGGGCTACATGCTGGAGCAATACGAGACCGGCGAGACGAAGGACGGCAAACCGGTAAAGTCGGTGCGGTTGTGGAGCGAGACCGCCATCGAGAAGATCGACGACAAGACCTTCCGGCTGAACTGCAAGGAAGCCCAGCTCGCGGTGCCCGAGCATCTGTTTCATTATCCGTTCTTCATGCTCGATCCGGCCGAGAATGCGAAGGTCACGCCGGGCATGAACGGCACCGGACCGTTCGAGCTGACCGCGTACAACGTCGGCCAGAACGCGGTCATGAAGGCGAGCGCCGCCTACTGGGGACCGCCGGTCCATCTGGACGAGGCCGAGTTCATCGATCTCGGCGACGACAGCGCCGCGTCGATCTCCGCCATGGCCTCCAGGCAGGTCGACGGCCTGTACGAGGTCGACATCTCGCAACTCGACACGATCAAGGCGCTGCCCGATGTCGTGATGTACGAGGTGACGACGGCGCAGACCGCGGTCGTCCGCGGCAAGTATGACCAGAAGCCGTTCAATGATGTCCGGGTCCGCCAGGCGTTGCGACTGGCGATCGATCAGCAGAAGGTGATCGACATCGTGTTTCGCGGCCGGGCCTCGATCGGCGAGCACCACCACGTCGCCCCGGTGCACCCGGAATACGCCAAGCTGCCCTCGCTGACGCAAGACGTTGCCAAAGCGAAGCAGCTCGTCGCCGAGGCCGGATATCCCGACGGCCTGGCGGTGGAAATTGCCTGCAAGGGCGACCCGGCCTGGGAGCTGGCATCCGTGCAGGTGATGGTCGAGATGTGGAAGGCGGCCGGCATCAACGTGAAGATCAACCTGATGCCGTCAGCGAGTTTCTGGGCGGTGTGGGACAAGGTGCCGTTCGGCTACACCAGTTGGACCCATCGGCCGCTCGGCGTGATGGTTCTGGGCCTGGCTTATCGGTCCGGCACGCCGTGGAACGAGTCCGCCTACGCCAACCCCGAGTTCGACAAGCTGCTGACCGAAGCCGAGGGTATCCTCGAGGTCGACCGGCGGCGCGTGGTCATGGCGAAGCTGGAGCAGTTGCTTCAGCAGGATGGTCCGATCGTGCAACCACTCTGGCGCATCGTGCAGACCGGCTATGACCGGAAGGTGAAGGGGTTCCACATGCACCCGACGCAATACATCTTCCTCGACGAACTGGCGGTGGAGAAAGCCTGAAGCCCTCGCATCATGGCACACCAGATCCTCCGCCGGATCGGATGGATGCTGGTGACCATGCTGGCCGCCTCGCTGCTGCTGTTCCTGCTGTTCGAGCTGCTGCCGGGCGACGTGGCGCTGGCCGAGCTTGGCCCGTATTCCACACCCGAGCAGCGGCAGCTCTGGCTGGTTGCCAACGGCTACGACCAACCGATCATCCTGCGCTATCTCGGCTGGCTCGGTCATTTCGTGATCGGTCAGTGGGGCGAGTCACGGGTGTTCCAGACCCCGGTTGCACACATCGTCCGCGTCCGGCTGGGAAACACCGCGATCCTGGGCTTCTGGTTCTTCGTCGTGCTGATCCCGCTGTCGCTCGGCCTGGGGGTGCTGGCCGGCATCCGGGAAGGCTCCTGGCTGGATCGCGCGGTCTCAGCGGTCTGCGTGCTCACGACGTCGATCCCGCCCTATGCCAGCACCGTGCTGATCTCGGCCGTCTTCGTCTTCAGCCTGCATTGGTTGCCGGGCACCAGCATGATGCTGGACGGATTCTCCTACCGCCAGCTTGTGATGCCGGTCATGGTCCTGGTGCTCTACGATTTCGGCTACATCGCGCGCATCACGCGCGCGGCGATGGCCGACGTCATGAGCGCACCCTATATCAGGGCGGCCATCCTGCGCGGCCTGCCATATCGCCGGGTCATCTTCCGCCACGCCCTGCGCAACGCCCTGATCGCGCCGTTCACGTTGCTGATGTTGCACGTGAACTGGCTGATCGCCGGTGTCATCGTCGTCGAGTATTTCTTCGCCTTCAAGGGATTCGGCTCGCTGATACTTGAGGCGTCGCTCGGCAAGGATCTGTATCTGCTTGAAGCCTGCACGATGGTCGCCGTTGCGATGGCAACGATCACGCAGACGCTCTCCGACCTTGGCTACCTGGCGCTCAATCCCAGGATGCGCGCGGCATGAGCGAGACCGACCTTGAAGTCGGCGCGCTGCTGCCTGCGCATGTCGCGGCGCGGCGCTTCGACTGGGTCAGGCGGATCGGGCGCAGCCGGATGGTGATGCTCGGCCTTGCCATCGTTGGGTTCTGGATTTTCGTTGCGGTGGCGGCGCCCTGGATCGCGCCGTTCCCGCCGAACCAGACGATCCGGCCGATGGCTGCGCCCGGCGCGATCGCACCCAACGGAGCGGTGTTCTGGTTCGGCACCGATCACCTCGGCCGGGATATCCTGTCGCGCGTCATCTGGGGCACCCGCACCGTGCTGATCTATGCGCCACTGGCGACGGCGCTGGCATTCGCCGTGGGTGTGTCCGCCGGGCTGCTGGCCGGATACCGCCGCGGCTGGCTGGATGAAGTGCTGTCGCGCCTCACCGACCTGGTGCTGGCATTTCCGGCGTTGGTTCTTTATATCGTTATTGTATCTAAGTTCGGGGCGTCGGGGCTGAACATCGTCCTGGCCGTGACGCTTGCCTCCAGCCCCGCCACCATGCGGCTAACGCGTGGCCTGGTGTTGGCCCTGCGCGATCGCGCGTTCGTTGCCAGTGCAAAATTGCGCGGCGAACCCGCGTGGCGGATCATGTTCGTGGAAATCCTGCCGAATGCTGCGGGTCCGCTCATCGTCGATACCTGCCTGCGGCTCGGCTATGTTGTGATCACCATCGGGACGCTGGGGTTCCTCGGCCTCGGCCTGCCGCCGCCCGATCCGGACTGGGGCAGCATGGTGAACGAAACACGCAGCTTCGCGCTAGTGTTTCCGCACATGGTGCTGTTTCCCTGCATCGCCGTGTCCTCGCTGGTGTTCGGACTGAACCTGCTGGCCGACGGGCTGCGCGAATTGGTGACGCAGGAATGATACGTCCCGGCACGATATCTCCGCCCGGGCCGCTGCTGAAGATGCCACTGCTGGAGATGACGGACGTTTCGATCGAGTATCGCACCCGCGTGGGACCGGTGCCGGCCGTCACCGGCGTCTGCCTGACGATCGCGGAGGGCGAGGCGGTGGCACTGGTCGGCGAATCCGGTTGCGGCAAGTCGACGCTCGCACTGGCAAGCCTCGGGCATTTCGGCCGCAACGGAAGGCTGACCGGCGGCAGCATTCGTTTCGCCGGGCAGGATATTGCCGGCATGTCGCGACGCGCGTTGCGCGGCCTGCGGGGTCCCGGTATCGGCATCGTCTACCAGGAGGCAATGTCCGCCTTGAACCCGAGCCTGCGGGTCGGGGCGCAGCTTATTGAAACCACGGTTATTCATCGTGGCATATCGCGGCGGCAGGCTACCGGTGCCGCGTGCGACATGCTGGCCGAGCTGCATGTGCCGGACCCGGAACGGATCATGTCGGCGTATCCGCATCAGCTTTCCGGCGGCCAGCAGCAGCGCGTGGTGATCTCCATGGCACTGTTGCCACAGCCGCGTCTGCTGTTGCTGGATGAACCGACAACGGCGCTCGACGTGACGGTCGAGGCGGGCATCATCGATCTGCTCGCCACGCTGCGACGCACGCACGGGACGGCGATGCTGTTCATTTCACACAATCTTGGTCTGGTGGGTCGGATCTGTGACCGGGCGGCAGTGATGTATGCCGGCGAAATCGTTGAGACCGGTCAGATTCGCCGGATGTTCGTGCGGCCTGCACACCCCTACACGGCGGGTTTGCTGCGGTGCATTCCGCGCCCCGATCTGCCGCGCACGTTGCAGACGCTGACGCCAATTCCCGGCCAGATGCCGTCGGCCCAGGAACGCCCGGCCGGCTGCCGGTTCGGGCCGCGCTGCGCGCATTTTCGCCGCGAGGTGTGCGGTCGGGAGCCGATTCCGCTGACCGGGCTCGAACCTGACGGCATGGCGTCGATACGCTGCGCACGTGCCGGGGACATCATGGGGCAGGCTGTGCCGGTTGGAGCCGACCCCGCGGCGCACCATGATGTGGCCGTGCAGCATGACGTGGCCGCGCAGCATGCCCCCCCTGCGCAACATGACCCCACTGCGCAACACGACCTCGCCGCGCAAAATGACAACCAGACACTGCTGGCCGTGCGTGCGCTCGACAAGTTCTATCCGCTGCGTGGACAAAACAAAGTTCGCTCGGTACGGGCCAACGACGGGCTTACCTTCCAGGCCGTGCGCGGCCAGACCTTGGCTATCGTCGGGGAATCCGGTTGCGGCAAGTCGACCTTTGCCAGGGTGGTCATGGGACTGACCGGGGCGAGCGGCGGCGAGGTGATATTCGAGACCATCGACCTTGCCCGACTGCCGGTGGAGCGGCGTTCCGCCACCCTGCTGCGCGCGATGCAGATGGTGTTCCAGAACCCGGACGAAACGCTGAATCCATGCTACGCCGTCGGAACGCAGATCGCGCGTGCCGTGCGCAAGCTTGGCGTGGCGCGCGATCGCGCGGCGATCCGGGATCGGGTGCGCGCCTTGATGAGCATGACGCGGCTGCCCACGGTCTACGCGGGGCGCCGGCCGAGCCAGTTGTCCGGTGGCCAGAAGCAGCGCGTCGGCATCGCCCGTGCATTCGCCGGCGCGCCGACACTGGTCATGGCGGACGAGCCGGTCTCCGCCCTTGATGTGTCGGTGCAGGCGGCGATCATCGAGCTGCTGCTGGATATCCAGCGTGCGCAGCGGACGACCTTCATCATCATCAGTCACGATCTGGGTTTCGTGCGTTATATCGCCGACCACGCGGTGGTGATGTATCTGGGCCAGGTGATGGAAGCGGGAGCCGCGGAGCAGGTGTTCGAGCCACCCTGGCATCCTTACACCGAGGCGCTGCTGTCGGCCGCCCCCACCATTGATCCGGCGAAGTTGGGCGGTCCGGCGAAGTCGGGGGACCGCATCGTGCTGACCGGCGAACTGCCGAGCGCGGCGTCGCAACCGGCCGGTTGCCCGTTTCACACGCGCTGCCCACGCAAGATTGGCGCGATTTGCGAAACCGAACGTCCGGCGGAACATTTGGATCGGGCCGGCCATCGGATCTACTGCCACATCCCGGTGGCCGATCTGGCGGGTTTGCAGGTCGGGGTTACGTCATGATCGACCCAGTCCGCGCGGGATAGGTATCGGTTACCGCCGCCCGACCGCACCACTTCCGGCGGTCGCGCGCTATTGTTGCCTGCCGGGATCGATCATTCGAACGCCTGGCATAAACGTACGTTGTCGGAAAGACAGGAGCGCCAGCAACCGCATGCAGGCGCAACGAAGCATCCGGTCATGTCGATGGTAGACCGAAACCACCTGCCGCGGCGCCAATTGGATCGCGGGACGGCGGCAGGCAGACCAGCTTAATGCTCGAAGAGCAGATTGCTGGCAGCGAAGTTGGGTTCCCCCCTCAGGTTGGCAACGAGGGATTCGGAAGTGTTGCTGCCGGTCGCGCTGTAGAACAGGTTCCCGTTGGTCGTGTCGTAGGCAAAGCGCTGGGTGGAGGCGGTGAAATCGCCGCTCGCATTCGAGACGAAGTCCGCCACGCTGATCGCCGT
>DASRQX010000269.1:0-50794 GCA_035696165.1 Acetobacteraceae bacterium | reverse complement strand
ATTTCACGCTGATCCGAACCCTTATCGGAACTGCCAAAAAGCAGGGATGGGGCGTCATCCAAAGCCTCATGCGAGATCCCAGCGACTTGATCAAGGAACTCCGCACCGTCTGAGCCAGGGCGACTGACCTAGCCAGTAACGGGGGGGCTTCAAAATTCCGCACCTTGCGTTGCTGGTGGCGAAGTCGACATAACGCGCATCTTCCTCACGAGGCCGCCACTCGCCTGTACTAATCGTTTAACGTAACGTTGGCACTGGCGGAAAACTGACATTTGTATCAGCGGGTGATGACCGAAACTCAAAACCTTTGAACGACAGGAACCGGCAAGTGATTTCAAAGATCCCCGATTCCGACCGGTACGATCGAAACAAAGCTGATTGCCTTCAATCGGGCAGATTTGTTTCGACGCAGATGTGTTCACTCTCATACCAACTGTCATAAAGAATGACCGTTGGTATGAGTCGTTGTTCGGTGCGCCGCCGCCGTTGCTTTCCCTGAGCAACCCGGCGCGCGATACCAACCACCGAAATCGTTGGAAGAGTCAACGATTTCGGCGGTTGGTATCAGACTTTTGCGACAGGGCACGTTTTCCAGATGCCATGCCCGGAATGAGCAAGGTGTAACGCCCCGAACGCGGACCTACGTCCCCTCGGCACTCATTTAGATAAAGGGCTGCCAAAGTAGTAGGCAACCGCCCGCCAGCGCGATCGACGAAGGTCTGCTTCTCGCCGTCGATCGCTGTAAAGCAGCCGGTCCGCTGCCGGCCAGAACCTGCCATTCAGCAGCCTGGCCTGAATGGCCGAGCAGAAGGGTCGAACCCGGCTGTTCAGGCGAAGCGACCCGGCTCCTGCCGTTTTGGGCCGGCACGTGCCATGCGCAGCGAAACCCTGCCCGCGACGCGGGGTCCGCTAGAAAGGCGGTCGCCCGTGCGGTAGGTCGGCGCCAGGCGGCAGGCGGCGCGCAAATTGTTGTCCAATACCGTCAGGTGACGCGCGTTGATCCAGACGACGGGGCGGTGGCTGGCGTTCGGCACGGCGAACCGCGGTAGGCCGCTCCGAAGGCGCGTCGATGGCGTCCAGCCCGGCATGCGGATTATGCTCCGCAAATGTCCGGCCGATACGCCAGCTCACAACCGCCCGAGTTCATCGCGCGGATCTTCCCCACGGTGAACGAGCTACCGAACATCGCGCCACCCTGGAACATCGCGCTGTCACAGCAGGCGATGGTGGTGCGCCGCCGCCCTCGAAGTGGCGAACTTCACCTTGATCTTCTGCAATGGGGCCTTGTGCCGCACTGCACCAAGGACGCTGCGCAGGCGAAGACCAAGCCGATCAACGCGTGCCGAAACAGTCGCCATGTCCGGGATGTTCCGCGGCGCCTTCGCGCAGCGTCGGTGCCCGCCGATGCGTTCTACGAATGGAAGGCCACCGAGGGTGGCAAGCAACACTTTGCCATCGCCCGACAAGACGGACAGCCGATCGCATTCGCGGGCTTGTGGGAGGCTTCCGCTGGCCCGATGGCACCGTGCTGCGTATGTTCGCCACCATCAGCACCAGCGCGAACGCCGACATGACGCGGCTTCACGACCGAATGCCGGTGATCCTGGATCGAGCCGACTGGCCCGCGTCGCTGGGCGAGGCGGACGGGGATCGCGCAGCGCTGCTTCGCCCGGCGCCGGATGGAACGTTGCAGAGTTAGCCGGCCAGCACGAGGGTCAACACCCCAGGAACAACGACGCCGACCTGCTCGCTCCGGTCTGGTTTCTTCTTCCTCTCACCCTCCGGCCAACCCGTGAGTGTTAGGTTCCCAAAATGCGGGTCCGCCGCAGGTTTGCACATCACGACGTACCCGGCCCGCTCCAAACACTCGACTGGCCGCTCGACCACGGTTGCCCATAGGGTCAGGACCGGGGCGCGGTTGACGCGGATCGGGAGTGGAGCGGGAGCCATGGGCGGGGAGCGTATCGCCTGGCGCGTCGGGTGGGGAATTCGCTACGAGAGGCACTTGTGTGTGGGTTTTCGAACGTCGGCGCAGGACCGGAAGCTTTCGTTCCCTACTCGGCGACCCGAATTGATGGAACCGCAATCATTTTTTGACCACCGGTATCAATTTCGGGGGCGCCGGTGCGGTCCTAACGGCGCCCGGTGAGCAGCCGATAACCGGTCTCGGTGATCACTACGCTGTCCTCGACCACGCCGGTGCCAAGCCCCGCCACCACCACCATGGGCTCATAGGCGAGGGTCATGCCAGGCTGCAACACCACTTGCGAGCCAGCGAACAGGCCGCCCGGCGCTTCGAACAGATCCATGCCGATGCCATGGCCAAATCCGCCCGGGTAGAAATCCTGCTCCCAGCGTGTGCCGCGAACTACGCGCATGAGGGCCTGTGCCACATCGTCGATCGTCTGGCCGGGCCGCATCTGCTCCAGGCCCGCGGCGTAGAGATCGTCCGCAATGCCGAGCAGCGCGGCCGCGTCGCCCTGCGGCATGCCTCCAACGACCGCGCAACGACTGGTGTCGGAGACGTAATGTTTGAAACTGGCGCCGAGATCGAGAAACACCATTTCGCCAGTCTGCAATCGGCGCTTCCGCGGATAGGAGTGCTTGAGCCCGGCCAGCTTGCCACCGACCACACAAGTACGGAACGATTCGATGGCGCCGTGGCGCAGCATGGTTGCGACCGCCGCTGCCGCTACCTCGGTCTCCTCGACGCCGGGAGCAAGCGCCTCGAATACCGCCGCAAACGCCGCGTCAGCAATCCGCCCGGACGTGAACATCATGTCCAGCTCTGCATCGCTCTTGATCAGGCGCGCCTGCGCCATCACGGCGTCGGCCGTTTGCAACCCGGGCAGGCGACCGATCAAGGAGGCATAGAGATGCTGCGGAATGGCGGCACTGCCGGCGAGTCCAACATGCACCGCGGGCCCGACCGCATCGGCCGCCAGGGTCGCGACTTCATCGAGGGCACCTCCGTAAACCGGCCCCGCAGCACAACGCAGATCGGCGGCTCGACAGGTCCAGACCATCGAATGCATCGGCTCGGCATGCAGCACGCCGTCGGTGGTCACGGCGATCCCGCCGTCGCGACGGACCACCACGAACACAGTGCCGCCAAACGCCTCATAATTAGTCAGCCAGCGCGCCGAGGCGTAGCTGGAAGCACCGCAATAAATGAGCAACGCGTCGAGCCCGGCCGTTTCCATGCCGGCGCGCACCGATGCCAGCCGGCGATCATATTCGTCGTCGCTGAACTCTGGCTCAAGATAGGGCAGCCGCGCTTCGAGCGTGTGGCTCAGCTTGATCATCTGGACGCTCCTTTATCATGTGTTGCGGCATTGCGGCCGGCGATACGACCGCCCACGAAACATTCTGCCAGATTTCCGCCCGACATGTAGATGTGCCCGAACACGCTGCCGATTTCGCCGGCCTCGAACAGGCCGGAAATCGGGTCACCGAACGCGTCGAGCACGCGCTGTGCTTCGTCGTGCGCGGGGCCGCCCTGGGTGTTGGAGACGATCGGCACCACCGGAGCCGCACGAAACGGCGGGCGGGCAATCGCGACGCGACTGGCGGCAGGGCGGCCATAGCGATCTTCAGCGCCGGTTTCAACCAGCGCGTTCCATTCCGCAACGGTGGCGAGCAGCGTATCGGGATCGAGCGCGAACGCGGCGGCGAGCTCCTGCAGCGTCTCGAAGCGCCGCAGAATGGCATTGTCGAAATCACGCAATTGAAGCCGCGAATATCCGTGCGCCACCAGGGCATCGTGCCAGGTCGGCGCCGAGAGTGGATAGAGCGCGTCGCCATCCGCGTCGACGATCAACACGGCGGGCAGGCGTGGGTGGCTGAGCCGGGCGAAGTCAAACCCCTCGAGCGAGCGATGTCCGGTATCCTGCACATAGGGTTCGTATTCGTTCATGAACCGGCGGCCGGCACAATCGACGAGGATCCAGCTCATCGTCACGTCGGCGCGCGGCGGCTGATCAGCGCGCCAATCCGGCAAACGTTTCAGACGGATACCGAACGGATAACCGGGATCCGGATGGCAGAAGCCGTAGGAGCCGTGATAGTGCCAGAGGTGCCAAAGCTGCGCGCCCGCCGCCTGCGCCATGCGCAGCCCATCACCGGTGTTGCTGCGCACTGCCGCAGAGAGCACCGGGTTCATCGACCAGAACTGCCGCTGCAACTCGGGCGCCGCTTCGAAGCCGCCAGTCGCGAGCACCACGCCGCCCCTGGCATGGGTCGCCTGGCCGGCAACCTGCACGCCGATGACACGGCCTTGTTCGACCAGCAGCCGCTCGGCCGCTGCATCGAAACGAACCTCGATACCGCGCCGCCGGACATTCTCCGCAACCACCTTGAACAGGCGCGCACCGAAGACACTGCCCCGCACATGCGGAAAGTCGCGCGCGGGGTCGAAATCGGGTACGTCGTCAATGTTGACGAAGCCAAAGGCGTCGCAGCCGGGATAGGGATAATTGCCCGACGCAGGGCGCACCACCGACGTGGCGCTGACCGCCTCGGCCAATGTGGCGATGAAGTCGGGCAGCTCCGCCATGCCGTCGGCCAGCGCGCGCATGACGGGTTCCGGCGTGGAGGCGCCGTTGGTGGCGAGCAGATAGGCGAGTGCCTGCTCAGGGTGCTCGCTACAGCGCACGCCGCCGGCGCTGCAAACCGAGATCCCGCCGCCCTCGCTTTGCTTTTCGATCAGCAGCACACGCGCGCCGGCATCGTGGGCTGCGATGGCGGCAATGCCACCAGCATAGCCGAAGCCGACCACGATCACGTCGAACCGCTCGCTCACAGATGACACTCCAGGAAGCGACGCACATCGGCAGCCCAGATGACCGGGCCTCGGCTTTCCAGCAGATGTCCTTCATGGGCATTAACGCCGAAGGCGGGATAAATGCGGCTCTGCACGATCTGTCCACTGCCTGCGAGGGCTTGCGGCAGCTCTCGCGTCGGGCCGATGGAATAGTCGTTTGCCGCCTGGAGAAAGAACACCGGCATGGTCAGCCGTCGCGCGGCACCGATCATAAGTGCTCGCAGGGCGGGCGTGCGATCCCAATTCATTGCGGCCCCGGCGAAATCGATCGCGCAAGTAAAGCTGGAGGTCTGCGAGGCCGCCAGCAACGTCGTCGTGCCGCCGAACGAGGAGCCCATCACACCGATATGGCCGGTGTCGATCTCCGGCAGGGCCGCAACCACGTCAAGGGCGGCCAGCACATCGGCTGCCTCGGCATCCAGCCGCACGGCCAGTTGCGCATCGTACTCCGCCGAGCCATAGGCGGCAGAGACCTCCTCGCGCCAGGCGGGCCCTTGTGATGCACCATAGCCGCGGCGATGCGGCAGGAACGACGCGATTCCCCACGACATCAGCAGCGCCGCCGTGCCAGGGCGCGACACGTCGAGCGTCCCCTTCTCGATGCCGCTGCCATGGTTGGTGATCAGGCAGGGAAACGGCCCCGGGCCGGGCGGTAGATGCAGCCAGCCTCTCAGTTCATGCGGGCCGCTGGTGAAGGCGATCTCGCGTGGGGTGACCGGGTGCCCATCGATCGGCGTATCCCGCATGCCGCTTGGCAGGCCAAGCGGGACAGGGCTGAACACATGGCGCTCGAAGCGGGCGATCAGCCCTCGCATGTTGGCGCGCACCGCTTCGAAGTCCACGCTGGCAGCGCGGGCCGCGAGATCCCGGGCATGCGCTAGCGCATTGGGGAAGCCGCATTGCCAGGTCACGTCGGCTTCGCTGCCGTCTCCGCCCGGGTGTTTGACAAAGACCTCGCCCGCGTCGAGACCAATTCGGAGCCGCACCGCGCAGGCACGCCGGCGTGTGGCGAGCACCTCCGCTTGCCGGCCGGGATGGGCAAAATACTCGGTGCGCTCGATTACTCTCATGTGGGCGCTCGCATGTGGATCATCCCGGGAAAAAGCAGCGCGCGGCGTGGTGTTCGGCGAGCACGGCGAGGGGTGGATCCTCGTTGCGGCAACGTGATGCTGCACGCGGGCAGCGCGGATGAAAATGGCATCCGCTGGGGCGGTCGAGCGGGCTAGGCACGTCGCCGGGCAAGGGCGGCGGCGGGCTGGCCACCACCGTGGGATCCGGCACCGCCGCCAGCAGCGCCTGGGTGTAGGGATGCGCCGGGCGGTCGAAGATCGCCGCCTCGGTGCCGAGTTCGACGACGCGACCAAGATACATCACCGCCACACGCTGGCTGAGATGCCTGACGGCACCCAGGTTGTGCGACACGAACACAACCGAAAGACCAAGGCGCTGTTGCAGGTCTGCAAGCAGATTGAGGATCTGCGCCTGCACTGACACATCTAAGGCCGAGGTCGGCTCGTCACACACGACAACCTGCGGTTCGGCCGCAAGCGCTCGGGCAATGGCAATGCGCTGGCGTTGGCCGCCGGAGAAGGCATCGGGCGTGCTGCTGGCAGCGTCTGCCGGAAGCCCGACGAGCGAAAGCATCTCGGCCACCCGGTCACGCATCGCCCTGCGGGAAAACCCAAGCGAGCGCAGCGGTTCGGCGATAATCGCCGCAATCTCTAGGCGCGGATTGAGTGAGGAGACCGGGTCCTGAAACACCGCCTGCAAACGACGGCGATGCACGCGCATGCGCGACTCCGACAGATCGGTGACATCATAGCCAAGCAATTGCACGCGCCCCGCGCTCGGACGGATCAGTTTGAGCATGATGCGCGCCAGCGTGGTCTTGCCGCAGCCACTCTCGCCAACGATGCCGAGCGTCTCGCCATCGGCGACCGCAAGGTCAACGCCATCGATGGCACGCAGGGCGCGGCCCCCGACTCGGAAATCATGGGTGATGCCGACAACTTCCAGGGCGGCGCTCATGTGGTCATTGCTTCGTCGCCACGCCAGCAACGAACGGCACGACCATCGTCATGGACCTCCAGTTGGGGCGGGGCCGCGGCACACACCGGCAGTGCGATCGGGCACCGTTCGCGGAAGCGGCAGCCGGCAACGATGCTCCCAAACCCGGGAATCTGGCCATGAATCACCGGCAGGCGAGCACGGCGCCGACGCGTCGTCGGGATGCAGTCGAGCAGAAGCCTCGTGTAAGGATGCACGGGATTGGCAAGAAGCGTGACGGCAGGTGCCGTCTCGACGATCTCCCCCGCATACATCACCGCGACACGATCGGCCATTTGCGCAATCACGCCCATATCGTGGGTAATCAACACGATCGCGGCGCCGTGGTCAGCGCGCAGCTTGCGCATCAATGCAAGAATCTGGGCCTGCACGGACACATCCAACGCAGTGGTCGGCTCATCGGCAATCAGCAACCTTGGTGCGCACGCCATCGCCATGGCAATCATCACCCGCTGTCGCTGCCCGCCGGACAGCGCATGCGGATACGCGTCATAGCGGTCGGCAGGCAGGCCAACCTCAATGAGCAGTTCGATCCCGCGATCTCGGGCCCCCCGCCCGCGCAGGCCGAGATGGGTATGCAGGCTCTCCTCGATCTGTAGACCAATGGTGATCAGTGGATTGAGGCTGGTCATCGGCTCCTGGAAAATCATCGCGATGTCACGGCCGCGCACGGCACGCATCTCTGCCGCATCGAGGCCCAGCAGGTCCACGCCGTCGAGCGCGATGCGTCCGGCCGAGATGCGTCCCTGCTCTGCCAGCAGCCGCATGATCGCCAGTGCAGTGACCGATTTGCCGGAGCCGCTCTCGCCCACCAGGCCCAGGATCTCGCCCGGCTGGACCTGCAGAGAGATGTCATGCAGCACCTCACGCGGACCCGCCTCGGTGTGAAACATCACGCTGAAGCCTGAAATTTCGAGCAGCGCGGCGTCCACCTCAGTGCCCGTGCAGCCGTGGGTCGAGCGTATCGCGCAGGCCGTCGCCGAGCAGGTTGAAGCCGATGATGGTGACGCCGATGACGATGCTGCTGAACATCGCCAGATACGGGTCGCTGCGCAATGTCGGCAACCCGTCGCGGATCATGCTGCCCCAGCTCGGCGTCGGCTCCTGCACGCCAAGGCCGAGGAAGCTCAACGTCGCCTCGGCCATGATGATGAAGCCAACACCGATGGACGCACGGACCAGCAAAGGTGCAGCGATATTCGGCAGAATATGGCGCCAGAGAATTTCGAGCCGCGGCGTGCCACAGACGATCGCGGCATCGACATAAAGTTCCTGTTTCTGCACCAGCACGAGCGAGCGGGTCAGCCGGGCAATGCCCGGCCACCAGACCAGTGAGAGGGCCACAATGACGGTGGTCGTTCCGGTGCCAAGGACCGCAGCCACCAGAATCGCCAGCACGACCTCGGGGAACGCCAGCACGATATCGACAGCGCGCATGATGAGGCCGTCGGCAGTGCCGCCGAAAAGCCCGGCTACGCCGCCGAACACCACGCCAACGCACAGTGTGATGGCCAGCACCGACGACGCGACCAGCAGCGACACTCGCGCACCCATGATGAGCCGGCTGGCGATGTCGCGGCCGAGCCGGTCGGTGCCCAGCCGATTGACGTGATCGGGCGGCGCCCAAGTGTTCAGCAGGTCGGTCGCATCAAACGGATGCGGCGCCAGCAGCGGCGCCAGCAGAGCCACCAGGATCACCACCACTACGATGACGGCCCCCACCATCCCGCCGCGGCTGCGCCGAAAGCGCCGCAGCAGGCGGGAGCGCGGCGCTGCGGGAACAGCGCTCATCCGGCCATGCCACGGCGAAGCCGCGGGTCCACCAAGGCGCAGAGCAGGTCTGCCAACAGGTTGATGACGGCGTAAAACAGCACGAACAGTAGTACCACCGCCATCGCCACCGGGTAGTCGCGGGCAAAGATCGAATCGATGGCGAGCCGGCCAAGCCCCGGGATGTTGAAGATGGTCTCCACCACCACCGTGTTGCTGAGCAACCCACCCAGCATCACCCCCGCCGACGTCACCAGTGGCACCAGCATGTTGCGCGCTGCGTGCCGCCAAACGATCAACCGCTCCGACAACCCCTTGGCACGGGCGGTGCGCATATAATCCTGTTGCAAAACCTCCAGCATGAAGGTGCGGGTCAGGCGCGCGACATAGGCGGCACTCGGGATGGCCAGGACCAGCACGGGCAAAACGGCCTGGCGCGGGGTGCCCCACCCGGCCACTGGCAGCAGATTGGTCTGCACGCTGAGAAGGGTGACCAGGAAGGTGGCGATGGCGAAATTCGGTACCGACAGCCCCACCACCAACACCAGAACGACCGCGGTATCCTGGATCCGGTTGCGATGCATGGCTGCAAACACGCCGCCGAGCACGCCAAGCGTCAGCGCCACCGCGAGGGATGCCAACGCCAGGACCGGGCTGATCAGCAGGCTGTCACGCAGCACCTGCGACACCGGCAGGTGAACGAAACGAAAGGAGAGCCCGAACCGGCCGGTTGCGATATCTTCAATGTAATGCAGGAACTGTGTTGGGAGCGGTTGGTCGAGGCCATACTCCGCACGCAGGCGGTTGGCCATCCCAACGTCGGCGGAATGGTCGGACAGCATCACCGCCACGGGATCGCCGGGCAGCGCGTGCAGCGCAGCAAATGTCACGAACATTGCTGCCAGCATCACCGGCAGCAGCCCGATCAGCCGCCGCAACAGGAAACGCACCACGACGCAGGTCCGCTACTGGATCACGATTCGATTGAAATCCGAGAACCCGAACGGTGTGAGGGTTACGTTGTGCACATTGGATTTGCGCAACGCCACCGCCGCGGTAACCGGCGTCGGGGCAATGGCCCAGTCGTCCAGCAGGATCTTCTCGGCCTGGTGGTAAAGGCCGAAACGTTTGGTGTCGTCCGCGACGCCCAACGCCTCGTCGATCACTTTGTCATAGTCGGCATTTTTCCAACGGCCACGGTTGTACGGACTGGAGCTGTACCACATCAGAGACAGGTAGTCGGCGGCATCTGGGTAATCTACTGTCCAGCCCCATGGGAAGAACGCAACCTCGCCGGCGTTCATGGCGTGAATGAAGGTCGCACGTTCCACCAGCTTGACGGTAACGGGCAGACCAAGCACGCGCTGGAATTGGTCGGCGTAATAGGTGAGCTCATCCTTGTAGGCCTCGGTGGAGCTGATTTCGACCGGCGGCAGGCCCTTGCCATCGGGAAAGCCAGCCTCGACCATCAACGCCTTGGCGCGGGCAGGATCGTATTGCAACTCCGCCAGATCAGGGTTGAACCCTGGCACACCCGGCGTTACCACTCCGTTCAATGTAAAGGCCGCGCCGCCATAAAGGCCGCGGATCATGCCCTTGCGATCAATCGCCAGCGAGATCGCCTCGCGCATGCGAATGTCCTTGAATGGCGCATAGAGGTTCTGGTTCATCGCCAGATAGGTCGACTGTGCGCGCGGCACGCGGATAAGCTCTTTCACATAACGATCGTCGCGCAGCACGCGGCGAATGGCGGAGGCATAGACATCGACGAAATCAAGCTCGCCGGCGTCGTATTGCGACAATGCGGTATCGGCATTCGGCACAATCAGAAAGCTGACGCCATCAACAGTGGGCGCCCCGCCCCAATACGCCTTGTTGGCGACCAGATCGACCGAGACGCTCCGCTTCCATTGCTTGAACTCGAACGGCCCGGTGCCAGCGGAGACCTTTGTCATCCAGTCTGGACCCTGCTCGGTGACGATGCCGCTATCCATGAAATAGAACGGGTAAATCGGGAACAGCACGTCCGGCTTGATGAAGGCAACATCGATCGTATGGTCATCAATGACGGTCGCCCCTGACAATTCCTTGGCCGTGCCATCCTTGAATGCCTTGGCGCCGACCACGTTGCCGAGATAACTGGCATTGATGCCACCTTTGCCGCCCGGACGCAGCAGTTCCTCGAAGGTGTATTTCACGTCGCGCGCCGTGAACGGCCGGCCGGTGTGGAATGTCACCCCGGGCCGGAGGAAGAAGCGAAATCCGGGTTGCCCGGCGAGCGCCTCCCACCGCAGCGCCAGCGCCGGAACGTTGCGGCCGTCATCGGTCGTGGCCGTGAAGCCCTCATACATGTTGCGCAAGATGCGGCCGGAGACCAGTTCCGAGGTGGTGATCGGGTCCATCTGCGCGGGGTCGCCGACCACGTTGACGCGGAAGGTTTTAGCAAACGTAGGCTCTGGCAATGTTACCAATACCAGTAGCAAGCCGAGCACAAGCAAGGCTCGGGAGATGGGTGCGCGCATCAAACCACCTTCGAAAATCGTGCGTGCAGAACTAGCGCTGAAGCGTAACAGCGCCCGTTGCGCGCGGGCAAGTGGGTCCGCGAAATTGGGCGTCCCCACTGGCAACTCCTTCACGGCGGCTAAGGCGCGGTCTCTGGTGGTTGGCCAAGCCGCTCGGCAACCACGGTGGCCCAGAGGGTCAGGACAGGGGCGCGGTTTACGCGGATCGGCGGTGGGGTGGGGGCCGTGGGTGGGACCGTATCGCTTGGCGCGCGGATCGGAAATTGGCTCAGGGACGCGGCGGCATTGCGCCCATGGCGGTCGCTCAGCCAATCGTCGCTGCTCATCCAAAGCGGCCGTACCATCCGCAGGGCCACCTTGACCGCGATTGTTAGGGGTTATCGGACGCCCGGGCTACCGCCGCTTAGGGTGGAAAACCGACCTTCGATCGGCGTGATCCCTCACCTGTTCCGACCGCGCCAGAGTGACGGATTGCCCGACCGATTTCGACCCAGAGGACTATTTGCGGCGGGGCCTCACTTGCATAGCTGATTAGCCATGGCTGGTTAGCCGGTGAAGCGGGTGATGCTCGAGCTGCCACCATCATCTCGTCGACGTCAGGCGCCGCCTCGACCAGCGGGAGGCTAGCCTGATCGGCCGCTTACAGCCAGTCACAGGTGGAGAAATTTTGTATACCAAGCGGAAACGGCCGGAACTCTCGCCCCGGCCGTACCGTTACGGGCTATCCGAGCGTGACTTCGGCTTGGATCACTTCCAGTTCGGCAGTCATGACCATACCCTTGGTTTCCGGCCCCAAATAGACCGCGATGATATACACGACCAGCGAACCGATCGTGCCGTACATCATCGGTTTAGCGAAACCCATGCCCTGGTTCACCGCGAGGTAAGTCAGGATCGGCGCGACGGCCGCACCCCAAACCGCACCCTGGTGATAGATGAAACCGGCGGCGGTGGCTCGTACCTCGGTCGGGAAGCGTTCCGACAGCCAGCCGGGGTTCAGGGCATCCTTGCCGCCGAAGAAACAGATGAACACCAGGAAGAATCCGAGGAACAAGGTCCCGTCGACCTGCGTGATATACATCGGAACGAGGAACACGGCGATGATCATGGGGGCCATGAGCGCCCAGCGCCGCCCGACGCGTTCCGACAGGGCACCACAGCAAGTGCAGGCGGCAAACGTGAGGATGTTGCCCCAGAACACCGGGACCGCCGCCTGGGCCGGCGTCCACCCCAGTTGCTTCGTCAGATAGGTGCCGAGCATTGCCCAGACCGCGTAGTAGGCGCAGAAGTTCGCGGCCATCCACAGGCAACCCGTGAGGGTGTTGTACAGATACTTGGGCTTGAAGATGGCGAACAGCGGCAGGGTGACCTGCTTTTGCGTTGCGTTCTGGATCTTCTTGTTTTCCGCCCAAACCACTGGCTCTTTCACGTACATGCGGATCCAGACGCAGGCCAGGGCCGGTAGCACGCCCAGGATCAGCATCCCGCGCCACCCGTAGCCCTTATGCCACGCTTCCAACGGTGCGTACAGGAAGCCGTAGGCCAGGGCGGACAGCGCGAAGCCCAACCCCCAGGACCCCTGCAAGATGCCGGACATCAGCCCGCGCGACCGCGCCGGCCAGGATTCCATTGCCAGCGCCGCGCCGGCCGGCCATTCCGCCCCCATGCCGATGCCCAACAGCGCCCGGATCACGAACAGGAAGGTAAAGCTGGGTGAGAAGCCCGCGAGGAAATTGCAGATGGAATACCAAAGAATGGAGATCATCAGAGGCGCTCGGCGCCCCAGCCGATCGGACAGCCAGCCGGATGCAGTCGCTCCACCCAGGCGCATGACCAGCGTGACCGAGAAGATCGCGGTCACGTCAATCAGCGGAACTCCGAACTCCTGCGCAATCGGCGCCATGATCAGAAGGAAGACGGTGAAGTCGAAGGCGTCGAGCGTCCACCCCATCCAGGCGGCGCAATAGGCGTACCATTGGTCCTTTGTGGGTTCTTTCCACCACGGAACGTTTGCCGCGTTTCCAGCGTATCCGGACATCCTTTGAACTCCCTGCTTATGGCCTTCCTGTCGGATGGGCTTATGTACGCCCATTCACGACCCAGACTATCAGTGAGTTCATGCCGGATGCAACCAATTCCGGTGCGAGGCCGATGTGGGCCTTACTGCCCTCGGATGGCCCAAGCGCGATGCAGTTCTTGCGTTTCTCGTTCCATTCGCCGCGCGACATGGGACCTTTGCGCTGACGTTCACGACGCGGCCATTCCTCGAACCGGGTCCAATCTGATATTCCAGAATCACGCGTGGTACCGTTGTTTGTCGACACTCTGGACTGCGCTCCATCGGTAGACCTGGCGGAACCGAAGGACCGCTTTGGGTCGTTATGTAGAGCTCTGCAAAGGAGCGTTTCGCGCCAAGCGGGAGCCGTGTGTTCGTCGGGTTCCAGCCGAGAGGGGCCTCAATAGAACTCGACATAGTTTGGCCGGTCTTTGTGAGTACTCGGGCCAGGCACTAGGGTTTTAGAATGGCCTTACGTCAGGTCCCTCGCGCCTTTATCTGCCAGGGCGATCGATTGAGTTGGAGCGACCGCGGCACCCAAGCGCTGTAATTATACATACACCGCCGGCGGCCTTTGTCAGAGTGGGACTGGGTCGGCGCGCCACGCCGAGAAACAGCTCTGCATAGTTCGGTCCGATGCATAGGGTTCGGATTCCGTCCTACGAACCTCGCCAAGCGGGTGGATACCGTCGCCGCGCCGGACTGGACCGGGACGGCGCATAGCACGTGTTGGCAGCGTGGTCCGGTGGCGGCGATGTGGAATTCACTTTGGCGCCAAAGTGACCTGACATTTGAGAACTTCCGGCTGGTCGGCACGCGCAAAGACGCCAAGGCGCTGGTCAAATGGTGTCTGGAGACCAAACCGCCGCGCACCTGTAGCCGGCGGGGAAACCTCCTCTGGCCTCGTTAAGCACCGATCGAGCCGGAGATTGCCCCCCAGCACGACGTGAGACTCATCGAATTACGGCGGATCGGCTGAGTGCGCAACGATCTGCGTTCGAGAATAAGTATTCCGCAACGTCACGACGACGGGCTTTCGGTTCATGCGTAACTGGAAGTCGCGTGTTCGCGGAAAATGTCAGTCTTGCGCACCTAGTTACGCAGCACCTCGATCGACTTGTGGCGGGAGACTTCGGCGATCTTCCATATCGAACTGCCCGCCTCTGCACTCGACGTGATCATGCCGGCACGCATCGAGTGACCACTGTGGCCGGCGGGGTCAATGCCGAGCTTGCGGCAGTGGCGCTTGATGATCCGGGCAAAGCTGTTCGGCGTCAGCGCGGTCTTGGACATCTTCCCGCCGAGCGTGATCGCCCTGAACAGCGGACCTTCCGATATGCCCGCAGCCGCTAGCCAATCCTGCACGGCGGCCACCGCGCGAATTCGCGTGCCACGGCTCACTGCGATATCGCAACCCTCGCCGAGTTGATCCGTCTTACTGCGTCTGATCAGCACGCGATAACCATCGGGCGTGTCAATCAGATCCGACACCTCAAGGGCGCACAGTTCGCTGCGACGGAAGGCACCACAGAACGCCAAACTTAATAGCGCGCGGTCGCGTTTTTGGATAAGCGCGTCCCCCTCGCAATGTTTCAACATCTGCATCAGCGTGCCCGCAACGATCGGCGCCTTGCCCTGCCTGGCCGATCCGATGCGGTGACGAATTCCGCGCATCGTTTGCTTGACGCCCTCATGGGGCTGTCGGGCTGGGATCGATGCCGGCCTGCTTATGGTGCCACGCGATACGGGCCGCCGCACGACCGATGCCGGCCGCCTTGCGTCCGCCGTTCGCGAGGTGGGCGAGATATGCGGCGACCATCGCGGGCGCGGCTGGCAACGGGCAGGCACCACGTGCCGTGCACCAGTTTCTAAATTGGGCCATGTCCTGATCGTAGGCCGCGCGCGTGCTCTCGGCAGTGGCATTCTTAGCATACCCCAGCGTGTTGGTGATCTCAGCTTCGGTCAGTGCGCCGATCGGCGCCGGATCGAGCGGGATTAAATCGTGCATGGGGACTCCGGTGAGGTGTGCAGGCGAAAGGTCGTTCCCGAGCGCACTCTGCCGCGAGGGTAATTCAATGTAAAGTAACTGCATTGACTTTCGATAGGGGTAATCGCAGTGTAGGGGCGAGGAGAGGACATGGCACGCCCGCCCCCACCGAAGCGCAAGGCAGACTTCACGGTGCCCGCCAAGCCAGCAACCCAACTGCGCGGCCAGCGACAGCAGATCACGATCACTCTGCCACCTGATCTGGTGGCCGAGCTTGACGCCATCACGGTCGAGGAGAACCGTTCGCGGGCGAAGCAGATCGAGGTGGTGTTGCGCCAGTTCGTGCAGTCCTACCGGCAGCGGGACGCGGCATGAGCGACGACATCCTGACGCAAATCCTCGCGCGCCTGACCGCGATCGAAGCCGGCCAGACTGACCTGCGCGCCGCCATGATGGGGCGCATGGACCCGCTGCAAGCGCGGATCGACCAGCTTGGCGATGAATGGTTCGTTGCCTACGGAGCCGGCGAAGGACTGGGCCGGCGCATCGACAACGCTCGGTCGGAGGCGACCGATATCCGCGATCAGATCAGCGGGCTGGTGCGGCAGGTCCGCATGCTGCGCGACCGGCTGGACGGGCTGGAAGGGCCATGACGGAGCAGTTCAGCCGCCTGCTGGTGGTGGTGACGGGCGTCGTGTTCACAGCGCTCCACTTTTGGCTGCACTGCCCCAATTGCGTCATCCCCACCTGAAGGCGCGGTAAACGAGAAGAGGCGTCGGGGCGCCGCTATTCCCCGTTGGCACGGTGAGGCTGGCTTGGCTTGGCCCGTCCTTGCGGGGCGCGGCACGGCTGGGTGCGGCCGGGCATGGCGCGGCGCGGAAGGCCGGCAAGGGCAAGCGGGCTGGTCAGGCTATCGGCCGCCCCGCCGCACTTCGGGCTTGGAGCGACGCGGCGGCGCATTGCAGGCTGGCCGATGGCCCGACGAGTCGTCGGGCGCGCTAAAGGACTGACCGCAACCCAGAACCCTAAAATGGGGAGGTTGGTTAGTGTGCCCGCGCCTGGATTGATGGGACTTCGCCAGGAGATGCCGAAGACGCCCAACCAATGCGCCTACCAAGCCGTGCGGAGGTTGGTTGAGGATACGCCCGAAAAACACCCACAGCGGCGTAGCGGCGCAAACAGTCATTTATAACAATGTGTTGGCGTATCGGTCCGGGGACCGCCGCGAAACTGGGGGCGCTCGGAGGAGTTGGGTATTTTCGCGCCTGTTCTTGGACCGGGGGTGGGAGCGTGGCATGGATTTCGAGGTTGGTGAAAACCGGCGTCGATGGTGAGGCCCAAGGCACGGACCTCATGGAGATCAGGAGGCCTGATGGTCTTGGCGACATTGCCAATCTGGGGTCGACCCTGTCCGAGGCGAAGCTGGTGTTGGCAAATGTCCAGCGGGAGATCGCGACCGCGGAAGCGAGGGATCACGTGGTCAGGCGGCCAGGTTGCTCGCGCTGCGGTGGTGTTTGCCACCTGAAGGATTACCGGGACCATGCGGTTGCGACGCTGGTCGGTCAGGTCACGATCAAGTTGCCCCGATTTCGCTGTGTCAGGTGTGGTGGGACCGAGACTGGCATCGGCTGGCCATCGCACTGCCGATCGACGCAGGAATTGGACCGGATCCGGGCGCATCTCTCTTCCCTGACGGCCTACTGGGTGGCCGCTGACCTGCTCGAGCAGATGTTTCCGGTCGACGCCGGAACCGATCTCGAAACGTTGCGCCGTCACACCCTGAGGGCTGGCGAAAAGCTCGCAGATTGTGCCGCAACCAGGCCGGAAAAAGCGGCGCCGGCAATCGTGATCGCCCTGGGTTCCACGTTCGTCCGAAGTGCGAGGATGGAGAACGTCATCTGGAGGTGCGGGTTGGCAACGCCGAAACGAAGTTCGGTGGTCGACAGGTTGTCGGCTCCGTCGCGAATGCCGACACGGACATCGAGGCGCTGATACGCCGGAGCCTCGACGCCATCGGCCGAATTGAAGGTACCGAACTGACGGCCTTCACCGATGGTTGTCCAGGGCTTCGGCGCATTCTCGTCAATGCTGGCGTCGTCGAGCCGCCGATTCCCGACTGGTTTCATATCGGAATGAGACTTCAACATCTCAGGCAAATCGCCAGCGCGCTGGCGACCGGCGATCCGGCGCGTGTGACGGCCAAGGCTGTGATCGTCGCGGAAGTCGAGCGATTGCACTGGCGGATCTGGAATGGGAAAGCGAAAAATGCACGAAACAGCATCGCTCGTATCCGCGTGATCATGCATCATTTCCGCGGTGAGCCAGGTAGCCGAAAGTCCATCGCGCCGTCACGAAAGTTGTGGACCGCCTTGCATGCTTTGGATGGCTATCTGATCGGCCAGAGTGCCTGGCTGGTCAAATACGCCGAGCGGCACCGCGCGGGCCTGAAGGTTGGCACGGCGATCACCGAAGGAACCGCCAATTTCCTGGTGAACCGTCGGATGAACAAATCCCAGCAGATGCGATGGTCGCGACGCGGCGCCGACCTGCTGCTTCAGGTTCGTTGCGCTGTCTACAATGGTGCGTCCGGTACTGACTTCGGACAGAAATTCCATCCGGCTAACGACACATCCCCGCTAACCGCGCTCGCCTCTTGACCCCGAGTTCTGCGGCGGTCCCCAGAGAAACCCGCAACCAGTAGCCCGCAACCAGTAGTATGCCGGAAGGCAGCAGGGTCGTGCTTGGGCTACCAGGGACCAGAGTGTCGAAATTCTCTCTGATGGCCCCCGTCACTGCACCGCCGATTGTGCCGCTGATGGCGAGTGGTCCCGCATTGGCGGGGGCGCTAGGTACGAGCCCCCATGCCGCCAGGGCGAGCACGGACCCGACAATATCGTCTCATTTGTGCAATCCCTGAGGCGTGGCCAACTTACTGGCCGGGAGGAGGCGCTGGCCGGAGACATCTATATTTTTGGACACACCCTTTCTCCCTTACTCGGCGGCCATTTGCAGAGCTACGCCGCCCCTTAATCGTGAGGAGAGGCAATAATCAAGCTATAGCGGATATCCCGCAGAACATCGTTCCGATATCCGGTATGTTGTGGCGAGTGCGTAAGCTTTCACGACAGCCTCAGGTCGCAACGGCCGGCGGCTTGAATGAGCGATTCGTCTCAAATCTACAACTTGCGCCCGCTCTGACCGCGCGACGCAAGTGTCGGGCCATGAAGTCGGCCCGCGACCTGTATCGGATCGACGCCAGCGGTCCCGTCATACGTTCGCCACGGGCCAGCTCATCCCGCGCAACCCCGCACGCGGCGCCGATTGCCCGAAACGAACGAAAAGTCATCATTTCGAGCGTACGGTATCGAACAATATATAATAAAATGATTGGAGCTTTGCGTCCGCACTACCCTGGCCGGGCTGACGGCACGACGCTGCTGACGTTCCGCCGGCTGTTCCTAATCGCGGTGGCGCCCTAGCCCGCATTTCCCATACTCTCGCCGGTGTTGGCCTGGTCCTTGCCGCGCCAACAGGTTTTCGCACGTTGGTGAAAACGACAAAGCGCGGCGGCACGCGCGGGTTCGACGGGCGTGAGCGGGTAAGGGACCGTCCGGAAGGTTGGTCAATTGTTACGAGACTTTCTCGGCGTCGGCGAGCGAGCGATGCGAGATGGGCGCCATCGGGTACCGCGGGACGAACGAGACGAACCACGGTCATGTGCTTTGCGCGAAGCGTCATGGTCTTGGCTTCTCTGCGCCCTCTGCGTCTCTGCGATCGCTGTGTTAATGCGGTAGTGCCAACCGCACGACAGGTTCGCCGTGGGCGGCTGGGCGTCGTTTCAGCGGATTGGGCTTGTGCCTGTTGCACGCAAGGAAGCATTAACGCAGAGATCGCAGAGAAGACAAGTGATTGGCGCTTCGCGCAAGGCGCACGACCGCGGTTCTTCACGTTTGTCCGGTCTTGTCCCCCGACTGGGCCCGTCTCGCATCGCTCGCTGATGCCGAGAAAATCTTGTAATGATTGACGAACCTTCCGAACGGACCCTCATGGCAACGCCTGCGGCTGCACGAGTTGCTTTCCTTATCGCCTGCGAACGTGCCAATATGGGATCAATTGGTTGAGGTACAGGCGACAAGCCAAATGGATGATAGGCAACTATCTGGACTTCTTGATAAATTCGGCATGCAATCGTGCGCTGCATCATCGCGCCGATGGTTGCTGGTGGCATTTTGTGTCGCAACTCCGTTGCAGGCTTTCGCGGGCGGCGTCACTGCGGACGTGAGCACCTGCCTGCTGCAGCCGCGGCATCTTGTTCAGCTCGGCAGTCCGGTCTTCGGCGTCCTGGCTGGAGTGTTTGTTGACCGGACAGAGGCGGTCACGCAAGGTCAGGTCGTTGCGAAACTGGATACCACCGTGGAAGTGACGCAACTTGTGCTGGATCGGTTCCGTGCCGCCAATACTACCCAGATTGAAGCCAGCAAGGTCGATATGGCGTGGAACCAGCGGGAGCTGGCGCGTCGGCAGCAACTGGCCGGGAATATGTTCTCGAAAGCCAATGATATCGACGAGTATGTCACCAAGATTGAACAGGACCGTATCGCTATTCGCAAGGCTGAGTCCGATCTGGAGACCGCCAAGGACGAGGCTGCCCGATCCGAAGCGCAGCTCAACCTGAAGATCCTCAAAAGTCCGATGGATGGCGTTGTTACGGATATAAAGCTGTCGCCGGGTGAGTTCATCTATGAGCAAACGCCGATCATGACGATCGCCCAGGTGGACCCGTTGATGATCGATCTGGTGGTGCCGGCGGATCGATACCACGCCGTCAGGGTTGGCATGATCGGAGAGGTGCATCTAAGTCAGCCGGTTGGGGCGTCGTTTCCTGCCCGCGTTGACGCAATCGATCCGGTGATCGACGCGGCGAGCGACACGTTCCGGGTCCGGCTTTTGCTGCCAAACCCGGGCAATGCGATTCCGGCTGGAATCAGGTGTTCGGTGACGTTGCCGGATGCGACGGGCGAGTAGTGACGGGACGAGCCAAGGAGGGGACGCGCCGTTCCAGGAGTATCGCGCAACCAAGCGCGCGCGAAACCAGGCCCGGCGACTGATTGTCAGGGCGACTGATTGTCAGGGCGCGACTGGCTCGGGCATCGCCTCCGGCTCGGTCTGCGGCTCGTCCACCGGCCGAGTCCTCTGCCGAGACGTCACCATCCGGTCGCGCAGCGCTTCGAAGTTCCGCATCGACTGCAGGTGCAGGTAGATCAGCTCCAACTCGTCGGTGGCGGCCAGTTCCGCCAGCGTGTCGCCGGGCAGAGCCTTCAGTTTCTCCCGGCTGACAGCCTGGAAGCCACCCAGCATGTTCTGCATGACGCCGTCGACGGTGACCTGCGCCTGCATCGGCTCCAGGATGCCCAGCTTCTCGACCTTGGCGCAGAACATCTGCGTCCGGGTGAACTGCGCCTGGTACTCCTGCACGAAGGCCAGTACGTTCTGCACCAACGGCGCCATCTCGCCTTCAGGGGTGAAGAACTGCTGCCCGAGGCCATCGCGGTTGAACCCCGCATACTCCTCATCCACGCACAGCAGGAAGCGGTCGTCCGCGCGGGAGAACACGAACGGATACCGCCGGATAAACGCTGGGATGTATTTCGCCATCCAGGAGTAGTCCGGCGCGAGAAACAGGTTCTCGGTCCCGCCGAGGCCCAGGATTACCGCCGGCGCGATCTCGCCGGGTGAACCGGCGAAGATAATCGGGTACTCGGCCAACGCCATCGGAAATTCCACACCCGTCAGCGGAACCGAGTTGATGCCCTGGCTGAATTCGAAACCCTCGATCGAGGCCAGGCTGCAGTCGAAATGCCGCGCGCGGGTAATCGGCACGGCGGTCTTGTAGAACAGCAATTGATTCGACATGGATCTCAATCCTTCATCATCGGGGGTCGTACATCATCGGGGGCGTAGAAACGGATTCGGCTCAGACACTGAACCGCGACAGGAACAGCAGTCGGATACCGCGATACCACTGCACGAATAGCGGCTGATTTTCGTGGGCAAACCTTACATACACACGCTGCCCGAACTGAGTGAAATGCGGGTCCGTATCCAGTTGGACATCGAACTGGAACATACGCTCCATCGCCTTCGGGCCACGCTGCTCGCGCGGGTCGGTCGCGATGTCCCCGCCGCCATCCACCGCCAGCGCCTTGCTCGGCAGCATTTGGTCGGCACTCGGCACGGCCCGAATGACGTGGCCGGTCAATGTCGTGCCCGGCTGGTCAACCAGCCTGACCTTCACCAGATTGGCGGCAGTCCGCACCCGGTCGATGGCATCCTGCGGCACGACGACGCGGGCGATCGGCAGCGCCGAGCCTATCACATAGCCGAGCAGGTCACCTTCGCGAAGAAAGCGCCCTTCCTGATCGCCCATCTGCGGCACGAGGAAGATCCCACTGGTCTGCGCCCGCACCGTCAGATCGCGCACCTGCTGCTGGATCGAGGCCAGATTGGCGCGCTCGGCCACCAATGTGTCGCGCGTGATTGCCGCCTTCAGGCGATCCGTCACCAACTGGTTGTTGTACATCGCGGTCCATTGCGCGACCTTTGCTTCGGCGATGCCCATGTCGGACAGCAGCTGCGGGTCGGTGCACCGGGCCAGCGGATCGCCCTTCCCGACCGGCATGCCGGGCTGCGCCAGGAATTCCACCAGGAACCCCTTGGAACGCGCGCGGACCAGCGATGCCTCCGGCAGCCAAACGACGCCCTGAGCGAAGGTATGATAAGGCGTCGGCACGAACAGCAGGAAGCCGAGGACCACCGCCACCAAGCCCATTGATACACCGACTGCGCGCGACCGATTGGCGTGCAGCCGCGGGCTGGACAGCAGGTGCCGGACCATTCGCACCACCGGCATCACCGCCATGACCGTCACCGCCCATCCCGCCAGAAGAACGCCCACGAAAAAGAACCGCGTGGCAATGAACAGGGCGATCAGCACCGTAACGAAAATCCGGTACATCGTTGACGCCAGCCCGTACGCCAGCATCCAGATCTTTTCGCCCGGGCTGGCCGCCGGCGCCTCGCGGTCGCGCGCACCCAGCAGATAACGTTCCAGGCAATACGACCAGTATTGCAGCGACCGGCTCGCCAGATTGGGAATCTCGGTCAGGTCTGCCAGGATGTAATACGCATCGTATCGCATCAGTGGATTGCCGTTGAACAGCAACGTCGAGACGCCGGCAATGACCATGACGTTATACAGGATCGCCCGTACCGTTCCCGGCTCGATTGCCAGCCACAGGTAGAACGCGATGGCGGCCAGGAACAATTCGAATATTACGCCGCCGGCACCAACCAGCGCGCGCTGATATTTGGAGCGGAACGTCGTTGCGGCCGACGCCTCGACATACGGTACCGGCAGCAGAGCCAGCAGCACCAGGCCAAGGTCGTGCACTTCCCCGCCGCGTGCCTTCGTTGCCGTCGCATGTCCCATCTCGTGGAACAGTTTCAGCAGCGGGAACACCAGGTACAGAACCAGCAGGTTGTCCACCGCCAGTACGCGGTCGCTGAAGTTGTTCGTCAGTTCCGGCCAGTGCGGCAGGATCAGGATCGCCGCCGGCAGCACTACGGCACACCACAGTGCCGCACCCCACCGGCTCCAGATCAAACCGATCAGCCGTGGAAACCGGTTCAGGAACGCATCGGGATCCCACAGCGGGATGCGCACGGCCATCGGGTTGCCGAACGACCGCTTGTATCGCGCCCGCCGGTTCCGCGCCCCGCGCGTGAACAATTCCGCTGCGTCGGGCGTAACGTCACTTTGCAGCAGGTCGGACGCGTGCAACTGCCCCAGCAGTTCGATGATTTCGTCCTGGGTCGGTGCGTCTTCACCCAGTCGCCGGTTGGCGATCTGCCAGATCGCGGCGACCGTATGCTCGCCGTCCATCAGCGCAATGATGGACCGCGCCTCCGGGCCGAAGCGGCTGACCCGGCCCGACGCCGGGTCCTGCAGCAGATGCCAGATCTCACCCCGGTAGTGATGCCGGTGCAGCTTCGCGTGGGAGCGAAGTCTCGGCTTCAGATCGGCGACCCGGTACCAAAGGGTACTCTGCAGTGGCGCTGCCATGGCTCACCTGCCCCTGATGGACATGGCAGTTCCGGACATGGCAGTTCCGGTCATGCCAGGTCCGGTCACGGCAGTTCCTTCCACAGCCAGAACCGGAACCAGTCGATCAGCGGATGGGTCCAGATCCAGATCAACTTCCGGTCGCCGATGCGGATCTTGCCGACACCTTCCATCCCCGGCCTGATCCGGTCGGGCGCCGACAGAAGATGCGCCTCGACCCGGAAGAAATTCCGCCCCTCCTGCTGGGTCGCCACCGGGGTGATCTGCTGCACCGAGAAGTCCAACGCCTGACCCGGCAGCCCCGACAGCGTCAGCTGTCCTGCCTGCTTCAGCGTCAGGTTCGAGATTTCCCGCTCGTCGACCTGCAGGATCACGCGATACGCGTTCAGCGGCGCGATCTGGAACAGCAGCTTGCCCTGTTCGACAGGCGTGCCGAGCAACTGGTTCAGGTCACCCGAGACCACCACGCCATCGAACGGCGCGGTCAGCGTGGCGCGCTCCAACTTGTCGGCGATCAGCGCCAGCTTGGCGTTCGTTTGCGCCACTTCGGCGGTGGCGACCATCAGCTCGCCGCGGTCCTGGCCGGCCAGCTCCTGCCGCCTCTTGCGCTCCTCCTGTTCCCGCTCGGAGGTCAGCCGGGCATATTCCAGCTTCAGTTCGCGATCATCCAGCCGGCACAGCACCTGCCCGGCCTGCACGACGTCGCCAGCCCGCACGAATGCCTCGGCGATATGCCCGTCAAATGGGGCAACGGCCGCCCGCTCCACGGCGCCCTCAACCACGGTTTTCGCCGCCACCCGGTATGTCCCGGTTACCAGGCTCAGCAACGCGATCAGGACCACCACGCTCAGCGCCACCAGCTTCGCGCCGGGATGCCGCGGACCGACCACAAGCTGCGCCTTTTGCAGGACGCTCTCGCGCAGTCGGACCAGCGCACCGCGGCCGTTCACGCGCTTCAGCGCCAGCACCGGGCCGAGCAGCATTCCGGCCGCCTCGCACAGTTCGATCGTCGCGTGGTCGAACACCTGTCCGCGGCTGCGCTCGAGTGTCATGACGCCGATCGGTTGCCCGTCTTCCAGCAACGGCACCGAGCAGACCGCGATATCCTTCAATTCGCGGGCGAGTTCGGCGTGCGCGATCTGCCCGTGTTCAGTCTCGGCGCGCGCCGGCCAGACCATCGCCACGCCCAGGTCGAGCGCTTCCTCCATCGCATCGCCAATCAGCCGCACGAGGCTCATTTTCTCGTCGAAAACGGCAGTGTTGGAGATCGCCTCGACCTTGATGTTGCCCGACCTGTCGAACCCGACACTGACGCGATCGCACTTCAGCCGGCTGGCCACGTCGTTCGCCAGCGCCAGCGCCGCCTGGGACAACCCACGCTCCTGCATCACCGTCGCCAGCAGATCCAGGGTCAGTGAGTGATGCGCGAGGCTTTGTTCCTGCTCCTTGATCGCCTGCTGGCGAAACCGATCCACCAGCCACACACTGGCCCAATGCAGCTGCCGCAACGCGCGCTGCAGCGCCGCATCCGAACTCGGCGGCAGATCCAGTGCCACCGCGCCGTGCAGGACGCCGGCGACCTCGACCGGATAGGCGATATGTGCGGGCTGGTCGCGCGTCGGCAACGAGATGCCGTCAGCGCCGACGACAACAGCCCGCCGCTCGACCAGCGCGCGCCGCGCCACGGTGCCCAGGTGGGTCAGGTTGTGCGACGGATCCGGCCAGATCGCCACCGGCACGTAGGCGCCCTCGGCGTCGGGGCCGTCCAGCACCACGCCGCCGCTAACCCGCTCGATCTGCGTGCACAGGATCGCCAGCCACGCGGCGCAAAAATCGCTTTGGTCCCTTGGGTTGGCGAACCGCGCCCAGGCTGCCCCTTCGGTCCGGCTGCGTTCCTCGGTCGCCAGTGAGTAGATCGATGCGGTGTTTGCCATGAAACTAGCGTCCGACCACCGCATCCTGCGGCGTCGCGGGGCAACGCTTTCCCGCCGGGATCATCGTGCCCACGCTGACTGCGCTACCCTGGTCACCCCTACCCTGGGCGCATGGTATCGTTCCTGTGTCATTATGATATCGACCGTTGGGACGATGCGAGGACCGCCGCCGGGCAGCCGTGCTGCGCAACGCCTTGTCGCGTGCCCGCAACCGCCGTCGCAACGGCCAGTACAACCCCAAGGCGGTGCCAGCGTAGGCGCTTCATCCGACTGCGCATCACGGTTCCCACCCCTTGGCGACGAAGTCATTTCAGGCATATGCATCGACAGCCATGATACGCCGGGAACACATTGCCATGACAGCATCATCTAAAATACCAAATAATATTTCTTAAAGTGTGAGCTGCATCACCATCTACGGCAATGCTATGCGTGCACTGTCGGCAAGGTTGGTGCCACCTTCGAAGCCGCGACGCAGCACGTCGTGCCACGCCTTGCCCCAGCGTCGCACCCTTTCGACGTGCGGAAGCACCGCTGCATCCGGTAAAGCCGCCTCGTCCGTCCACGGGCCCGCTGTCGCTTCGCCCGCGGGCGCGGGAAACATGAATTCCGCCGCCAGCCAGTTGCGCTTGTCGGACAAGCGGAACACGGCCGAATCAAAGCGGTCCGCAACGCCGATGTGTTGTTGCGAAAGCGCCGCGATTGCAGCGTGACGCACCGGGTCGGACCACTTTGACGGAAACGAACTGCCGCACAGCCAGAAATCCGCCGGACCATGATCGACCGCCATCAGCACGCGGCGGTAATAGAAGGCAGGGATCTGCGCGTCCGCGGGCACCAGAAACCCGGCCGCTTGCGGTTCGGCCGCCGTGGAACCGCTGATCAGCGCCGCCGCGGCGACCCGCTCCCCCAGCACCAGCGCCAGAAAGGCGCTTGAGCTCGACACGCCCGAAGTCGGCGGATTGTTGCCGACTGCCACCGCCAGCCAGTGTCCCGGTGGCAACGGCACCGATTGCTCACCGAATGGCAGCCGGTCGGAATAAATCTCACCGGGCACCGCCATGTTGGCCTCGGGAGCCGGCGCTGTGGTCGACGCCGGTGCCGATACGGGCGCCGGTGCCGGTGCTACCCCCGGTTCGGCGCGACTAACCGTCGGCGTAAGACGCGCCGGCACCGCAACCTGCGGCTGGCCCGGCGGAAACAAAGCCGCCAGCGCCCCGCAGCCGATCGTCAGCAACAGCGCGGCCCGCCATGCCGGTGCGCGGGCCCACAGACGGCCAAAGGCTGTCATGTCCGGTCAATCGGCAATTTCGGCGACGATCCGGCCGCCGTCGGCCACCAGCGCCACGCTCTTCGCCTTCTTCTGACGGGCGATGATCAAGCTGTCGCTGATGGTCTCTTCGATGGCGCGCGCAACGTCCCGCGCCGATGCAACCGCGCCCAGCCTCTCCTGGCGCTGCATCATCTCGAACAGCACCGCCGGATCGATGCCGCCCTCGGCAACCTTCAAGCCGTAGTTTTCGATCATCCCCTCGATCTCCAGCGCCGCGACGCGGGCGACGTCCAGCCCGCACAGCGCGCGGAACACGAAAACCCGGTCCAGCCGGTTCAGCACCTCCGGCGCGAACCCGGCCTGCCGCAGCACCACCATCGTCGCGCGCCGCAATTCGTCGGGATCACTGAGCAACCGGCCGCCGAGTTCCGTCAGCTCATCCGTCGCCGCGTTCGACGTCATGACGAAAATTGCGCGCGAGGCGGACACCTGCTTGCCGTCCGAGGCCTCGGTGATGTTGCCATCGTTCCAGGCCGTCAAGAACCGCTTGTAGACCTCCGGATGCGCCTTCTCGATTTCATCCAGCAGCACAACCGCATTCGGCGTCTCCTGCAGCGCGGATGTCAGCGCACCATAACTGTCGGAGCCGATGTAGCCCTTCGGCGCACCGAACAATTGGCTCGCCGCGTGCGGCGTGCCGAACTGAGTCATATCCAGTGCGACCAGCTTGCGGTTCATCTCGGCTGCAAGCCGTTTCGCTAGATACGTCTTCCCTGTCCCCGGGGGCCCTGCGAATAGGAAGATGCCGACCGGCTTGTCCCGCTGCGCCAGCGCCATCCGTCGCCGGATCTGCGCCGCCAGATCCTCGCACACGGCGTCCTGCCCGATCACCTTGGCTTTCAGCTGCATCGCCAGCGTCTCGGCGTCGATCACCTCCGGCCGATGGGCGCCGGCCATCATGGCTTCCAGCGCTGTACGGTTGGTAAGGCGGTTCAGGACGTCCATGATGAATCCCTTCCGGCGTTCGACATGCGGCGGAACAAGCGTTTCAAACAGCAGGCCGGCCACCACCGCCAAAGCCCCGCCGGCCGCCAGTGCGGCGTATAGCCAGGAAAACCGGGCCAGCGCCTGTTCCAGTCCCGCCGGGGTCATCCCAAGCTGCAGCGCCAACTGCGTGGCCGCAACGAGCAGAAACAGAATAAGGACAAGCGGAGAGGCTTTACTGGCCGCCACAAGAAGCTTCCGCACCCCCCCTCCCGCATCCATACCGGCGCTAATCCGTTGTCGACGGTGCCGCGTCCACACCGGCGTTAATCGATTGCCGACGGTGCCGCAGCCATACCGCGGTGACACGGCCCGGTATGGTTTCGCTGCAACTTCAATCCTGATATTACCAGAGCCGATGCCTCCAAGCCAACGTTTCCCCATGCCTATCCTGCTTCGGCGAGTTTGTGTTCTGGGTTGGCTCTGTGCGAACATTTCAGTTGCACATGCCGATTTCGACGCAGGTATGATCGCTCGCCAGCGCGGCGATTTTCCGGCCGCCTTCAGCGAGATGCAGAAGGAAGCCGATGCCGGCGCCGCCGACGCGCAGGAAATGCTCGGCCGGATGCTGCTGAACGGGCAGGGTACTCCCAAGGACACCGCCGCCGCGGTGCAATGGTTCCTTAAAGCGGCCGATAACGGGCTGGTCGATGGCATGCTGTCCTTCGGCACCGCCGCCCTGCACGGGATCGGCATGCAAGCTGATCCCGGCCTGGGCGTGCAGTGGATCACCCGCGCGGCCACCGCCGGCAGCCCCCCCGCCATGCTGGCGCTCGGCGACTGTTACCAGCAGGGCATTGGCGTGCCCCGCAATCTCATCGCTGCGCATGACTGGCTGCTGAAGGCGGCGCAGAGCGGCAGCCCCGATGGCATGTACCAGTTGGCCGACCTTCTGCTGTCCCCGACCGCCGGCGCCAATGATGACGCCGCCGGTCTGAAATGGTTGAAAGCAGCGGCCGAGGCCGGGCAGACCGTCGCCCAGACCCGTTTAGCGCAAGATTTTGCCACTGGCGGCAACGGGGCCGCGCGCGACGACGTCGCTGCCGCCGCATGGGCGCAGAAAGCCGCATTCCGCGATAATCAGGCCTCGGCCCTGCTGTGCGCACTTTACGCCCGCGGCATCAACGGCCAGCCGCCCGACGGCGCACTCGCGTTTCGCTGGTGCTCCACCGCCGCCGATTCCGGCGTAGCCGCGGCCATCGTCTCGCTCGCCCGGCTGTATCTCGACGGCACCGGCACCCAACGCGATGCCATGTCCGCCCTGACATGGGCCAGCATCGGCAGCACACGCGGCAACCCGGCCGAACGGCAGGACGCAGCCAGGCTGCGGGCAACGGCCGCGAGCCTGCTAAGTCCGGCGGAGCAGCAGATTGCGCAGAGCCGAGCCAACACCTGGCACCCGCTTCCGTGACGGCGCCCCGCTTCCCTGATCGCGCCCCGCTTCCCTGATCGCATAAGGAGCCTGATTGCAAAGCTGGACCCAACGTCAGGCCGAAGTAGCAGCCGTTGCCGAGAGGCAGCTGTTTTTCGTGGGCGGCGCCCCGCGGTCCGGAACCACCTGGCTGCAGCACATCCTGGACGCGCACCTCGACATCTGCTGCCGCGGCGAAGGCCATTTCCTGCATTTCCTCGCCACACCGATGGGTGGCGTCATGCAGCACCGGCGCGAGCAGTTGCAGCGCAAGAACACGCGGCTGTTCCGCAACGTCGGCGGCTACCCGTTGCCGGACCCTGAGGATGTCGAGTTCCTGGTCGGCTCAGCCATCCTGACGGCATTGGCGCAGCAATGCGACGGCCATCCGTACCCGATCGTGGGCGAGAAGACGCCGGAAAACGTCTTCTACTTCCCCAACCTCAAGCGGCTTTTTCCGGCTGCGAAGTTCGTCGGCATCGTCCGCGACCCACGCGACACCCTGGTGTCGGCCTGGCACCTGATCCCGCAGGAGCGACGCCTGGGCGATGCGGCCCTTGAACTAATGCCCTTTATCCGGCAGGCCGTCGGCGCCGTCAGCCAGTTCACCAACGGCATGCTGTCCCTGCGACAGCGCTACCCCGCCGATGTGATGATCGTCACCTACGAGGCCCTGCTGCGCGATCCGGAAACGACGGTTGCCGCGCTTTATCGCTTCCTTGGTGCCGCCGCGACGCCGGCCATCGTCGCCGACAGCATCGCCAAGACCAGTTTTGCCGCCATGAGCGGCCGGCCCGCCGGCATCGAGGACAACGGCGCATTCATGCGAAAAGGCGTCGCCGGCGACTGGCGCGCCTACCTGACCCCCGAAATGAATCAGGTCGTTCTTGGTCAGTTCGGCTCGCTGTTCCCTCGGTTCGGTTGGGAAATATAACGCGCTCTACTCCGCGAACGACCCCAGCCACCCGGCCAATGCCGCCCTCACCTGCTCGATCACGGCGCCCCAGTCCCCCGACCGCACCTGTCGGAACAGCCGCATCGTCGGGTACCACGGCGTATCCGCCCGCTGCCTCAGCCACCGCCAGTCCGCGGCAAACGGAAGCATTCCCCAGGTGAGTCGGCCCAGCGCCCCCGCGAGATGCAGCACCGACGTGTCGATCGAGATCACCAGATCCATCTGCTCGACAAGCGCCGCCGTATCCGAGAAATCCCGCAGGTCTCGTCCGAAGACACGAATGTTCGGATGTATGGCCAGAGCGGGCACATCGCCCGGCCGCAGATCCTGCTGCAGGCAGTATGCCTCCGGCAGTATCGCCACCAGCGGACCCAACAAATCCAGCGGGATCGATCGCCCGAGCGGCTTGTCATTCCCAGACCACGCAAGCCCGACCCGAGGCCCGCGCTTCGGTCCCAGCCGCGCCCGCCACAACCGCTTATGCCTGTCGGGCGTCGACAAATACGGCACGCGTGCCGGAATCGTCGCGACCTCGGTGCGAAACGCCAGCGGCAGACTCATCAACGGGCAGTACACGTCGAACACCGGATCCGGCGAGCCGCGCCCGACCACCTCCACCCTGGGGTCCACACTACAAAGCAGCTCTTTCAGCGCGGTCGGCGCACCCAGGATCACCCGCGCACCGAGATCGGCGACCAGCGGGGCGTAGCGGCACAACTGGATCGTATCGCCAAATCCTTGTTCGGGGTGCAGCAGCACCGTCTTGCCGGCGATGCCCGCTTCCCCCGTCCATTGCGGCCGGCCAGCGACCTGCGGCGGACCGACAAACTCCGGCGTCTGCCGCCGGGTCTCATACTCGGGAAGCCCGCGCGCATAATCTCCGGTGATGAGCAGGCATAGCGCGATGTTGAAACGTGCCGACGCCGGGTCGTCCGACCATCGCATCGAGGCCTGAAAACTCTCGATCGCCTCGGCAATTCGCCCCTGCCTTTGCAGCACCACGCCCAGGCTGTTGAGCGCCTCCGCGTGACGCGGATCAACGGCGAGCACCCGTCGCGCCTCCGCCTCGGCTTCCGCTTCGCGGGACAGCACGGCCAGCAGGATGCTGCGCTCGTTGCGCGCGCGCAGATGTCCGGGATTGATCTCCAGCGCTGTCGCGAAGCTGTCCAGCGCATCGGCAAACTCGCCAAGCTCGCGCAGCGCCTTGCCGCGATTGACCCAGGCATCAGCCATGGCGGGACGCAGTCCAATCGCGCGGTCATAGGCCGCGGCCGCTTCGGCCGGCTGCCCCAGGTGCCGCAGCGAGTCGCCCCTGAGCATATGCGCCGTGGCTTGGAACGACTGCGGCTGATCCGGCAACATCAGCAGCCGGTCCAGATAAACCACCGCCTGCTGATGCCGTCCAATCAGGCCAAGCATCGCGCTGCGCCGCAGCATGGCCGGCGCAAAAAGCGGTTCGATCGCCAGCACCCTGTCGCAGGCGGTGATCGCGTCATTCAGTCTGCGAAGCCGTCCCAGCGCACCCGCCAGCCCATGCCACGCTTCCGCCGACCCGGGGTTCCGCGCCACGGCCTGCTGATACCGCGCCAGTGCCTCGTCCGGGTCTGATGCCTCGTTCAGGTCTGATGCCAGCGGCCGACAGTCTGGACGCACGCTACCTCCCCGTCGCGGCCGGTGCAGGCCGGCATCCACGCCTTCACCGGTCGCACGAAAGGACGTCGTGGATGGCCGGCCTGCGCCGGCCATGACGGGTGGAGAGTCCGCTCATTCCCCTCGCCCGGAGAACGCCAGCACCCGGTCCAACCGCTGATCCTCGCCAAGATTACGCTTGCGCACGACCACGCCGCGATGCTCGGCTACCGACTGGGCGAGCCACCGCAGCGCCGGGAACGGCCAGCCTGCCGCGGGCACTCCACGCGCCACAAGCCGGCGGACGGCTGCTGTCATCCCCGGCACGTAGCTGGTGAAAATCTCGTCCTCGAGCGATACGACGGCTTCGCAGCTGCCGGGATCGCCTTGTCGCCCGGACCGCCCGAATAGCTGGCGGTCCACCCGCCGGGACTCGTGGTATTCGGTCAGCACCACGTGCAATCCGCCGCGCTCGGCGACGCCGAGCCCCAGTCGGATATCCGTGCCACGGCCCGCCATGTTTGTCGCCACCGTCACCGCGCCGGGCTGCCCCGCCCGGGCGATGATCTCGGCCTCCTCGCGGTCCTGCATCGCGTTCAGCAGGGAATGTTCAATCCCACGCTGCCGCAGGATGGCACTCACCTCATCCGAAGCCGCCACCGACCGCGTGCCGATCAGGATCGGGCGGCCCGCGCCCAGCGCCACCGTCTCGACCGTGTCAGCGATCAACCGCCACTTCTCCGCCTTCGTCAGGCACACGCGCGGGCGCCGATACCGGCGCTGTGACGGGCGGTGCAGCGGAATACGCACGATGTCGAGCCCATAGACATGCCGGATCTCCGGCGCGACCTCCTTGCCGGTGCCGGTCATGCCGCTGAGCCGGATAAACCGGCGGAATAGCCGTTGATAGGTGATCCGGGCGATCGTCTCGCGCCGCGGCGTCGGATCGCAACCCTCCTTCGCCTCGACCAATTGGTGCAGCCCGCGCTCCCACGACCGGTCCGGCATCAGCCGCCCGGTCGACTCATCGACGATCTGCACCTTCCCCTCGGCAACCACGTAGTGCTGATCGCGCCGGAACAGGATCAGCGCCGCCAGTGCCCGGCTTACCAGCTCTTCCCGGGTCCGGACCGAGGTCCAGATACCGCCCAACTCTTCGGACAGCTCCTCCAGGTGCTGTTTCCCCGCATCTTCCAGCGTAACCAGCCGGCGCGACAGGTCGACCGTGAAGTGCTCGTCCGGAACAAGCTGGCGGGCCAGCGCCAGCGCCTGGCCGTTCGCTCCGATTTCCTCGGCCGGAGCCACCGTAGCCGACAGGATCAGCGGCGTTCGCGCTTCGTCGATGAACACGCTGTCGGCTTCATCGACGATCGCGAAATGCAGTCCGCGCAGCACCAGATCCGGCTTGTCGGACCGAAGTCGCCGCAGCCGCTCGACCGCCAGGTGCAGCGTGCCCTTCCATCCCGCCAGAGCGACACCATCCCGCAGGTAGTCGAAGGCGAGGTCCTTGTTCGTGGTATAGACAATCGACCGTCCGTATGCGGCGGCGCGATCCGGCCGTTGCATGCCGGCGACCACGATCCCCACCGTCAGCCCGAGAAAATGGTACAGCGGCTCCAGCTCCGCGGCATCTCGCGAAGCCAGGTAATCGTTGACCGTAATGACATGCACGGGATACCCGGCCAGCGCGACGGTCGCGGCGGGCAGCGCCGCAGCAAATGTCTTGCCCTCGCCGGTCGCCATCTCGACCAGCTTGCCCTGCAGCAGGCCCCAGCCTGCCATCATCTGCACGTTGTAATGGCGCATCCCCAGGGTCCGGGACGCCGCCTCAGAGATCAGCCCGAAGCACTCCCCAACCAGCTCCGGTGTGAAGCCGCCGTGGCGGAGCCGGGCCGGCATGCCCGCCGCCAGCGCGGCAAGCTGCGCCTCGGTGGCGGCGCGCAGCACCGCTTCATGCCGCGCAGCCTGCCGGATGATGATCCGCAGCGAAGCCGACGGGTTGCGGACCAGCCCGCGCACCGGCCGGATCGTGGCCGCGGCCAGGAACTCGGCGATCCGGTCCAGCGCACCAGGTGCCGGTTCCATCCTCTCGGCGTACGGCTTGCCCGCCGCGAGTTCGTCGTCAGCCGCCAGCAACAGGTTCCGACGGCCCGACGACGCCGGCGCAAGCAGCCCCCGGTGCCACCGCCGTCCGCCGGCCTGAGCGACGGCGCCGCTCATGCGCTGCCCCAATCAGCATCCGGCATGTGCATACCAGTCCAGTCTGTCGCGGCCCGGTCTGTCACGACCGGGTCGGGCACGACTTTCCGCTCGGGCACGACTTAGTGCACCCGCGCAGAGCCGTTCGTCTCGCTGACCGGCATTGCCGCCAGGGAGGCCGCGGCCTGCGCTGCCTCGGCCTGCGCCTGGGCCGCCTCGGCCTGGACCAGCCGTTCGCGCAGCCGGTCGAAATTCCGCATCGAGAGCAGGTGCAGATAGATCAGTTCAAGCTCATCGGTCTTGACCAGTTCGGCCAGCGTCTCGGCCGGCAGGTCCTTCAGCTTGGTTCGGCTGACCGCCATGAAACCGCTGAGTGACAGTTTCCGCCCGGCGTCCGTCGTCACCTGAGCCTGCATCGGCTCCAGCAGATCAAGTTGCCGCAGCCGCGCGCAGAAGTGCTGGGTGCGCATGAACTGCGCCTGATATTCCCGCAGGAATTTCAGTATCCCATCCACATACAGGCTGGGCTTGCCGTCTTCATCGAACAACCGCTGCCCGCGGCCTTCCTGGTTGAGACCGCGGAATGCCTCATCGACACACAGCACGAACCGGTCCTCGGACCGGGAGAACACGAAGGGATACCGGCGCACGAACGCCGGAACGTACGACGCGGCCCAGGTGTCGTTTCGATCAATAAACAGGTTCTCGTCGCCGCGGACGCCCAGGATCACCGCCGGCAGATATTCGTCGTCGGCACCGGCAAACACGATCGCATAGTCCGCCGCGGCCTGAGGAAACTCCACCGCCATCAGCGGCACGGAATTGATCTGCTTGCTGAACGCGTAACTCGGTGTGGTCTCGAGATACCAGTTGCCGTGGCGGCCCCGGGTGACCGGGACCGCCGTTTTGTAGATGAGAAGCTGTGGTGCCATCGCTGTCAGGTGTCCTTTCGCAACGTGATCGTGCCAAAGGACCGGTTCAATCTGCAAGCATCCTGTCCACCCTCAGCCAAGCTTGATGCGGAAGCCTGCGTTCGGATGTTTGGCGCTCGCGCCGCGCCCCAGGTTGTTCAGGAAGTCGTCGGTCCAGGACTGCGTGTCAGGGTTCGGCGGCAGCAGCGAGTCAGCGGCGTTGATCGACCCCCATGCGATCGCCGGCCGGCCCGAGGCCGCCCCAACCATCCCTTCAAGTACCGGCAGGCGCCGTTCGCCCACTGCCAGCACGTTCCCGGTGACATCTTGTCCGGTGTCCTCGCGGAAGCCCATCGCGTTGCCCATCTCGTGCAGCACGGTGGACAGCAGGTCCATCTCCCCGGCGGCCGCGCTGCCAGCTTCCGCGGTCAGGACACCCGGCGTGGAAATCCAGTCGAACTCGTCGTTCCCGGCCAGGGATGTGTTGGTGAACCAGCCCCACCCGTCGGCCGTGCCGTCGATGGTGATCAGGTCGCCCTGGGTCAGTCCAATCATCCCGTCCGACAACGTCCCGATATCCACGGTGATGCCGTTCAGGATCGCCAGCTTGGCGTTGTCCGGCCCCAGCACCCGGGCCCAGATTGCCTCGGCTTCGACGACGATCGGCTCAAGTTCCTTCTCGCTCAGTGCGGACCCCGCACTATGTCCGGCCGGCGGAGGCGCCGCAGCAAACTGCGGCGTCCCGAGGCTCGAGGTCAGTATGTCGGTCGCGCCGCTTAGTGTGTGCGCCACCGTCCCGATCGTGATCGTGTCCGTGCCCGTCGTAGCGGCTGACGCGGGGGAGGTCAGCGCTGCCGCGTTTGCCCACCCGGCGGCGTCATACGTCACCGTGCCGGGCCCGCCCAACACGGCATACGTTGTGCTGGCCGCCAGAGTAATTGTGTCGTTACCGGGGCCGCCGATCACCACGTTCATGCCGGTTCCCACATTGACCGTGTCGCCGCCCCCGAAGGTGGGATTCAGCGTTTGCGCCATGGTCAGCACGTTGTTGGTCAAGCTGATCGTGCCATCAGAGGCGATGATGGAGCTGTCGCCGTTGCCCACCGTGATGGTGTTCGAGCCAACGCCGCCAATCACCAGATCGTTGCCGTTGCCCAGCTTGATGGTGTTGTTCCCACCATAGGCCGTTGTTCCGCTATTGATCACGACGTCCGTGGACTGGATCGAGTCAACATCGCCATTGGCATCATACAGGATCGTTCCGTTGTCCCCGAGGACGATCTCGTTGCCGGACGTTCCCGTGATCGTGTTGCTGCCCGACCCGCCGATCACGATGTCATTGCCGACGCCCATCGTGATGGTCTCGTTCCCGCCATCCTCGGGATTTAGAGATGCGAGCCCGAACGTGTTCCGCCCGGAGAACGCCAGGATCCCGTTATGGCCGATAATCGTATCGGTGCCGCCGCCAACCGTGATCTTGCCGCCGCCATTGCCGCCCATGATGACGTTCGTGTCGGCGGGGGTATCGGCCACCTTGATTGTCGTGCCCGTGCCGTCCGTCGGGTCGATCGACTCGACGTACCCGAGCGGACCGCCGGTGGCGCCGTAGTAGGCCTCACCTTCGTGCCCGAAGATGAAGGAAGATCCGGCGCCGGCGTTGATGGTGCTGTTGCCCGATCCGCCGAAGGCGATCACGCTGGCGGAGCCCAGGTTGAGCGTATCGTTGCCCACGACGTCCGGCACCTCGCTCGTGACCTCCGTCAGCGCCCCGAGCGTGGTGTAGTTCATGATGCCGTCGCCGCCGAACACGAAGCCTTGCCCGTCGCTCATGGTAATCGTGTTGCTGCCTTCACCACCGAACACGATCGCCTCGGCTGGGTCGGCCGCGGCGCCGATCGTGATGGTGTCGTTGCCGCCCAAGCCATCGTCGGTCGTTGCGATCCCAGTCACGATATCGGTCGTCCCATAGGTGACGGTGCCGTTGTCGCCGAAGATCACGTCCACCCCGGTCTGCGCGTTCGTCGGGCTGAAGTTGATCGAGTCGGCCCCGTCGCCGCCGAACATGTTGACGTTCTGGGCCGTGAGGCTCCCCGCAACGACGATCAAGTCGTTTCCGGCCAGGCCAGAGATCTGCAGCACCGACGAGGTCGAAGGCGTCGCCGGGAATGTGCCGAACTGCGTCGGGTAGGTCGAACTGGTCCAGGGGAACGCCGCCGTCAGCACGGACGTACTCGTTGCGGCAATCCTGTCCGGTCCGTCGCCGCCGCGCATCAGGATGACAGGTGCCGCGATTAGTCCTGCGATCTGGATCGCCGTGCCAAGGGTCACGAACTGCGACGGCCCAGGATTGGCCGGCGTCACGCCATTCAGGTCGCCCTGATAGTCGCTTTGCAGAAGCACGCCCACGCCCGCCCTGATCGCGGCCCCCTGCGACTGAAATATGCCGTCTCCGGCATACAAGTACACCGCATCTGCGGCTTCCAGCAGCAGCGGGCTACCCAGCAGGTCCGTCCCGGCGATCACGATGTTGCCGTTGGCCGTGCTGTTCTGAGCGATCAGCCTGGCGCTCAGTGCCGCGATGACGCTGTTCTCCACTGCTATTTGGCCGGTGGTGGCGATCAGCGCGTTGCCCCCTGACAGGATGCCGATGCCATCGTGGATAAAGCTGCCGCCGATCGTCAGGACGCCGGTGTTGTCCAGCGAAATCCCGCCCGTGCCCGCCTGAGCCTCCAGCGCACCGACCGCGGTCGTGAGCGCCAGTGTGGACGTGGAACTGATCCCCACATCGGCGTTGAGCCAGGCGTTTTTCGCAGTGATGTCAACGACGCCGGCACCCTCGCCGTTCAGGATGCTGCCCGTGGTGTCGGTCAGGTAAACCGATCCTGTCTTGTCCACGATGCTGGCAAGCGTGACGTCGCCGCCCTCGACCACGACATGGATGTCGCCCATCCCTGCCGAGGCCGTCAGGATCGTCGAATTGAAGATGGTGATGGGATCGCTTGCGAGCCCGATCCCGCCGAACAGGGCGGTCAGCGTGACTTGCTGCCCTTCGATCTCCGGCGTGGCCGGCGTGCCTGATGCATCCAGGATCGACAGCCCGGCCCGCAGCGTGACGTCGCCGGTGAAGGAATAGGCCTGCACCAGGTTCAGGTTTTGCTCGAAGCTCAGGATCAGGTCACCCTCGGACACCCAAATGCTCTGATACGCATCCGCTTTCACGGTCCCGAGGTTGTCGAGATAAACGTAGTTGATCGCGCCGTTGACGATGTTGCCGATGGTGCCGTTGGCCAGCAGCGTGATGTTCTTCGCCTCGATCGTCGTGAACCCGTTGTCCAGCGCCGATAGGACCGAGCCAGCCGCTGCAAGGTTCGCGTCGCCTGTGGCCGAATAGACGGTCTCCAGGTTCAGGTTGCCCAGGTTGGTGCCGACGATGACGCCGGCCAGGTTCACCGATCCCTGCGCCCGCGCGGTCGTCGTCCCGGTGCCAATCGATGCGATGCGGATCGGGTCGGCCGCGGTGCCGATGATGCCCGGGTCTCCGTTCGCGCCAGACGCCTCCAGCACGATCTCGCCGCCCTGCAGGTTCGGCGTCGCGTTCGGCCCCACCGCCTGGCCGTCCGTGATGCTGGCCTTCGTCTTGATCTGGATCTGCGAGCCGACCGACGTCGTGCCCGCGGTCACCTGCCCGATCCGTACGTCCACAGTCGAGTCGACGAACACGCTTTGCGACGCGGTGATGTTGATGACGCCCGTCGCCTCGACCTGGATCGGGTTGATCTGCGCGATCTGGATGGCAACCGGCTTCGGCGCCACACCCAGCGTCACCGTGATGGTCTCCGGCGCCGCAGCAGTGCCTTCACTGACGACCAGATCCTCTGGCGCCAGCGTCAGCGTGGTCGCGGTCACGGCGGTGATCACGTCCGGCACATCCGGCGACGTCGAGTCGTTGGCCGATCCAGCGATCTCCACCAGATCGCCCACCGCGAACCCTTGCGTGATCCAGCTTTGGCCGTCCGTGCGCGTGATCGTGCCCCCGGCCGCGGCCGTGTTTGGCGTGAAATAAGCGCTCGCGTGGACCGGCGCGGCGGTTGCCTGGAACAGCGGATCCAGCACCACCGGCGCGACCGTGACCGACATCCCGTGCTCAATCGCCGGGATCGGCGTGCTGGAGTCGATGGTCAGCGTGGCACCGTTGATCGCGTCGATCTTGTAGAACAGCGTCCCGTCGGTTTCGTTCTGCGTAAAATCCCCGTTGGCGCCCAGGACGGACAGAAACTGGCCGACCGACAGCCCCGCCCAGTTGCCACCATCCGTGCGAGTGATCGTGTTGGTGGTGAAATTCACCTTCGCCGTGATCGGCGCCCCCGCCAGATACTGCACGTCCACCCGTTCCGCCGCCGCCAACGCTGCACTCTGTGCAGACGTCAGCACGGTCGGCGGGTTCGGCGCATAGGACAGCGGGATCGTCACCGCACCGCCAATTTGCTCGCCCACCGAATCGGCCGTCAGGATCGTGACGTTGGCACCCGTGATGTTCGGCGCCCCGACAGTGATTACCGTGTCGGTCACGCTCTTGAGCAGGCCCGCATTGAACGTGTTGAGCAATTCCGCCAGCGTCCAGTCGCGGATATGGCTGGTCAGCGTCGTGCTCTGCGCAGCGGTCATCTTGTAGGCGAAGATGTGCTGCACGGTGAATACTTCCGGCGCCACGGCGGTCGCCTCGGCCACGATCGTGTCGCCCAGCGACAGCGTCAGCACTGTCGCGGTGACGCCTGTCACAGTGTACGACGTCGCGCCGGCCGTGCTGTCTTTCGCCGAACCCGTCACCAGGATCGTCTGGCCTACCGCGAAACCGTCAGTCAGCCAGTTGCCGCCATCCGTCCGCGTGATCAGACCGGGGGTCGTCGCAGTACTGGCGGTGAAGTAGCCCTTCACCTGGTCCTGCGAGTCGGTCGCGTTGTGCTGCAGCGTCACCGTCTTCGGCGCACCGAGTGTCCCGTCGGTGACAATCTTATCCTGGGTCGCCAGGGTGATCGTGCTGGCCGTGATCCCGGTGATCATATAGGTCTGAGCCGACGTGGTCGCATTCACCGTCGACCCGGTAACGGTAATCGCCTGACCGATGACAAAGCCTTGCGCGATCCAGCTTCCACCATCCGTGCGCGTGATCGTGCCGCCCGTCGAGGCTGTGCCGGCGGTGAAGTAAACCGGCGCGGAAATCAGCGCCGCACTGCCGTTGTACACCAGCGGGTTGTAGCCCGGGGTTTGCGCCGCATACGTGCCGCCGACCCCGAAGATCGCCTGCAACTGCGCGAAACTCGCGCCGCTGGTGGCGCCGGACATGATGTCCTGCCAATACGCCTGGTATTCCGCATCCTGTGCACTGGCGAACGAGGCCAGCGTCGTATTCAGCTTCTGCTGATACCCTGTTGCGTCGGTCAGCCCCAGATCGCTGAAGACGCCCTGGATCAGCTGCTCCTCGGTTCGCGTATCGGTCGTCGAGTTGGTATTCGCGTTCAGCATGCTGCCAAACGGCACGTTCAGCCAGACATTGCCGGTGGTGGTGCTGATCGAGTTCACCTCCATGTTCCCGGTATCCTGTTGCAGGAACACGTTGCCGACGGCTGTGGCCGTAATGGTGTCCACAAGCCCGGGGCTTTGCTGCGGCGTGCCGATCTGGATCTCGGCAGTTGTCGAGTCGCCGATTTCGCCAAAACTGGCGGTCAGGGTGATCGCCCCGCCTTGCACCAGGCCCGAAGAGCCGTTGGGCACAAAGGTGTAAAGGCCAAATACCGTTTTCACGTCTCCACGCCGGAAGTAGCCTGTCGGCAGAATGTTGTCGGCGGCCGTCAGCACGACGCCGCCGCCACCGATGTACGTCTGGCGTTGATCACTGATGCCATTAATGCCTTGCGTCGGAAACGTGATTGCCGAGATGTCCTGGACATACATGTTCCCGGTCGGCGCATTCAGGTAGATCCCGCCATTCTGCGCGACCGCTATGATGCCCTGCGTATTGGCCAGGTTGCTCTGGTTGGCATAGGCTATGCTCTTGGCCTGCGCCACGACATTAACCGGCGTAGTCGCCGTGCCGATCGCACCGGCAGCATACAGATCGACGGCGCCGCCAGTCAGGATCTGTGACGGTCCTTCCGAGAAGATCGATCCGTGCTCGGCATCGATGATCGTGGTCCCAAACGGGTTGTTGATGGCGCCATCCAGGTAGATATTGCCGGTGCCGGTGGACGTGACATTCACCGTGGCTGTGCTGCCACCCGTGAAATCGATGGTAACCGGGTTCGACGCGCTGACGTCGTTGTAGTAATCCGTCTCCTGTCCCTGCTTTTCCTGGAATAGCGCCGAGTAGGTATGCTCGCCATACCAGGTTGAACTTTCACTGTGGCCGATCGAAATTATATTCCCAGGACTGGTGACGAACGTTTGCGTCGACTGATTCAAGTCGTAGTTCGAAGCCCCGGGAGCGAGCGACGGCTCGTAGAAGAAGTACCCACCGGATGGCGAGACCTTCGGTGAATTGAGCGCAACGATCGAGAAGGAGTTGATGAAATCACTGCCCGTCGGGATGATGCCGAGCCAGTTGCTGTTGGTGTATTGGTACTGCTTTGTAACCTCCTCCTGGTCCACGACTGTCCAGCCATAGCGCCACCCCGCCTGCGGCGCGAACGTCGTCGTGTTCGAATTGATGTTCGTATAGGTCGTGGGGTTGGACCCGCCCGGGTTATTCTCCCAGGTGATGGTGTTGGTATCCGGCGCATAGGTATACATGCTGAAGTTGGGCACGGTAATCGTCTGGCCGCCCGCCACTTGTGCATACAGGTCGTTGATAATCAACTGCCCCTGGCCTGGCGCTGAAGCATCCAGATTCTCGATCGCGATGTCGAAGTTGCTGTTGTTGGTCACGTTGATCGAGCCGTAACCGCCAAACACTTCGATCGTGCCGTTCAGCGCGTCCGTGATGTGCCCGGTCAGGTTGACATACCCGCCGTTCACCGGCACCGCCGTCACATCGATCTGCTTTGTCGCCGTGTCATAGTCCACGGTGAAGTTGGCGTTCGACTCCTCCGGCAGATTGATGATCCCCGTGTAGCCAAGCGCCAGAAGCGTGTCGATCTCCGCCGTGACCGTTGGGTTGATCGTCAGGTCGAAGTTCGGATTGCCGCTTTGGATCAGGCTGTTGATGTCGATGAACTGCGCGTTGATAGTGATCGAGGCGGCGTACAATCCCGAGCCCAACGACGATCCCGGCGTCGCCAGCAAATTGTTGATTGCGCTTTGCGAAGCCGGCCCTATGCCGCCGTAGGTCTGCCCGGCCTCCGCCCCTAGATAGGCGCCCTGCGTGATCGCGTTCCACGCTGCGAATGCCGCGCCGCCGACCTCCTCATCCGTCACCCCACTGATCACCAGGGTGCCGGGGGTGGTGATCGTCTCTGACGCGGCGATCACTGGCCCATTCAACGTGATGTTGCCCTGGCCCGGCGGAACAATCGCCATCAACACCGATCCATTCGGGTTGGTAATCCCGATGCCGCCGTCAGCCAGGGAGAGCAATGTCATCCCAGGCCACTGCGCGCCTGTGGGCGGCGTGGTGCTCCACGTGTTCTCGATCGTAATCGCGGGCGGGGTTGTCGCCGGCCCGTCCGCGACGGCACCCAGATTGAAGTTCGCCGCCGACCCGCTGCCGTTGATCCCGTTGATGGTCGCGTTGGTCGAGACCGGGCCGATATCGTACCACAGCCCGCCCTGATCGGCGGAAATCTGGATCCCATACAGGGTCAGCGATGCGAGCGAGTTGTTGATGATCGTTACGGTGGCGCTGTTCGGAGCGATGAACGTGCCAGTCCCCGTCAGCGAGGCGGAATGGACATAAATCACTCCGGCATCGGCATAAACCGGATCGATCGTGACATTCAGCTGCGCCTGTGCATTGCCGACTTCAGCGACCATCGTGCCGTTATTTTCGACCGTCAGCAGCCCTTCGGCTTCCAGTTCGGCTTCGATTCGTGTCACCTCGCCCGAGTAGTAGGCGGCCAGCGCCGCGTTGTCGGCGCCGTATTCAGCCAGTTGCTGCTCGTCGTACTCCAGCGCCTGAAACAGCGGGCTCACCGGAACCTCGGTGTCTACGCTGAACATGATCTGCGGCGAAGCGCCCGGCGCCGCGGTGACCGCCTGCGAGATCGGATCGCCACCCACCCAGCTTGCGTTGTTGTTCAGCGTCAGGCTCAGATGGCTGTTGATCCCTGTCTCGATCGTGCCATTCATGACCACCGAGGACGTCGTGGTGGTTTTCGACGTTCCACCATGGACGATCGGACTGCCGCCGCCCAGCGCGGCCAGGATGCCATTGGCCAGGCCGGTCGCCCAGTTGATCGCGTCCGCATACGAAACCATGTTCGCGCTGCGATCCGGCTGCGCGGTGATGTACACCTCCTGCGCCGTCTTCAGCAGTGCTCCGCTGGCAATCGAAATGACGTTGTTCTGGGACAGGAACGCGTTTGCATTCACATTACTGATCGGCACCGCGCTGTAGGCATAGCCGTCGTTGTGGGTCGTCACCTGGTAGGTGTCGTTGTTCGGGTAGACGTCCGTGCCGGCGCCGAGTTCCAGGTTGCCGTATGCCGTCATCAGCACGTTCGAGTCGACCAGGACCTGGTTCGTGACGATGACATTTACCGTCGTTGTACCTCCGGAATAAGTCCCTAGCCCGTATGTGTCGGTCTGCAGTTCCTCGTCGAACGACCCACCGCCGCGCGCAGTGATCAGGATCGCACCCTGGCTCTGGAGGGCTGCGGCCGACCCGACTTCAACCTTCGCGATATCGGTCGGAACATTGATCGTCGCGGTCGCACCAGCCCCGCTGAGCGCGCCACCGGCTGAAAACGCAACGTCGTCGTAGATGTTGAAGTTGTTGGACGCTTCCAGCTGCAGGATCGGATCGTTCGACTCGGTGCCGAGTGCATTCAAGAACGCACCCGGATCCACATCCACGACCGTGGTGAAGTTGATGGTGGTCACATCCGACGCGCTGGCGCCGCTGACCAGCCCGCCCGTCTCGCCATAGATATTCGGCGTGACCGAACCCGAACCGCTACCGGGCAGCGCCGGCTTGTTCGCGAAGTCATACGCCGTCACGCTGATATTGTATGCTGCCACCATTGCGTCGCCGCCCACGATGGCAGTCGTGTTCGCCGTAACGTTGTTGGTTTCGGTCCCGCCGGTGCCGGCGAACAACCCGCCGGCAAAGGTGGAGATCCGCGCATTGAAGTCGGCTTCGTGGTCCGCATACACGATGAAGCCCGTGGTCGGGCTGACCGTCGTGTCGGACAGCACGATCACATCCGAGGCGCCCACCGTCGCGGTGGTCTTGCTGGTGTTCGTGGTATCCGACTCAGCCGACGCCCCGGCGACCAGGCCGCCCGAGCCGGCATTTGTGTACGCAGAATTGTTGTCGTCGCCTGTCGCCGTCAGCTTGAAATCGGCCGACGTGATATGTGTGCCGGTGCCGATATAAGCATTCGTCGTTGTGTTGCTGTTGGACTGAGACGTGGCCAGCCCGACTGCGACCAGGCCGCCCGCATTGCTGTCCGAACTGGTCTTCTGCGCCGTATAGTTCAGCGCCGTCACCACCACCGCACCCAAAACCGCGACCTTCGCACCGCCCCCGATGAAGGACGTCACGACGTCATTATTGTTGCTCTGCGTGTTCGTGCTGACCACGCCGATCAGCGCGCCCACCGATCCGGTGGCATTTGCGTTCGCATTCCACCCGCTGGCCGGCAGATAGCTCGCGGCACCCACGTTCAGCGTCCCGGCCGAGACGTTGTCGCCGTTGTCCATCTCGGCTGTGATCGTCGGCGCCACCGTCAGGTCGGTCAACGATACGCCAACCGACAACCCGCCCGCCGAGACGCCGAATGTGCTGCCTTGTGCGTCGGTCGTGGACGTTGCGATCACCGACACCGCGCCGCTGGCATCAACCGCCGCATTCGCGCCCACCGCCGCATCGATCGTCGGATCGACATTGATGGTGGTGAAATTGGCGCCGAACGAACCGATGCCCGCTGTCACGGCCGTCGTCTGCGCGCTGACGGTCTGAACCGCAACCGCATCGACGCTCAGGCTGCCCACCGGCGCCGCCAGGCTACCGATCACCGCACCGGCATCGACCGTCGCCGTGGTCGAACCGCCCATGGTGACCTCGGTAAACGTCGCGCCGGCGCCCACCGCGCCGATGCTGGCCTGCCCCGTCGTCACGCCGATCGTCTGGGTGGAGGTCGCTGTCACCGAAACGTTGCCGGGCGTGCTGACCGACCCCAGTGTTGCCTTGGTCACGCTGTTGTCATTCACCACGACCACGCCGGCGCCGACCCCAACGAAGCCGGCCGACAGGTCGAGCGCCGTAATGTTGATCGTGGAATTCAGCGACGCGAATGCGAAGACGTCGCCGCCAGCGGTATTCGCCCCGTCATCCGACGCCTGCACGTTCTCGTTGAACGACAGGATGTCCACCGCCGCGCCGATCCCGACGACGCCGCCGGCCACCTGGCCCAGGAATTCCTTCACCGTCGCCTGCTGCTCGGCGATCACGCCGATGGCGCCACCGGCGTGGATCTGCGCCCCCGACTGAATCACCGCCGAGGTGCCCGGATTGACCGGCGTCGCCGACTGCATTGCCAGGACCGAGCTCTTCGTCGGCGCCGCGTTGTTGACCATGGTGCCGGCCGAGCCGGTGGCGCTGTTGATCCGCCCCGCGCTGCCGTTCGCGTTCACCGAGCCCGTCGTGGTCAAGCCGCCGATGCCGCCACTGCCGGTCACCAGGGTCGCGCCGGTCTGCGACTGCTGCCCCGCATTGCTGTCCGGGTCGCCGCTGCCGTTCACCAGCCCATTGGCCGAGTGCCCGCTGTTGTCCGAGTAGTTGGTCTGCAGCGCCTGGCCGATCGACCAGTCCATCACCGACGCACCGGCGCCCACAAAGCCGCCGGCGCCGCTGATCACATAGCCGGTCAGGCTTTGCAGCCCGGCCGCGCCGACATCCACACTCTGCTTCGCATAGACCTGGGCGCCGGTATCCACCACCGCCGCGACGTTGTCCGCCAGCGTGCCGACATCCACCGCGCCGGTGACGCCGACGAACCCACCCGCCACGCCGATCACATAGGCCTGGAAGCCGAAATTGTCCGCCGCGTCGACATAGACGCTCTGGTTGCCGTTCGCCAATGCCGGGTTGGCGTCGTTGATCACCGCGCCGCTGCCGACTGTCGCATTGGTGGTAATGTTCAGCGACGCGACGCCCACCGCGCCCGACACACCGACAAAGCCCACGCCGCCCGCGGCGACGATGTGCACGACTGTCTCGCTGGAATTCGCCTGCACCAGCGCGCCGTTCGTGCTGGTGGTTTGGAACGCCCCGCCTGCAACCACACCGTTCAGGATCCCGCTCGCCGCGGCGCCGTTGCCAAGCCCCTCGACATTTGCGTTCGCGCCGATCGATGCATCGGTCACCTTGGTGATCAGCATCACGCCAACCGCGCCGCCCACACCCACGAACCCGCCGGCCAGCGCACCTGAAAGCTCCAGCACGTTGGTGTTGTCGACGGCTGAGACGAGCACGTTGCCGCCCGCATGGACGCTGGCACTCGAGCCGATGCTTGCCGTGGTCTGGTTGCTGATGCTCAGCACATCGACGACCGCACCCACGCCCACGAAACCCGCCGCAATGCCGACCCCGATCAGCAGGATGTTCTCCGCTCCGGTCGCGGTTACGCTGATCCCGCCCGCGGCTTTCACCGTCGCGCCGTTGCCGATGCTGGCGTTCGTGGTGTCCGTAATGACATTCACGCCGACCGCCGGGGCCACGCCCACCGCGCCGAACGCCAGGCCGGCGCCGACCGCCAAATGGTAGAAGTCGTCGCTGGCGCCCACCATCACCGCCGATGTCGCGCCGGGACCTGCGCTCACGTTGGCGTTGGCACCGACATAGGCCTTGGTCGTCGCCTTCACCACATCCACGCCCGCGGACACCGCGACGGCGACCGACCCGACCCCCAGCGTCACAGTGAACGTACGGATCTCGTCCTGGTTGGTGGCGCCGACCGCCACGCCGGTGAAGCCGGACATCGTACCAACCGACGTCTGCCGGTTGCCGTTGGTCGAGGACAGCGACTGGTTCTGGCTATCAGGCGACTGCATCGCGCCTGACCCGCCCCCGGTCAGGTCCATCGGCCCGAGGCTCGGCGTGCCGATCTGGCCGGCCGAGGAGAACGACGAACGATTGCCCGTCTGCGCGCTGTTCAGCGCGTTCGACTTGGTGCTCGAATTGCTCGCGTTGATCCCCTGGTTGCCGGTCTGGCTCGTCGGCGAGAACGTCGAGGTCGTCGCGCCGTAGCTGCTGCCGATCTGCCCGGTATCCACCGTGATCGACGGATCTGTCCCCTGCCCGGTGACTTTCGCGCCCACGCCAATGAACGCTTCAGTGTCCTTGGTGAATACGTTCACCCCGGCGCCGGCAGCTACGCCGACCGCGCCCGCGGCGAACACCCCGACAATCTCGTTGATATTCGAAGCATCGTTGGCGGCGATCGCCACGCTGCCCGCCGCCTGCACGTTCCCTGCGCCCTTGTTCGCCGGGGCGCTCGGATCGTCGCCGATGAAGGCGCGCGTCTGCAGGTTGAACACATGCACGCCGGCATCGATGCCGACGCCGACCGTGCCGCCCGCGATGCCCGCCGCCACCGAGATCAGGCTTTCGGTGGACTGCGCGGTCACCGAGATATTGCCGCTGACGGTGGCAAACACGCCCGAGCCGATATAGGCGTTGGTGTGCTTGGTATAGACGCCGACATCGGCCCCGGCGCCCACGCCGGCCGTGCCGCCGACCGCGAGGTTGCCTGCCACCGAGATGACGCCCGTTGTGTCGCTGGCCGCCACCACCAGATTGCCGCCGCCGTTCACCGTCACCGTCGAGCCAGCGCCGACATACGCCGTCGTCGCATCATTCAGCACCGCCACCGTGGCGGATCCTGCCACCCCGGCCGTGCCACCCGCGGCGATACCGGCGGTGATCGCCAGGATATTCTCGTTCTGCGTCGCGCCGACCGAGAGCCCGGTGCCGCCCGCCGTCAGGCTCGTCCCGGTTCCGGCATAGGCGAGCGTCGTCGGCGAATACACCAGCGTCGTGTTCGCGGCGCCGATACCGGCCGTACTGCCCACGCCTACCGACCCGGCGATCATCGTGGTGATGAACGTTTCCGTCGCCGTGATCGTCATCGCGCCGCCCGCGCTGACCTTGGCCCCGGCGCCGATATACGCCTCGGTGGTGGGCGAGATCGGAGCGATCGAGGCGGTGGCCGCGATACCCGCGTCGTCGCCAACGCCCAGCGTGGCCGTCACCGACAGCATCGTCTCTGACGACGTCGCCATCACCGTCACCGAGCCGCCGGCCGCCACGTTGCTGTTCGCATCGATGTACGCGCCGGTGGTCTTGTTGATCAGCTCCAGGTCAAGACTTGCGCCGATACCCGCCGCGCCGGTCGTGGCACTCAGCGCGCCGGCGATGGCGGTAATCGGCGTCGTGTTCTCGGCCGTCACCGAGATCGTCTGGGTGCCGGTTGCGGCGTAATACCCGCCGTGGTTGATCGCACTGCCCGCGCCGATATAGGCGCTGGAGTTCAGCCCGAAGTCGTCCACGATGACCGAACCGGCAACAGTGGGACTTGTGCCCACTGCGCCGACCACCGCAATCGCCGTCGCGGACGGCAGTGGGATCGGGTTCTTCGGGATGACGATCCCCAGTTGCGACAGCCTCAGCTTGGAGTCGATCGCAATCGCACCGGCGGCGTCCGCCTTCCCGCTGATGAAGGCCGTAGAATTGGCGCGCAGATAGCCAACGGTAACCGCCACGCCGACGCCGGCGCCGTCCGAGAACGCACCCGCCGCCGCCAGCGTCTGGATCGACAGGTTGTTGGTCGCCTGTACCGTGATTCCCGCGCTCGACTTCAGCGTCGCGCCGCTGGCCGAGGCCTGGTTGTTGTCAGTGTTGACCACGTTCACCGCGACCGAACCGGCCACCGACGCATCGCCCGTGCCGCCAGCCGCCGACGCGGCCCACACCACGAAGGTGTCATTGGCCGGCGTGATCGCCTCGATCGTGATCCCGTTGCCGGTGACCGAGGACGCCGTGCCGACCTCGGCGTTGTTCGTCGTGTTCACCACCGCGACCGCGACACCCGCGCCGACTTCGGAGTTGCTGGACAGCGCGACCGAGGAACCGACAGCCTGCGTCTTGTCGGTGATGCCCGCCGATGCTTCGATCGACACCGCGCCCGTCGCCGACAGGGCAGCACCGCCCGACACCGTCGCCGCGTTGTTCACCGTCAGCACGCCCACCGCAACCGACGCCGCGACACCAACGCCGCCGCCGTCGCCGCCGCCCTGGCCGCTGCTGTCACCGTTCGCGTTCGAAACATTGCTGCTGGATGACGGCAGCGACGACCCGGCGGTGTCGCTGTTGCCGTTCATCTGCTTGTCGGCCTGGCCGTCGGCGCCGCTCATGCCGTTGCTGTTCTGCTGCGAATCCGAAGACGACTCGCCGCCCGTGCTCGCCGTCGCCAGCGTCTGGTCCTCGATCGAGGCGATCGCCATGATCGACATGCTGCCGCCTGTGGTCGTGATCGACCGCGCGGTCTGTGCGGTGACGTTCTCCTTCACGACCGCCACCGAAACGGACGCGCCGACCGCCACGCTGCCGCCGGCGGCGCTGGCGTTCGTCGTGGTTTCGAAAACCCCGGTGTCGCTTGCCGTGATCGTGACGTTGCCCGCGGCGGAGATTGCGGAGCCGGTTCCGACATACGCTGTCGTCGTGTCGCTGACGACCGCGACCGCCGCGCCGATGCCAACGGCGGCGCTGCCGCCGGAGGCGCCGTTCTCGCCGTGGGTGAACACGGTGTCGGACGATGTCGCCGTCACGGTCACGGCGCCGGCCGAACCGGCCCAGGTGGTGCCGTCGATGATCGTCGCGGTGGTCGTGTTGCTGACCACATTCACGCCGACCGACCCACCCACGCCGACACTGCTGCCGCTGGCACCGCCCGCGGAGGGAAGCGCGCGGGCAAAGTTCTGTTCGGAACTCGACGCCGTCACACTGACCGCGCCACCGCCTGAAATGGTCACGTTCGGCGCCGTCAACGCCGCGCTGTCGCCGACGCTGGCGCCGGTGTTGTTGCTGACGTCGTTGACGCCGACCGAAACCGAGACCCCGATACTGCCGCCGCTGGCACCTGACGTCGCGTCCGCGCGGAAATTATCGGTTCGGTCAAGAAACACCTGCGCGCTGGATGATCCCGCCGCGCCGAGCGTGATGGCGGTACCGGCCAGCGCGTTGTCCAGCGAGGAAGCCAACTGGTAATGACCGCCGGTCAGATCGATCACGTAATACTGTGCGCCGCTCGACAGGCCGCCCATGTTGGTGCCGCCGCCGTTGTTGTACGTTATGGCGTCGCCAGTATGCAGGCCGAGCCCGGTCAGCAGCGTGACGTTTCCTGTCGGATTGAACGTGAAATTGTTGGTGACTAAGCTTGCGAACTCCGTTTGGGTGAATTCCTGCGTGCCCGCTCCGCCCGTGGTCGTCAGATTGGCCCGCCCTGTGCTGCCGCCGGCCGTGGCATGGACCGCGGTATCATAGAAAGTGAAGGTGCCGTTGCCCTGATTATTGACGTAATAGTTGTTGCCGTCGGTCAGTCCGCCGATCGCGGTCCCCCCCATGGCGCTGTACTTCACTTCCGTGCCCGTCGTCAGTCCGGTGCCCAGGCCCAGGAAGATCGCATCCGTCGTCGTGTTCACCACCGGCACCGACGTTGTGGCCAGTGGGAGCGTCTGCTGCCCTACATTGGCCCCAACGGTCAGGCCGCCACTGCTGATCACCGTGCCGTTGCCGATGGTCGCCTGGTTCGTCACGTTGGCGACGTTCACAGCCACGCCCAATCCAACGCCCGTGCCGCTCCCACTCGTCGTCGCCGCACCCGATGCGATCGCCAGGCCATTCACCTGCGCGACGGTTACGACCGAGAGCATCCCTTT
>DASRQX010000268.1:0-2605 GCA_035696165.1 Acetobacteraceae bacterium | reverse complement strand
ACGCGGTGCGGGTCCTATCCGGCCGAGACCTTCGTTGATCGCGCGACGATCTTATCAATTACTGCCTGCGGTACCGGGGTCACGACACGGAAGTGCGTTTTACGCACGCTAGACGGGAACGGAACAAGGTCGACTGGCTGTCTTCCCGTCCGCCAATCAAACTGTCGGGCTTCTCGACCATCACAGGACCGCTGGCAGTCTCTCGCAACCCTCTGATAAACAGCGGTATTTTCCGAGCGTGCGTAAAACGCACTTCCGTGTCGTGACCCACCTGCCCCCGACAATTCCAAGCGCAGCGCACCATAGGGGGCAGGCATGGGGAAGGTCGAGGACGATGCGATGCGGGCGCGGCCGGGACGTGGTCGTGAGATCATTCGCCGCGGCGACCGGGTGCTGGTCGCGATTGCGCGGATCGAGGTCGCCGACGGCGCCGGCGGGCGATGATGGGTCTCGCCGAAGCGACAAACCGTGACGCGGGCAATCCCATAACGGTTATGCAAATCGACGCACCGCCTGCGGGTTTCGTCCGCGTGGTGCTCGCCTGCCGCGCGTGCGGGCATGTGGACGTGGTCGACGTGCGGCCTGGCGCCATGTCGCCCGAGCGGCTGCGGGCGGTCTGGCGCTGCTTCGGCTGCGGCCGGGGCGCGGAACCGGCCGAACGCCGGGGCAGGTTATCTCTTCTCTAGATGCCAGTGATGCACGCAGTGGGCACTCGTGACATCGCTATCCAGCACGCCCCCGGTGATCCGGCCGCGTATGTTCACAACAGCGCCGCCAATATCGGCCGATAGCTGAACAAACGATCCGTCCGAGTTCGGGGAGAAGCTCATGGTATAGCTTTTCGCCGTGCTGTTGGTGAAAGTCAGCGTCCCGCCATGGATGGTGACGGAAACGGCGTCTTTGTCCACGCAGGCGGAAGGGTCACCTTGGGTCAGCGATCTTTCCCCTACGTAAGAGCCGTCGAATGATTCAGCCACGCCAAGGCTGGCGGAGCCAAAGCAGGCCACCACAAACATGGCGAGCACGAAGGGGCGAGTAGGCATTGCTCTCAATTCGGTTCCAAGTGTTGCACCGGATGGAGGGGTTGTATCACGTCGGGGACCGGTCACGCGCTTTAGCACCTTTCCGGGCGCTGTTAGGGGTGCGTGTTAGGGCGGTCGGCCAGGGAACAGATAGCGCGCGATGATGGCCGCGATCGCGCCGACCTGCACCGTGGTGGCGCCGAGCAGGGCCATGATCACCTGACCGCCGATGATACGGTCGCCCGCCGCGATCAGGTGAGAGGCGAGGTTGATCTCGTCCAGCACCACGAGCAGGCCAAGAGCGGCTAGCGTCAGGCCGTTCGCCCAGAGGAAGGCGGGCACCACACGGTCGACCATCCATTTTCGCAGGTTCGCGTCTTGTTGCCGCAGGGCCGCATGGTGCAGCGCGATCTGCTCATCGATGGAGTAGCCGCGTTCCTCAACCTCCTTGAGCCCGACCTCGGGGACGTCCGACCCGTAAAAGCCGCGCAGGAACTCTTCCTCCTGCCGAGCATCGTTCGGTGACGGTGGCTTACCCGGCAAGCGAGACCTTCACGGCGGGTTTCGTGCCGTCCTCGCTCGGGGCGATGGTGATCGTGTTGTCGGAACCCGCGTGCTGGCTGGCGACGTTCGCCAGGGCCAGCGCCTTGCGGATCACCGCGGCGTTGGTCTTGACCCCGAACGTCTTCTGCAACCCAGCAAGCAACTCTGCGGTGCGCTCGTCGACGTCGAAGCTGGTGACTGGCATGCTGACCTCTCTATGCTAAAACAGCATAGAAAATATATCGCGCCGGTCAGCCTTCGTCCAGGCTGATCCCCGCCCGCCGGAACAGCGGATCGGTGGCACGCCGCAGCTCCCGCACTAGCGGACCCATCCGCCGCCGCTCGATGAGCCAGCGCCGGCTGCCCGGCTCCCATTGCCCGCCGGCCTTCTGCATCAGCGGGTCAAGATCGCGCGGGCAGCGGACCGCCACCAGGGCGCCCAGCATGCCGAGCTCGACCGGGCCAATGCGAGCGGGGAGGCTCACAGCCCGTCGGCCTTGCGCATCACCTGATCCGGATCGCTCGGGCAGCGGGCGCGGATCGAACGGGTCGGTCATCGCCCGACCAAATGAGCCAACAGCACCAAGGTCTGGCAGATAGCTGCTGTCGCCGCGCATTTGGCAGCATCCGCATTGAGCTTGGATTGTCTCTTGAGCGCGTCGGTGAACGGTCCCTTCCCATCCCAGCTATTGCTCGTCGACGGGGGGAGCGGCACGCGAGACGCTTTGAGCCATAGCCACGCCGAAAATCCCGCAGTCACGATCGCCAACACCGTCGCCGCGACCTCGATCATCAGCCCCTACTCCCCCCGCCACGCCGCTCTGAGCCGCGCCCAGCGGCTACCTGAACGACGGGCCTTCGGTAGCAGGATCGGGCCGAGTTCAGCCCGCAATGCCTGGTCGGCTTTCAGCAGCCGCTCCTCAATGTCGTCCGGCGCCGCTTGCTGCAAAGGGTTCGCATAGCCGTAGAACGCCGTCCGCGCTTTGACGCTCTGTTCCTTGTCCCCAACATCTTCGAATAGCCACATCGACTTGGCGTGC
>DASRQX010000267.1:0-14443 GCA_035696165.1 Acetobacteraceae bacterium | reverse complement strand
CTTTGCACCGCGCGAATCCGTAGCGCTTCCAGCGTTGTGTGGTCCAGCTTTCGAGCGTCATCCTGCGTCATGCGGACATAAGAATCCGCTCGAATCGTCATGTCAAGGTAAATATGACATTACTTATGGACTGATTAATAGCACATCGATTCCATGAAAACGCACCTATCATCCGGTTCACACTATAGAGTCGGCAAGCCGGTTTTGGGCATGTCGTGATAGGAGTCGTTCTTTGGAAACGCTGTACTAGGCGCCCGCATGATTGACCCACTGGCACTGCCCCGCGCCGTGGTCCGCCTCCGGACCCGGCCTGAGCGCAAGCGAAGCCTGCCTCTAGGCGCTCTGCTGATCGGATATTTGGGAAATTCGCTTCATCGCGAGCAAGCCAAGGAAGCAAGGATTCCGCCACGGAGACACGGAGACACGGAGACACGGAGACACGGAGAGGGAAGTAGGAATTTTGGGCGCTTCGCGCTGGTGTCCGTTCAGGCACCGCGCGAAGCGCATAAGTTCCTTCTCCGTGTCACCGTGCCTCCGTGGTGGAATCCTTGCTGCCTTGGCTTGCTTGCTCGTTGCAACGCACGACCCCTGCCAGTCGATATCGTAGATGCGGCCCAATGAAAGCCGCTCGGGCGACCAACGACGTGATACCGGCCGTCCGACCATCCGATGAAGGGTCAAACCTTCCGGCGGTTGGTATGAGCCTCTGCGCAACGGTACTCGCCGGGCATGCTGTAGGCCCGTGCAGACTGTAATATCAGCGGCCGAAAGTCCCGACTCTCCACTCGTCATGGCCCGCCCCCGGGTCAAGCGCCCGAGGACAAGCTCCGGCCGGCCATGACGGGGGTGGGCAGCATACATCAATACATTCGGCCGCTGGTATAAGCCAGGCGTGCGTTGATAGACCACGACGACCTTGGCCTTGCTTGCGCGGCCAACTCGATCCGACCCTAAGCCACAACTCCGGAGGCCCCATGCCTGTAACCTGCATCCGAAATGCCGCCTGGATCATCGCCTGGGACCCCACCATCGGGCGGCACGCGTATCTGAAAGGCGCTGACTTGGTCTTCGAAGCCGACCGGGTTACCTTCATCGGCCGCCTCTACCCCGGTGCCTTCGACAGTGAAATCCCCGGCCACAACCTTCTGGTCATGCCCGGCCTGGTGGATATCCATTCCCACCCCAGCACCGAACCGTTCTTTCGCGGCATTCGCGAGGAACACGGCCTGCCGACCATGTTCATGTCGGGCCTGTACGAGCGCGGCTTCGCCTTCCGCCCCGATGCGCCCGGCCGCCTCGCCGGCAAGACCGCCGCCTATTGCGAGATGCTGCTGACCGGCATCACCAGCGTCGCCGACCTGTCGGGCATAGACCAGGGCTGGATCGATCTCGCGTCGCACTCCGGTTTGCGGGTTTTCCTTGCCCCCAGCTATGCCTCGGCCCGCTGGCACCTGGAAAACAACTGGCAACTGAAATACACCTGGGACGAAGCGGCCGGCCGCCGCGGCCTCGATGCCGCGCTCACGCTGATCGACGCGGCCCAGGCCGACCCCAGCGGCCGCCTGTCGGGCATCGTGTCCCCCGCGCAGATCGACACCTGCACCGCGGATTTGTTGCGCGACAGCCACGACGCCGCTGTCGCCAGAAACCTTCCGTACACCACCCACTGCTCGCAAAGCGTGAATGAATTTCACGAGATGACCAACCGCCACGGCATCACGCCGGTGCAGTGGGCGCACGACCTGGGCATCCTCAGCCGCAACAGCATCCTCGGCCACGCCATCTTCATCGACGAGCACTCCTGGCTGCGCTGGCACACGCACCGGGACGTTGATATTCTCGTCGAGACCGAAACATCCATCGCGCACTGCCCATCCCCCTTCGCGCGCTACGGCCAGACCCTGGAAGACTTTGGGCGTTACCGCAGAAAGGGCGTCAACATCGGCATGGGCACCGACGTCGCCCCGCACAACCTGATCGAGGAAATGCGTCTCGCCGCTACCCTTGCCCGCGTCGCCGCCGAGGACATCACGACAACCAGCCTGACTGACATTTTCCACGCCGCCACCGCCGGCGGCGCCCAGGCGCTGGGGCGCACCGACATCGGCCGCCTGGAGCCTGGCGCGAAAGCCGACCTGGTGCTGGTGGACCTGAAGAACCCCTGGATGATGCCGGCCCGCGACCCGTTGCGGTCCCTGGTTTACACCGCCGCGGACCGCGCCATCCGCCAGATCTTCATCGACGGACACCTGGTGGTGGATCGGGGCAAGGTGCTGACCCTGGACCACGCTGCCGCGTTGGAGGCGCTGACCGAGGCGCAAGCCCGCATGATCGCCGCGGTGCCTCAATACGACTGGGGGAAGCGCAGCGCCGACCAACTTGCGCCGTTGAGCCTGCCGATGGTGCCGGGGTTGAACTAACGCGTTAGTCCGTGAAGATAACCAACACAAGCCGGCGGATCAAGCCTGTGAGCCGCCGGCATAGAGGACGACACTATGGAGACCATTCTCGCGGCGCGCCCCCATTCCGACCAGCCGGGCGCCACGTTTCGCGCCATCGAGGCCGCGCTCGCCGCAGCGCCGGGTCACATCCTGTTTACTATCCTGGTGCACCACCCGGCGTTGCGGCAATCGGAACGTTTCTACACCAACAAGCCGGAGGCCTATCCGATCGGCGGACGCAAGCCGGTGACCGACAGCGCCTGGATGGCGCGTGTGATCCATGGCGGTGAGCCGTATATCGGCCGCACCGCCGAGGACATCGCGGCCCATTTCTTCGACCATGCGCTGATCGATTCGCTGGGCTGTCAATCGATTCTGAACATGCCGGCGCGTTGGTGCGGCCAGACGCTGGGCACATTGAACCTGTGCCACCGGGCCGGGCACTACACGGAGAGCGATCTGCCGCGGGTGCGGCTGATCGCTCAGCTTGCGGTTCCGGCGCTGCTTGCCGTGAGCGCTGTCACGCCGGTGGTCGCGGGGCCGGAGGTGCATTAGCCGCGGGGAATGTGCGGGCTTAGGGCCTGACGCGGAATAACCGAATCGAGTGAAGATAGATTGTAGCATTCCGTGGCATGATTGTCCCCGGGCATCTTGACCCGGGGATCAGCCCGGTCACTCCACAACTTTGCCGCTCGCAACAAAGACAGTCGTGGGTGGCCGGGCCAAGCCCGGCCATGACACGTGTATTGGCCATGACACATATATTGGCCACGGCCAAAGGTGGGCAAACTGCCTGTCACCGTCGGCAGAGCGACGTCGCGCCGCAGCCGTGGCATCATGGACCGGACGGCCTATCGCATCGCTCGCCGAGGACGAAACAAATGACCCATACACTGGACATCACGCGCCCACCCAGGCATCTGACCGAGGGGCTGGCCGCTATCGGCAGCGCGACCGCCAGCGCCGAACTCAGCCGCCTGGGCATCCGCGACTCGCACATGAGCGGCCCGGTGTCGTTCACGCCCGGCAAGTGTGTCGCCGGTCCCGCGCTGACGCTGCAATTCATGCCGATCCGCGAGGATCTCTACGGCGCCGACGAATACGCCGACCCGGAAAAGCAACTGCACCGGCATGTGCTGTATCACACCCAGCCCGGCGACATCGTTGTCGTGGACGCTCGCGCGGACATGCGCAGCGGTGTGTTCGGCGAGATGATGCTGACCTACTTCGTGGGCCGCGGCGGCGCCGGCTTGGTGATCGATGGTTGCATCCGTGATTTGCCCGAAGCAAAAAAGCTCGACCTTGGCCTGTGGATGCGCGGTGCCACGCCGAACTTCCACACTCAGACTGGTATTTTCCCTTTTGCGGTCAACGTGCCCGTGGCCTGCGGCAACCGGCTGGTGATGCCGGGCGACATCATCGTGGCCGACGATGACGGTGCTGTGGTGGTCCCGGCCAAGTTGGCGCCGGCGCTGCTGGCGAAGGCGAGCGTGCACCACGAATGGGAGGCGTTCTCCCGCCTGCGGCTCAGCGAAGGTGGTGACCTGCGCCGCTATTATCCGCTCTCGGACGTGGCGCGACCGGAATACGAGGCCTGGAAAGCGGCACAGGCGAAATAGTCCGGGTCGGTATCGATTGTTGCGATCGGGCCGGTCGCGAACGCTACCCCACCAGCCCGCGCGCAATGGCGATCACCCGATGCGCCTCGCTCCACAGCCCGTATGCATCCAGATCGGTCAGCTTGGCCCAAACCGCTTCGGTGACATCGGTCGCCGCCATCGGCTCTCCCGACTCCCACCGACAGGCATAGTCGATGATGGTGTAATGAAACTGCACGCGTCCCCGCGCGTCACGGCGGATGCTGTCTACATTCGCCGCGAGGTGCAGTTTCCCGACCGACAGCCCGGTCTCTTCCGCCAACTCGCGCCGCGCCGCCTGCTCGCAGGTCTCGCCAAGCTCCTGCGCGCCGCCTGGCAGCGTCCAGCTTCCCACGCCGGGCGGCTTGCCGCGGCGCACCAGCAGCACGCAGTCATCCTTCAGCACCACGATGCCGATTCCGACGATGGGCCGCGCCGGATACTCCCGATCGCTCACGGCTTCCGCGCGGCCGGCGCGCGGGACGGAGCCGCGGTGGGCGCCGCGGGCTGCGCGGCTGCCGGAGCCGCGGTTGGCGCCGCGGTGGGCGCGGTGGGTGGGGCAGCGGGCGGGGCAGGGGTAGCAGTCGGCGCGGGGGCAGCCGCCGAAGTGGGGGCAGGGGGGGGCGCCTTCAGCGCATCCAGGTCCGGTGTCAGCGCCGCCTGTTTCCACGACCCAAGCTGGAACGTCCATCCGGCCAGCTTCGCGTTCAACTTCGCCGCCTCGTCCTTGATCTTGTCGCTGGGGGGCTTGTCACTGGCGGCCTTGTCGCCGGGGGTTGTTTCGCCGCCGTCGGCACTGAACCGCGCCCAGATATCCTTCTCGCCCTTCAGCACCGTCACGTGCACCGCCAGCCCATCCGAGGTGGTGAACACCGAGGTGCCGATCGGATCGCCCACCTTGCTCGCCGCGGCGTCCTTGTCCGGCGTGACATCCTCGAAGGTCAGCAGTTCCAACCCACGGTCCAGGTCGTCCAGCTTGTAGTCCTCGAGCGGCGGGGGATTGGCCGGCGCGGTCAGCACCAGCTTGCCGTCCTTGGCCGCGAAATCCAGTTCGGCATCGCCACGATGCACCACGACGCCGGCGATGCGCGAGTGATCGATGTTCATGATGTCACGATCGAGCCATAGCTGCGGATCGGCGTCGACCTGCAGGCTGCCCTCGGCCAGCCAGGTCTGCACCTCGCCCGGCCGGCGCACGAACACCTGGTCCGGCACATTGCCCGCGGTGCGCACCCGGCGATGCCCGACCAGCAGCTCGGCGATCGGCTTGGCCGCGCTGTCGAATACGCGCAGCAGATCGGCCGAGCTGTCCTTCTGGTCGGTGTCCGCCAGCCCGAGCCGGCCGAACAACGTCGGATCGGTGGTGCGCGGTTCGACCAGCCGCAGTTCGGTCAGTGCGGTCAGCATCCCGCGTAACTTGGTGACCTGGACTGGGTAGTTGCCGCGCTGCTGCAGGCCCCAGGACGATTCGGGTTTGTCGCCCAGCCGCACCAGGGCGATCGTCGTACCCTGGTGGGTGATCTCGATCCGCGCTGCATCGGCCAGGTGCGCGGTCAGGCCCGGGAACATCAGCGTGCCACCGGCGACGCTGGTCTGCATGGCCGGCTCGCGAGCGGTGCCGAAATACCACCCGCCGCCCAGCGCCGCCGCGCCCAGCACGCACAGCACCACAAGCCCGCCTGTCCTCATGCCCGGGCTCCTGAAGCCCGTTGCTCGGACGCCCGGGTTTCCGGCGCGGCGCCCCTCGCGCGGCGGCGGCGCCGGACGATGCCGAGCGCGATCGCCAGGATCGTCAGCACCGCCGGCACCAGAACGATGTTGAAGAGCCGCAGCTCGGTCTCCAGCCGCGCGATGTCGCGGTTCAGCTCGAATTGCACTGCGCGCAGCTTCTGCCGCGTTGCAAGAATATCCTGCCGCGCCGCGTCGATCGCGCTGCGCTGTTCCGGGGTGATCACCGGCTGGGCGGACTGGTCGCCGGCTTCCGCCCCGGCTGGCCCATTCCCTTGTCGCAACGTCTGCAACTGTTTCTGTACCGCATCCAGGTGCTGTTGCAGCGCCTGCTGGGTCTGGCGGAACTGCGCCTCGGCCGCGCTCTGCATCTGATCGACCAGCGTGAACGGCCGCGCCGAGGCACCGCGCGCGCGCAGCCCGATCAGCGCATCGCCGCCCGCGAGCGTATCGATCAGGTTCGCAACGAAGGGGCCGTTGTCGCTGAACGGCGTGGCCTGGGATTGGCCGAAGAAGTCCTGCACATGCACCCAGAAGCGATCGTCCAGGATGTCGGAATCGGCCACCACCACCAGGTTCGCCGGGGCCTTCGTCTCGGCGATATAGGCGGGGAAATTATCCGGCCGCTTCTGGTCCTTGGCCAACGGCGGCGGCCCGGTGAAGGCGGATTTCAGTTCCCCGCGCACCCGCGCCGCAATCACGCGCGGGCCGCCGGTGGGTTTGAAGTTGGCCAGGATCTTCGCCGGATCCGGCATCTTCACCTCATCGACCGGCACCGGCCCGCTGCTTGGACCCGAGGTCAGCAGCGGCGTGAAGCTGATCGGCGCGCCCGGCGCCTTGGCGATGAACCCCGAGGACGCGACGGTGACCTGCTGCAGATCGGCGGTTGCCGGGTCATCGTGGTTGATGCCGTCACGAATGTTGAACCAGGCGACGTAGTCCACCGCCTGCACGCGGTCGCCGGGGCTGGCACGCACGCGCCATGCACCGTCCAGGTCGCCCAGCACCTGTTTCGGATTGAACTCGATCCCCCACGCCTTGAACAGCTTCGGCAGATCGGAACCGGTATCTTCCGGCGGCATACCGGTGGGCGAGGGCGCCGCCGCCATCGCCTCATTCCACGGATCGACCATCACCATCAGCCGCCCGCCGCGCATGACGAACTGATCGATGGCGTATTGGGTCGCCTCCGACATGTTCTGTACCTCGGCGACCAGCAGCACCTGGATTGCCGGATCGATCACCTGCGCATCGGTCGGCACCGTGCGCACGTCATTGGTTTGGCGCAGCAGCGTGGTCGAGGCATAGGGCTGGCCGCCGCCGCCCGGGCGTCCCTGGTTCATCATCATCTGGCGCGGATCGCCGTCCAGCGGCAGCGACGACATCACACCGACCACCGGGCGCTTGGGATTGGACAGTTCGTAGAGCAGCTTGCTCAGGTCGTATTCCAGGAACGGCTCGCGCTCCGGCTGGAAGAACGCGACGGTGCGCTCGTCGTCGAGCAGGTTCGCGCCGACCAGGCCGAAATAGACCTGCTCGCCGGACTGATCGATCGGCACGCCTTGCAGCCCGTAGGACAGCGCCTGGTCCTCGGTGTCGCTGAACGGTTCGGGGTCGTAATACTCCAGCCGGATCTTGCCGTTCGCCACCGCGGCATATTGCTGCAGCATCTCGCGCACCCGGTCGGCGTAGGCGCCGTAGGATGGCACCGCGGCGCCGAGCTTGCGCGAGTAGAACAGCTTCAGCGTGACCGGGTCCTTCAGCCCGGCCAGGATCTGCCGCGTGCCCGGCGACAGCGTATACAGATGTTGCTGGGTCAGATCGACGCGGTCATTGGCCAGGCGCGCGTCGGCGAACATGTTCACGCCGATCGCGATCGCGGCGACGGCAAGCACGGCGACGACGGCGGAGAGTGTGCGACGCTGCATCGGTCTAGCCCGCCTTCGTCCGCTCGACGATCACCGTGTTGAGGAACAGCCAGAATCCGATGAAGCTGGCGAAGAACACCAGGTCGCGCGCGCTGACCACGCCGCGGGTGAAGTCCTGGAACCGGTCGATCACCGCCAGCCGGCGGGCGATCGCCGCCAGGGTCGGAATGTTCTGGCTGAGGAAGTCGGTCACCACCGAATATGACGCCATGGCGAACAGGAAACACACGGCGAGCGCGAGCACGAAGGCGATCACCTGGTTCTTCGTTGTCGCTGACAGCGCGCATCCCACCGACAGGAACGCCCCGGCGATCAGCAACGCGCCGACATAGCCCGAGGCGATCACGCCGTTGTCCGGGTTGCCCAGAATATTGACGGTGATCACAAAAGGAAACGTCAGCACCAGCGCGATGGCGCAGAACGCCCAGGCGGCGAGGAATTTTCCTACCACCGCCTGGCCCTGGGTGATCGGCAGCGACAGCAGCAGCTCGATCGTGCCGAGCCGGCGTTCCTCCGCCCACAGCCGCATGGTGATCGCGGGGACCAGCAGCAAGAACACCCACGGAATGAAGCTGAAGAACGGATTAAGGTCGGCCAGGCCGCGGCCGAAGAAGTTGCCCAGGTTGAACGTCAGCGCGCCCTGCAGCACCAGGAAGATGACGATGAACACGCTGGCAACGGGCGTCGCGAAATAGCCGCCCAGCTCGCGGCGCGCGACGATGAACGTGGTTCGCATGCTCAGGCGGCTTCCTTCTGCTGTTCGCGCGCGAACTGATCCAACGTCAACTGGTGGAACACGTCCTCCAGCTTGCCCGACGGATGGCGCGCCTGCAGTTCGGTGGGTGTCTCGTCGGCCACCACGCGCCCCGCCGCGATGATGATCGCGCGGGTGCAGACCGCGTCCACCTCCTCGAGGATATGGGTGGAGATGACGATCGCCTTGTGCCGCCGCATGTCCGAGATCAGCGCACGGACCTCGCGCTTCTGGTTGGGATCGAGGCCGTCGGTGGGTTCGTCCAGCACCAGCACCGGCGGGTCGTGCAGCAGCGCCTGGGCCAGGCCGACGCGGCGTTTGAAACCCTTGGAGAGGGTCTCGATCGGCTGCGCCAGCACCAGATCGAGATGCGTCAGTGCGACCGCCTTGTCCATCCGTTCGTCCAGCTCGGCCCGACGGTAGCCGCGCACCTTGGCGACGAAGCGCAGGAAGCTCTCGACGGTCATGTCGGGATAGGTCGGCGCGCCCTCGGGCAGGAAGCCCAGCATTCGGCGGGCGGCGATGCCGTCCGTGCCCACATCATGGCCGCAAATCCGCGCCGTGCCGGAGGTTGGCGGCATGAAGCCGGCCAGCATGCGCATGGTGGTCGACTTGCCGGCGCCGTTCGGGCCGAGAAACCCCAGCACCTCGCCGCGCGCGACGCTGAACGACACGTCGTCCACCGCGATGAGGTGACCGAAGCGCTTGGTCAGATGCTCGATCTCGATCAACGCCGCGTTGTTCGGGCCGTCGGTCACACCTTGCCTCCCACGCCGGGTCTCCCACGCCGGACCTGCCACGCCGGGCCTCCCTTGGTCAGCCGCTGGTATCGGTCGGCTGGCCGACATAGCGGAACCGGCGGGCATTGCAAGCAGCCGACGGGCGTGCGGGCGGCGCATGACGCAGGGTTAACGTGGCGGTAGGTTGGGTTGGTGGCAGTTTGCGTGATCAAGCAGGAACGTACGTCAACCTGATCGCGTCCTCGCCAATCAGATCGCTGGCCACAAGGCGGAGCGGCGGCCGGGGGCCGGCGAAGAATGGCTTGCCACGACCAAGCACGACGGGGCGGAAGTAGAGTCGATACTCATCAATCAGACCAAGGTCGGTTAGGCTTCGTGCCAGGCTTGGTCCGGCAACGGCAATCTCCCCAACGAGTTGAGCCTTCAGCCCGCGTATCACCGCCTCGATGTCATCCTCGACAAGTGTCGCGTTGGGGCCGACTGACTTCAACGAGCGCGATACGACCCACTTCGGTTGGCTCCGCCACGCCACCGCGAAGTCGCGTTGCTCCGGACCCCACTCAGGACGGTCTTCGTCCCAATAACGCATTACCTCATACGTGCGGCGACCGTACACACTGCCGGTCAGGTCACGCACTTGCTTGTAGAAGTGACGAAAGAGCGCGGGACCAGGGGCAAATTCCTGGTGGTCGACGTAGCCGTCCAGGGACTGGTTCAATCCGAAGACGAACTTCGCCATGCTACAAAATCTCCATCCCAGGTTCTGCAGAATAGCATGAGCCGCGGCTACGCAGAAGTGAGGTTGGCCACAAACTGCGCGCCGCTTTGTCGGTGTGACGAATAACCAGAGGTCCGCCGACCACCCCGAACTGACTTAATGGACCGGGTACCAAATGTCAGATTTTGACCACTAACTAACGTTCAACGTCGACCGGTGGATAAAATCTGACGCTCGGTACCGAGTGCCGCAGGTCGGCCTGGCGAGGAAGCCGGACCGTCTGAGCCGAGGACCCGGTCAACCACGTTCGCACGCTGCGCGCGCCCGGCAAGAACGCGCGGAATCCGACTCCCCCCAGTCCGCATTCATCGCTTGGGATAGGCGGTGTAGATGTAGTCTTGCGCCGCTACGGTTGTGTGGCAGGCGTAGCCGCATTCGGCGCCGGTCCCGGACGGCTTGAACGTGTCGGTCGCCGGATCATAGACAAACTGGGCATAGGCCCACCCGTGCGTGTTGGGAAATCTCTTCGTATCCTTCTCGATAAACGAGACGGACATCAGGGCGTCAGGCACCATCACGAAGTATGGCGAAACGGTATTCTGCTTTTGAGACCACTCGATTTTCACAATTTTCGAGCCGTCAGGGAAAGTCTTTCCGCTTGCAGGGAGGCCTGATCTATATGCGCTTATCATCGCCGGATTCGCCGCGATGACTTTTATTCCGTCCTTGACCTGGCTGACCGCCACGTAGCGCCAATCCTCGTAGCCCCTGAAGTCGGAAAATGCGAGCCCGTCGGGCACCTGCAGCGTGTATCTGTCCTGCACCGCAAGGGCGATGCCACCCAGGATGGAGAGGAATACAGCGCCAATTGAGATCGTGGCGAAAGAGGTTCTCGGCATGGCGTACTCCCAATGCTGCTCATTGGAAAGCCGGATGACGGGCACGGCTGGGTGTGTGCTCCGATGCTCCGCCGAGTCAAGTTCGTTTGGCCTTGGGAAAGGCGGGTTGTGCTTGGCGTTTCCTTGACGGGCTCGCCGGGTCGGCGCGGCAGGCAAGCAATCGCACAAAGCGCGGCCGTTGGCCGCAACCAAAAAGGCACGACCGATAGTGCCGCCATCGACCTGCCGCCGACTCAAGCGGCCGAACCGATGGACCTGTCAACTTTTCGGCAAGGTGTTGGTGCGAAGGAAGCAAGGAATATTTAGCCGCGGATGAACGCCGATGACACCGTGCTGGACCATCTGACGGGGCCGATCATCGGCAGTGCCATGACTGTCTCCAATGCTCTTGGAGCTGGATTTCTTGAGAAGGTGTACGAAAATGCACTTGCGCATGAGCTTCGCAAGGCCGGCCTTGCGGTTGCGCAGCAGCGCGGCGTCACCGTGATGTACGACGAGATCATCGTCGGTGACAATGCTGTTGACCTGCTGGTCGAGCAATTGGTGATCGTCGAGTTGAAGGCCATCAGGGCGGTAGCTAACATCCATCGCGCCCAATGCATCAACTACCTTCGGGCGCCGGGTCTGCAGGTCTGCCTGCTGCTCAACTTCGGCAACCCGCGCCTGGAGATCAGGCGCATCCCCGGCCTCCGCCGGGGCAGGCAGTGCTGGGCCTGTGGGGCATTGGTCTTATCGGCGTGCATCGGCGGCTGAATTAGCTTTGCTGCGCCGGACACGATTGTGGCCAGTAGGCCGGAAGAACAAGCTTATTCAATATGTTGTTGTCGTGTCAGCGGAAATTCTTCGCGGGGTGCGGTGATTCGTGGAGGTAGTAATACAGAGTTTCACCGAGAAGATTCGATGGCGCTTCGCGCTGGTGACTGGTGCGCCGGCGGAAGTGACCTTGGGCGCGGCGCCATTTGCCGCCTCTCGATGAAACTTTGTGCGTACTCGGTGAAACGCTGTGTCCGCTGGCTGCTTGCTTGCCGCGGCCCGCTCCGCACCATCGGCACTGGCACTGGCACTGGCACTGGCACTGGCACTGGCACTGGCATCGACATCGGCACTCCGGCCCGGCAAATCAGTACCCTTCAAATGTTAGTTTGACTTCTCGGTAAAGTCAGTATAATTGTCGCCGACGACCAACCGGATTTCAGCCTGGAAGCATCATCATGTCCGAAGACCCCGCCGCCATCACCTTCCGCGTCATCCAGGAGTTGATGCCGGAGTACCACATACCGCCGGATCTGCTGGGCGGTGTGTTCGCTGCCATTCCGCCGCCTGGCGCCACGCGCGGGTGACACGGGTCATCAAGGAGGTCCGCCGCGCGGGTGCCGATGGACGCGGCGCAGGGGCACCTGGCCGGGCAGTTCGCGGTGTTCCAGTTCCTGGCGGACGGGATGGCGGCGCAGATCCACGCACCGGGGTTGGACATGCTGGAGATGTGCCGGCTGACCCGCCTGGCGGATGCGTTGGCGCAGACGGTGGCCCGGCTGGAGCGTTCGCTGGAACGGCGGCAATTGCGGGTGATGCCGTTTCGCGACGTGTGGGCGGTGGACGGGTTCGATCTCGACGCGTTGGACGCGATCTGGTGCCGGGGCGAGGGGACCGGCAGTCCGGTCCTTGGTGCGGGCCCGGTGGGAAGTTCGGTGGGAATTCCGGTGGGAAGCCCAATGGGAAACCCGGTGGCCGAACCGGTGGGCGAGCCGGTGGGACGTCCGGTGGGAAACCCAGAGGGAACCGCAATGCGCAAACCGGTGGGAAATCGAGTGGATAACCCGGTGGGTAACCCGGTGGGTAACCCGGTGGGTAACCCGGTGGAAAGTCCTGTGGGAAATCCGGTCGAAAACCCGGCGGCAAGCCCTGGGCGGCATGAAACGGCGGCCCCGGGGGCGGCGGTTGGGGAGCAAGACCTTGTGGCTCGCCGGGCGGAGCCTGCCCTCGGGCGCACCACGATGGCAAGGGTCGAACCGCGGGCCGAGACGGCAGGGGGTGAGGCGGCGGCGGCGGCCACAGCGGCGGCGGAGGGGCCGCCGAGCAGGCCCGGCATACCGTCATCCGGACGTGTCGCGCGTCCGGATGGCGTGACCTTGGAACAGGGCGATCGCTGGACGCTCGAGGTTTGGCCTGCCCGGCCGGGTGCGCGGGCGGGACCCGGCGCAGCCGAACCCGATGGCCAGCCTGGCCGGGATCCTCAGGGCCATGCTGTGAACGATGGTGCGGCGGCGGAGCAGGCGAGCCTGGTGTCTCGCCGCCCGACGGCACGGCGGCCGGGCCGCCGGAAGGCGGCGGTGCCGCCCGCAGTGGGCCGCGCGCGGTCGCGGGTAGCGGGGTGGCGGCGTGAGTGCGACCGCAAACCCGATGGAGCTGTGCCCGATTGCGGCAAATCCCACCGAGGCTGGCCCATTGGCGCAGCTGCCACCGGGTGCGCCACCGGGCCAAGTGCCAAGGGGTATGACCTTGGGTCAAAGGCCGAGGGGTATGCCTGCGCACTGGGGGCGGACGGACCGGCGCCTGGAGAGCAGGTGCCGAGCGAGGGGACACCGATAGCGCCCGCGCGCCGGGTGGCCGAACGCCTGGCGGCGCGGGCCGAGGCTGCCGTCCGGGCGCCGTGGAAGGCGGCGATCGTGTTCGCCCGCGCGGCGAAGCGGGAGGCGCGGCGGACGGCGCGGCAGTCGGGCGGTGGCGCCGCGCGCGATTTGCGCAACGACCCTCGGGAGGAGCGCTCGGGGGCATGCGCTCGGGACGAGGCGGTGGTGGTTGGATTGCCGGGGGACCTGTCCTTGCCCGCGGTGCAGTGCGTCCCGACGCGGGTCAACGCCACCCGGGCCGAGGCCGCCGTGCGGGCAAATTGGCCCTTGCGCGATTTGCGCAACAACCTTCCCGACGAGCGCCCGGGGGCATGCCCCGCGGACGAGGCGGCGGCGGTTAGGGCCCGGAAGGAAATAACCGAATCTGGTTCGGCGGTCTGATCGAGTCGTGTGCTCGCGTTTTGACGACCGACCAGAACGGTTAATTTCTGACGATCCCTTAAATCGCCGGGGGACTCGTCCTTGCCCGCGGTGCCGGGCGGCCCGACGCTGGTCAGCGCCACCCGGGCCGCGGCCGCCGTGCGGGCAAATTGGCCGCTGCGCGATTTGCGCAACAACCCTCCGGACGAGCCGCCCGGGGGCATGCCCAGTACAGCAGCCTGCCGTCGCGCTAGTACATCGATTCCATGAAACCGCACCGATCATCCGGTCCAGACTAAAGAGTCGGCAAGCCGGTTTTGGGCATGTCGTGATAGGAGTCGTTCTTTGGAAACGCTGTACTAGGCCCTGTGGACAAACCGGTCCTGGCGCCGGCGCAGCCCGAGCGGTTTGGGCGGTGCAACACTGACGTGGCCACGGGGGTGACGCGCTGATCGGCTGACCGGACTGGAAAGCAAAGAATCAAAGGGCGCCGCCGCGGATTCCGAAAAGAATCGGAGGCGCCATCTCGAGATTCGTTTCGTTGCTTTTTCACGTCTGGGGATTCAATTGACCGACCTGCGGCCAATCTTGACCAGCCTCTTGGGAAA
>DASRQX010000266.1:0-57159 GCA_035696165.1 Acetobacteraceae bacterium | reverse complement strand
ACACACCGCCGACGAAGTACTGTCGAACGGCTACGGCGACTGCAAGGACCAGGTGATGCTGCTGGTGGCGCTCATGCGCGCCAAAGACCTCGCGGCCGACCCGGTACTGATCAACTCCGGCAATTCCTACACGTTGCCGGGGGCAGCCGTGGTTGGCGCGTTCACGCACTGCATCACCTATCTGCCGGAATGGGGCATCTATGCCGACACGACCGCTGGCGGCGCGCCGTTCGGAACGCTACCGTTCCAGGATTACGGCAAGCCGGTGGTGCATGCGGTGCTACAAGGCGAGGTGCGCCACAACACGCCCGGCTTGTCGCGGGGTGTGGCCAGCATGTCGCTCAACACAAAGATGCGGCTCGATCCGGCGGGTGAGATAACCGGCGAGAGCATCACTACGGGGGCAGGGCCTTATGCGACGGCATTGCGCGGCATTGCGTCCCGCGCGCAGGGCACCGGCACAGAGCGTTTTGCCGCGAACATTCTGCGCTACGGCGGCGGCACCGGCGATGTCATTGTGGACCCGCTCGTACCCGTGACCGACACGTACCATCTCTCCGGAACCTTCAAGCTCGCGCCGCAGCCCGGGTGGCTGGACGGCGACAGTTTCGCGCTGCCGACCGGTTTGCGGGTGATCCTGCGTCCCGGCGACGGGCTTGCCGGACCGATGGGAATGCGCGATCTACCGGACACAGAGTCCACGCCGTGCTATGCCGGACAGCAGGAGGAGACGCTGTCCCTCGCTCTGCCCGAGGGACGCAGGCCCGACCGACTGCCCCGCGATCGCAACATCACGGGCGAGGGATTCCGCTACATGAGCCACTATGCTTTCAACGAGGGTGCCATCGTCGCGCGACGCAGTTTCGTCTCGACGTTCTCGGGGCCGCTGTGTCAGGGCGCAGTACGGACATCGGTCGCCAAAGCCTTCGACGTGATCAGGCGCGACCTCGCCGCGCGGTTCGCTCTGGAGGCGGCGAAGTAGACTCGGAAGGCCCAAGCGCGCGGAACTGCACGGTCGCTTATTGCACGCGTGGTGGTGTGGTGGGATTGGGGCGCAGTACACCCCGCCCAAAGCGGCGTTAGAAGCTCGTGGCCCGTCGGCCGCCGATTCCGACCCAAAGCAGCGGTAGCCGGATCGCTTGACCTGAACAGCCGGAATCGACCCAACCCGGCCACAGGCCGGCCTGCCAGGCGACGCAGGAACCGGACGTTCAGCACAGCTGTGCGCCGGCGGCTCTGCGCACCATCTCGATCAAAGGCGCGCTACTCCCAACCTCTCGAAAGCGGACCTGGCTTTCGGCTCCCAAAAAAAACAGCCGAGGCTGGCGGTAAACCGGCAGTCTGCTTTACGGCCGAAAGGCCGAAGTCGCGGCCGGGAAGTTCCACGGCGTAATCGCGGCGGAGACACCGACTGGCTGCTTCAGCATCGCACGCCGGCGATCGGCCGTTGGTGCCGGAGTAACTCGTCCCTCGATCCGGCGCGCCTCGACTGAGCCGTGGGCGGCAGCGGCGGCATTTCATGCCGGCTCGCGCCCGTCTCGCAGACAGCAAAGCTGCCGCGTCCCTTGAAAACGCCGATTCTGGCTGAGATCTGCAGCCTATTTTGTCGCCCATAGAAACCGACCTTCGGAGTGATGCGATGCTCGACTCACTCACGACTGACACTGCCAAGACCGACGCCCTGCTGGCAAACCGCGAGCGACATGTACCACGCGGCCTCATCACCGCGCATCCGCTGGTGCTGGAGCGGGCGCAGGGCAGCGAAGTGTGGGACGTGGACGGGCACCGCTACCTAGACTTCGTGGGCGGCATCGGCGTGCTGAACGTCGGGCACAACCATCCGCGCGTGGTCGCCGCAGTGCAGGCGCAACTCGGCCGCATCAGCCACGCCTCCTTTCAGGTCGCAGGCTACGAGCCCTACATTGCCTTGGCCCGGCGCCTGAACGCGCTGGTCGGCGGCGGCGAGGCTTACAAGAGCATCTTCCTGACGTCCGGTGCGGAAGCGGTCGAGAACGCGGTGAAGATTGCCCGCGCGCACACCAACCGCCCCGGTGTAATCGCCTTCTGCGGCGGCTTCCACGGCCGAACCCTATTGGGCGTAGCGCTGACGGGCTTCGCTCGGCCCTACAAGCAGAACTTCGGCCCCCTTCCGGCGGATATCTATCACACGTCATTTCCGAACCCGTATCGAGGCATCACGACCGAGCGGGCTCTGAGGGAGCTGGACGAGCTGTTCGCCACTGCGATCGCACCGGAGCGTGTTGCCGCCATCCTGATCGAGCCGGTGCAGGGCGACGGCGGCTTCCTGGCCGCGCCCCCTGACTTTTTGCAGCGCCTGCGCGCGATCACGGCCCAGCATGGCATCGTGCTGATTGCGGACGAAATTCAGACCGGCTTCGGCCGTACCGGCACGATATTCGCCTTTTGAGCAGGCAGGCATCCGGCCGGAACTGGTCACCGTGGCGAAAAGCCTGGCCGGCGGCCTTCCGCTGTCCGGCGTCGTGGGCCGCGCCGAAATGATGGACGCGCCGCTGCCGGGCGGCTTGGGCGGCACTTACGGAGGTAACGCGCTCGCATGCGCCGCGGCGTTGGCGGTGCTGGACACCTTCGAGCAGGACGGGCTTTTGGAGCGGAGAGTGGCATTGGCGGAACGTCTGCGCACCGGCTTAGCCGCCTTGAAGCAGAAGCACGGGGCCATCGGCGACGCGCGCGGCCTCGGTTTCATGCAGGCGATCGAGATGGTCGATTCAGTTGGCACACCCGACGCCGCAATGGCGCAGCGCGTCATCGATGCAGCGCGCGACCGTGGGCTGCTGGTGATCAAGTGCGGCGTGCATCGGAATGTCATCCGCTTCCTGGCGCCGCTGGTTACGACTGACGCTCAGATGGACGAGGCGCTAGCAATCCTCGGCGACGCGCTCGCCGCCGCGAACGCCTGAGTAACGGGGAGCAAGTGATGGACCATTTCGATTGTGTGGTCGTGGGCGGCGGTGCAGCCGGTACCTCGGTCGCCTACGAGCTGTCGCAGCATGCCAGCGTCGTGCTGGTGGAGCGGGAGTCAGGGCTTGGCTATCACAGCACGGGCCGCTCGGCTGCTGTGATCTCGGAGAATTACGGCCCGCTAGGCTGGCAGACGCTGGTTACGGCAAGCCGTGCGTTCTTCGAGGCGCCCCCAGCGGGCTTCGCTGCCGCGCCGCTGCTGCATCGGATCGGGGCCTTATACTTCGGCACCGCCGCGCAAAGTGGCGAGCTGAAGGCTGCGCGGGACGAGTTGGAGCGGCGGGGCGTGCCTTGCCGCCTGATGTCGGCGGCCGATGCCTCGCCACTGTCGCCGACAGTGCGGACGGAGCAGTTCGCAGCCGCGCTCTATGAGCCTAACTGCGCCGATATCGACGCAGACGCCATGGTCCAGGGCTATGTCCGGCTTGGCAAGGCGAACGGCCTGCAGGTCGTGATGTCCACCGAGGCCGTACAGCTCGAGCGCCGTGACGGCGTCTGGCACGTGCGGACCTCCGGGGCCGCGTTCACGGCCGACAAGGTGGTGAACGCCGCAGGGTCGTGGGCCGATGACCTGGCGAAGCGCTCAAGCGTCCGGCTGAAGGGACTGACGCCGTATCGCCGCACTGCCATCACGTTCGACCCTCCGGCCGGCGCCAACGTCCGCACTTGGCCCATGACATTCGACCAGGACGAGACCTGGTACTTCAAGCCGGAGGCCGGGCGCGTAATGGTGTCCCCAGTGGACAAGACCGCGACCCTACCCTGCGACGCCGCCCCGGAGGAATACGACATCGCGGTCGCGGTGGACCGGATCGAGACTGCCACGACGATGAAAGTAAACCGCATCGTCAGCCGCTGGGCCGGCCTGCGCACCTTCGCGCCCGACCAGCAGCCTGTGATCGGACCGGACCCGCATGAGCCGTCGTTCCACTGGCTCGCCGGGCAGGGCGGCAATGGCGTCATGGGCGCTCCGGCGGCGGCTAAGGTCGCAGCCGCGCTCGTCTTGGGCCGTAATCTGCCCGACTTTCTAGACAAGTACCGCCTCGACCTCGATCGCATCCTCCCCGCCCGGCTCGACGCCGCAGCGCTGGTGTAGCAATGCGGGCAATCCTCCTCGAAGATAGCGCCGAGGGGGCAGCCAGGTGCTGGCTACGCCAGATCACCGCGACCGGATTGTCAACGAACATGTGCTGGCGCTTACCGCAGCTCGGGCTACGGCTTGATGGACGGGTTCGCCGCATTCTGGAAAGACCGCGGGTCTGACAAAGGTTTGGGGATCGCCTATGCTGAAAGACCGCGTTCGATGACAGGCGCTCTCAGGCTCGATCGGATCGATCTCCAGATCATGACGCAACTTCAATTGAATGGCCGGATCACCAACCTCGAGCTGGCCGGGAAGGTGGGCCTATCGCCAAGCCCGTGCCTGATGCGCGTGAAGCGGCTGGAAAAGGCCGGGTATATCGCTGGATACGGCGCCCGAATCGAACTTCGCAGGCTGGGCGACACCGTCACTGTATTTACGGAAGTGACTCTGTCCGATCACCGCAGCGCCGATTTTGCAATGTTCGAGGCTCGCATCCGCACCATCACTGAGATCACCGAGTGCTATCTGGTCAGCGGCGGCTACGACTACCTGCTGAAGTTCGTCATTCGTTCCATAAACCACTACCAGGAGACGATCGAGGACCTGTTGGCGACGGGGATCGGGATTGCGAAGTATTTCTCCTATGTTGTCATCAAGCCCGTCTTCGTGAAGCAATACCTGGAGCTGTCGGCCTACTTCCCCACAGCGGAGTGACACCCGCTACCATGGGTAGGACCATCCCGGCGCTGGGATCAGCGGGAAACGGCCCGCGCTCGACCGTTGCACCGGCCGTCATGCGCGAAGCTGCTCCTGGTGCGCCTTGGCCAGGGCCGCCATGCTTGTGAACTTGAAATCGGTCCGCGGCATGTCGCCAGGGTCCATCGTGGCCCCGAAGCCCTCGTCCTTGTAGCGGCGGTAGATCCAGCAGGAGGCCAGGCCGAAATCGTTGGCGGGCTTGTGGTCGTGGAACAGGCTTTCAGCCGTGTGCAGGATATCAGCCTTGCTGATAGGCGTGCCGGCCAAGCCGGCGTTCAACCGTTCCAACATGTGCTCGAAGTTGCGCAGGCTCGGCTTGTAGGAGCCCGCATCCTCGGCCGTCACGACGGAATCAAACTCCACCTGCAAGCGCTTACGGCTGCCCTCGAAGCTCCGGTTGTCCACGTTGGACAGGATCACGAGCTTGTAGAACTTCTTGAGGTACTGCAGAGCACCCGGCGAATCTTCGAAGGCCGGCCAGTTTCCGACCGAGCGGCCGTACACATCGCATTCCTCATGCGTGACCGGAATGCCCCATTGTTCGGCAAGCCGCTTATACACGATCGGCAACAGCTCCCGATACGGCTTGGCAGGCGTCTGGCGCTGTTGCGAGGATTCATGAAAGGCGTGTGCCTCCAGGATCTCGTTGCGGTTCAGCGTGCGCCCGATCTTCCCAATAAGCGGCTTGAGTGCCTCAACCATACCGCTTTCCCAATCGATAAGCGTGCCGTAGCAGTCGAAGGTCAAGACTTTGAAGTCGGTCAGGCGCATGGTGAACCTCGTCGTATATAGCTGCAGTTTACCCGACCTGGCACGCAATTGGATGCCGAACAGGTAGTGATTAAAAGCTATAAATGCTGCTCGCAGCGGCACCGGGCAGCAGCATGTGCCGAGTTGATCTGCTCATCGACGAAACCGAGCGGCGGCGCATCAACGGCCCCTTGGGGCGCGAAGCTGCGCCGTCCCAAGGGTGAGAAGTCGAGGGTCGCTCCGCATTGGCCTATATCTCAACTGGGCGGTTGCTGCCGCCGCCACTGCCGAACGGCAGCTTCCGCTCTGCCGAGTTGCACACCCGAGAGCAGACAGGCGGCTTTCGGCCAGGACCTGCCGTGAACCGAATGTCCGGTTCCGCTCATCGCGGCCCGCAAGCAGCCATTCCGCTTTCCACCCAAAGCGGCGGTAGCCGGGCCGCCTCGACGCGATGCCGCTTCCTGCCGGGGCGACTCCACGATCCCCACGCCAACCGATACGCTCCCCGCCCATGGCTCCCACCCCTCTCCCGATCCATGTAAACCGCGCCCCGGTCCTGACCCTCTGGGCATCCGTGGTCGCCGAGCGGTTGGGCCACCCGCCCGAGACCGCCCTGACCCTTGGCCGGTTCGTCGCCGGGTCCAGCGCCCGCGCCAAGGCCCGACGGCTGGGGATCACTGACGAGAAGCAAGACGCCGAGGAACGCCACACACGGGCAGCGGAATTGAAGCCCCGGCGCCAGATGATTCGACTGCTCGGGCGGGATATCCCCGCGTTGGCGGCCGACGATGGGACGTTGCGTGCGGAGGATGACGGCAAGCCGGCGTCGGCCAAGGGCGTGCAGTCCTACGTCGCGCAGGCGTTCGGGGACCGATTGGGCGAGGTCCGAGCTGCGATGGAAGCGCCGGCGGCGTCGGTCCCGCCCGAGGAACTGAACCGCGTCGGGTTCCGGCTCTACGAGCGGTTCCGACCGGACGTGCAGGAAGGGGCACGGGGGGGGGGCGAAGGGTGAGTTGCGGGTGGAGCGGACTGTCGGGGCGGCCAAATGATGCCGCGCCATCCATTCGACCGGGGCTAGTCAAATGACCACGCCTAACATCTGGTTTGACTTCGCCGAGCGAGCGGCAGAAATGCTCGCTAAATTCCAAACCGTCTACGTACCCCTTCATGGGCCAAAAAGCTCGAAGGTTAGGATGACCGGCCTTGCTCTTGCCGGTCGAACCCTTTCCAACTTTCGTGGGGTGCTTCTATTAGCACGCGCTGGTTTGGCCGTTGAAGCACGCACACTGACACGATCGTGCTTGGAAAACTTCTACTTCCTGAGCAATCTTATTACGGATGGCGAGTCGTTTGTGGATAAGATGTCTGAACACGACGCGTCGCGGCGCAATGCGCGTGGACAATTTATTCTCGAATAGGCCAATGAAAATCGGCGATGCAATTCAAGAGCAGCTTCGCATTTACCTCAAGGAGGGAACGCGCGACCGGAAACGGGACAGAAGCATCTCTCTTGATCCAAAGACCGTCGCGAGTACCGGCCCATTGTACGACACCTACCTGCTCTATAGTGATCTCTCGGCAGATTCGGCACATCCCACCGTCACGTCACTGAATAGGCACTTCAAACCTGGCGCTGATGGGAATGTGAGGCGGTTTCTGTTCACTCCACCGTCACGTAGCGAAGAAATCACCGATACCCTGACATTCGTACAGCGTGCCGGAGCTGTTCGTTGAGGCGGGTCAGGTGAGGCCAGTGCAACGCTGTGCTCGGTGAACAGCCGGCTGATGAACGGTACGGCGGCCCGCGTGGACTGTATGTGGCTCGTGATGGCAAGGTGCCTCGATGACCCTTTCACGCGCGTCGCGGACGACCCGTCCTCGCCGGGCTGGCCCCAAGCATCAGGAAACAGCCGACTCGCCCGGTCGCCGTGGCATCGGCATGGGTGGTGGTCCCGCGGCGGCAGGCGGGTTTAACTACCAGGCGGCGGTAACGGCCATCACGCTCGTCCATGCCGCGAGAGGCGCGCCCCTCGGCTGGCTCGACGGCTTGGTTAACGACGTCCCTGTCAAGGTGGAGGCCGAGTCGGGCGGTGGGGGCGACGACATCCGTCTCACCTTCGCGAATAACGAGATCGCCGAGGTCCAAGTCAAGCGCGGGCTCCGTTTGGGTCCCAAGCTCCGGAAGGTGCTTGCGGACCTCTCCTCGGCGCTTGGCGCGAACGAGATCTCATACGGCATCCTCGTGCTAGCGCCAGATGGCGCAAGCCCGGCGATTGCGCGCAAACTAGCCTCGGATCTTGTCCGTATGGGCGAAGGCTACCAAGGGCGTCTAGGAGCGCCCGCCAGCGATTTCTCCGCCGTGCTCCAAGCGCAGGGCCTGGATCGCGAGGCCGTATGCAAGAGGTTGAGGATAGTCACCGTCGCCGCCCTGGAGAGCAGCTCGGGTCACGTAGCGGCGGCGCAGGCAGAACTGGGCCATCTCTGCGCCGACCCCACAAACGTGCGAAAAGCGTGGGACCGGCTGTATCGGGATGCGCACTCGATAATTGAGCACCGGGGCCTGCGGTCGATCGCTGACATCGCACGCGTGCTACACAGCGCCGGCATCGCGTTGCGCACGGACCCGGTGGCTTCGCCGGTCACCCTACTGGAGGGGCTCTGCCAATGGACCATTGCGACGAACGCGACTTTCACCATCCTGGGCGTGACCAAACCCCTACCAATCGACACGGCTTGGGTGCCGATAAAGGCGGTCGTGCGGGGTACAGGCGAAGCCGACCCCGACCTCGGCTTTGCTGATCTGATCGACAACTACCACGCCTTGGCCAGTAAGAAGCTTGCCCGTGACCAAGCGACGTTCGACCCCTGGACAATCGGTCGCTTTCACAGGCACGCCGTGGTTGTGGCAGGACCCGGAATGGGTAAGAGCACACTACTCACCAAGCTGGCACGCGCTTACGCCTTGGACGGTATCCCTGTGCTCAAAGTATCCGCACCCGCCGTCGCGCGGCGTATGGCCGCAACCGGCAGTGCGTTCCTGGAAGCTCTTTTCGCACTCGCCCTGCTTGACAGTGGCGTCAACCCGGACGCCGCCCGGACATCGAGTCTGCGGGATTGGATTGTGCTGGTCGACGACCTCGACCGCTGCGGACCGGATCTGCGAACATTCCTGGAGGGACTAAAGGGTTTTTCGGAGGGGCATCCGGGAAGCCGCGTGGTGGCCGTAACGCGACCGGTCGGCTACCACCGAGGGCCACTCGCGGAGTGGCGCTGCTATGACCTGCACAGCATACCGGAGCAGGACGTCGCCGAACTTCTTGCAGAACTCCTCAATTACGTACTTCCAGACGACGATAGCCGACGCCAACGGCTGCGGGCCATATCCGAGGAAGCCCTTGAAACCAGTCGCGCTGCAAGGACGGCGGCTCGGAGCCCACTCCTCCTTGGCATTTGCGCGGCCCTGATCGCAGGGGGTGGCGGTCTCGGACACACTCGGCTCGCCTTCTATGAAGCAATCTTTACCCTGGTAGAGAGAGAGACCCAGCCGCGGGTGGGATCGCCGCCGGCCACCTCCGCGGTGCTCGGCCGCTGCCTCGACATCCTGGGCTGGACTATCGTGACCTCGCCCGCAGTGTCATTTGCCGCAGCGATCGACGCGTGCGGGAAGACGCTCGAGGCGGAGCTAGGCCTACCGCGCCTCAAAGCTCGCGACCTTGCGGAGCAATGCTTCCGCTACTGGGAGGGGCTCGGCCTGCTTGAACAGTTGCACCGCGGCGGCGACTCAACCCTGACATTCGTGCACAGGACGTTCGGAGAGTTCGCGGCCGCCCGCTACTTCGTAGCCCTTGAGGAGGGCACTCAAACTCGGACGCTTCGAGGCACGGCAGATGTTGCTGCCTTTCGCGAGCCGCTTACGTTCGGGTCGGCATTAGGCGCTGCCGAGGTTGTCTTGGATGAACTCCTCCGATGCGGGCTGGTTGGAACGGACGGTCAAGCCCGGTTGCTCCACGGCTTGGAGATACTCAGCGAGGCCAGGCCAGGGTCGGCTAGTGGCCAAGCGTCCAGCATAGTCGGCGCAGCCGTGGCGCAGGCCTCGGGCCCGCACCGCTCGCAGGCCCTGCAGGTAGGTGGGCCGCTCGTCGTGGTCGCTGCTCGACATCCGGCCCTCGTCTCCATGCAGGTCCGGCCCCTGCTCGCACATGAGCAGCCGTGGACGCGCCTAGTGGCGTGGGCGGCAGGCGTGTCTTGAGCAGGATCACGCTTTCTGATGGGCTTCTGATCGCGGAATTTAATGGGCTTCCCACTTCCGCTTCCCAAATACTCTACAGAACCTGGGAAGCGGAACTGGGAAGCCCATTAAATTCCGCGATCAGAAGCCCATCAGAAAGCGTGATCCTGCTCATTGGCGGCGCCGCGACCGACAACGAGGAGCCAGAAGCCCCGAACGCCCGTCGGCGCTTTCTTCCATCGTCCGTTGGACTGACGGTGTTGCTCGATCCGGATGTCGCGTCGATCGAAGCGCGTGTTTCCTGGGGCGACTATCGAACCGAACCGCCATTGCCTGAGGCGATCCTTTTGCCGGAGCCGCTCCCTGAGGAGATTGACGAGGATGGCAAACCCAAGCGAATTGAGCGGCCCATGGTCGAATGGGTTCGGAGCCCGAAAGCCCGGGTCGTGGCTCTTCCCATAAAGGATGGCCGCGGCGGCCCAATCGTCGTGCCGGAGAGCGCCGCCGAACAACGCCGAGGCGGCGGCCTGGTGTTGGAAACACACTCGCGCCTGTTCAGTTACACGACGCCGGACGGCAAGACCGAGCGCGTCCGCGCCCTCACTGTTTTCCTCGTCAATCGCCGTGCCACGGTTCATCGCTTTTATGCCGACGTCAGCTACGCGTTTCAGGCGCGACTGGAACTTGTTTGCGAATCGGGATTCCGTCCGCGCCGCGACCTGTCCGGTTATCGCGCCCAGGATTGGGATCTGCGAATCGCCGACCTGCACTATCGCGACATGCGCGAATGGGCCGTTGGACGAAACGCGGCGGCTGGATGGGACAGTTCTGAAGAAGGCGTGACGCGGGTGTGGACCGATCCGCTGCCATCGGCGGAGGTCGAGCGCGTTGCGCCGAATGAGGACGCTGAATTCAAGGCGCAGGTCACCTTCGGGATGGAAGCGCTCGCGCAGTTGGCCGAGGGCGATGGCGCCGGACTTCGCGCCGCACTGGCCGATCTGCCCGTCCTCTATGGGACGTGGATCGACGCGGAGCGTAAGAAGCTCGCGGGCCTTCCCGCGCGCCGCCGCGAGACCGGCGAACGCCTTATTGCCGAGATGGAGACAGCGAAGAAACGGATTGCGACGGGCATCGAGATCCTCGCAACGGACGTCAAGGCCCGTACGGCGTTTCGCATCATGAATCTCTCCGTTTCCATGGCCGCACGCCGTCGTGTCGCCGGTGCGGCCGGCGATCCGAGCGCTCTCGACGAACCGCGATGGCGGCCGTTCCAGCTCGCCTTTGTGCTGCTCAACATGGCCGGCCTGATCGACCGAACGCATATTGATCGTGAGGCGGCGGACCTGCTGTTTTTCCCGACGGGCGGCGGCAAAACCGAAGCCTATCTCGGCCTCGCGGCGTTGGTGATTGCCCACAGGCGGCTGGGTGGATCCGGCGTGCTCGGCGCTGGCGTCGCCGTCATCATGCGATACACGCTGCGCCTGCTTACGCTCGACCAGCTCGCCCGCGCCGCTGGTGTCGTCTGCGCACTGGAACTTATGCGCACCGACCCCAAGAATGTTGATGAGCGCGCCCGGCGAATGCTCGGTGACTGGCCAATCGAGATCGGTCTGTGGGTCGGCTCCGACGCATCGCCAAACAAGCTCGGCGGCAAAGGAAAGTCTGACGAGACCACTGCAGTTGGTCGAGTTCGGCGGTATCGCAACGGGCGTGACAAGCGCGCGCCGGCCCCGCTTAAAGCCTGTCCTTGGTGTGGAACGGAGTTCACGCCGTCATCTTTTTCCTGCACGCCGAACGAGCATGCGCCAATCAATCTGGAAATTCGTTGCGCCAACACCGCCTGCGAGTTCAGCAGGAATCGGCCGCTGCCGGTGCTTACGGTTGATGAGCCGATCTACCGGCGCCTGCCGGCATTTCTTATTGCCACAGTGGACAAGTTCGCCGCGCTGCCTTGGGTTGGCGAGACCGGCGCTTTCTTCGGACATGTTGACCGTTTCGAAGATGGCGTCGGCTTTTACGGCGCGGCTGAGCCGGGGGAAGGCCGGCCGTTGGGCAACGGCTGGTCGCTCGATCCGCCCGACCTCATCATCCAGGATGAATTGCACCTTATCGCGGGGCCACTTGGAACGGTCGCGGGTCTGTATGAAGCGGCGATTGATCAGCTTGCCTCGCGAGGCGCCGGCGAGAACCGAGTTCGTCCGAAGATCGTGGCATCGACCGCCACCGTCAGACGGGCGGCCGATCAAATTGCTGCTCTGTTTGATCGCAACACCACCAGCATTTTTCCGCCGCCTGGCATCGATCGGGTCGACAGCTTCTTCGCGCGCACGGTGCCGTCAACGACCAATCCTGCTCGGCTCTATCTTGGCATTGCCGCGCAAGGTCGTGGCCCAAAGCTTGTCTTCCTACGGTCTCTGACGACGCTCGTCGCCGCCGCACAGGCGGCGTACGACGCGAATATCCCCGCTGACGCCAAGGCCCGAAATCCAGCCGATCCGTACATGACGGCGCTTTGCTATTTCAATGCGCTACACGAGCTGGGCGGCGCACGTCGGATCGTCGAGGATGAAGTGCGCGATCGCGCTGCTCGTTACGGCGCCCAACGCCGGCGGGTGGACCCTGCCGATACACCGTTCGCGGATCGAGCCATCAAGGAACCGATGGAGCTCACGTCTCGTGTCTCGACCGATGAAGTTGCGAAGGCGAAGCAGCGTCTAGAGGCGATCTTTGGTCGGGATGCCGAAACCGTCGATGTGGCCCTTGCAACCAACATGATCTCGGTTGGTCTCGACATCACGCGCCTCGGGCTCATGGTCGTGCAGGGGCAGCCCAAGACAGCCGCGGAATATATCCAGGCGACCAGCCGCGTCGGCCGTGACCACTCAAGGCCGGGCCTGGTGCTGGCGGTTCTAAACCTCCACAAGCCGCGTGACCGGATGCACTTCGAGCAATTCGGACAGTTCCACCGCACCTTCTATCGCGCCGTTGAAGCGACGAGCGTCACACCTTGGGCCGCCCGGGCTCTGGATCGCGCCTTGGCTGCGGTCGTGGTCGCTGCGGCGCGTCACGTGGATGGCGCGCTCACCCCGGATGTTGCCGTCAATGAACTGAAGAACAATGTCGGGATCCGCAACTTGGTCCGAGACTCGATCGTCAATCGCGCTCCGGAACGGATGATTGCTGGCGGTCGCGCGGCTCTATCAAAGTTGATCGACGACATCTTGGACGCCTGGATTGAAACTTCCGATGAGCAAGCGGCGGGCGGCAATGCGTTCGCCTACGCCAAGAAAAAGAGTCCGCATCGGCTACTGCACATGCCGCTCGAACCTGAGATCAGCAACTTGGCGGAACCCCACCGCCGCTTTGTGGCAGGCCGTTCGATGCGCGACGTGGAACCCAACGTCACCCTGAAGGTCAGGGATCCTCATGGAAACACGATCGCGAACGCGGATGATCTCGCATGACCAAGAATGCTCAGCGCCTCAGCCAGTTGATTTCGACCTTCGGTCCGGGGGCGATGATCGATCTGCCAACTCGATCCGTCGTGATCGGCGGACTTGAGCAGTGGGACATGAAGGGCAACGCCTTCACAACTCTTCCTGAGCCGCGTTTGACGATGCGCCTTGAGCAGATTCTAAAGGAGCAAGGGCGCCTTGATCCGGCAGCCAGTCTGACCTTGAGAACACCGCCGACGTCGGTTGATTCGAGGGACGGTGTGCCCCGTGGTGTCGCTGCGCCGATCTTTCCGACATGGTTCATCTGCGAGCAGGTGGAAACCAACACCTTGGGCGCCAAAACGACGCGGCGTCGGCGGTTGGTGCGTTGGCAAGACCTCGACAGCAAGGGCCGTCGAAGGTTCCAATACGATGACGGCCGCAAGAGCGATGTGACGCCGATCCGTTTCGTGTGCGCATGCGACAAGGGGCATCTCCAAGACATCGACTGGCGTTGGGTCGTTCACGGTTCGGGGGCATGCCACGAGCCGATGTGGGTGGAGGAAAAGGGAACCAGCGCGGACCCCGCCGACACCAGTATCGTGTGTGGATGCGGCCGTAGATTGTCCCTTCAGGATACCTTCCAGCCAGGGCGTCTCGGCAAATGTCGCGGCGAGCGCCCGTGGCTGCTTGACCGGGACCCTGAAGGATGCGGGGATAATCTCAAGTTGCTGACGCGAACCGCGACGAACACCTATTTTCCGCAGGTTCACACGGTGATTTCGCTCCCCACCGAGGAGGACGAGCTCAGCCAGCTTGTCGATGAGCTATCGGGTGATCTGGCCGGAGTGCAAACAGTCCAGGATGTTGCTCAAGCTAAGAAATTCAATCCAAAGGTATCGGCGTCTCTAGGTCCTTATTCGGACGGCGACATTTTCGATAGGCTTCAGCGCATTCGTGAGGGTGCAAAAACCGACGCCACGCGTTCGCCAAAGCTATCAGAGTTCGATACGTTTGCCAGTGGCCGTTCTGAGATCGGCACGAACCATCCGACCGCAAAGCTCTACGCACAGACCCTCCCGCGAGATGCTTGGGCGGACCCTAGCGCTGGGATCGACCTATCCGGAATCAAGAACCTGGTCGCAGTGCATCGCCTGAGGGAGGTGTCATGCCTCTACGGCTTCACACGCTTTGAAGCGGCGCCCACGGGGTCTGATGGGGACATCGAAGATATTCAGTTGAGCGTTCGTGGCGCCCCCATATCGCGTGATGCAGACTGGTTGCCCGCAATCGAGCAGTTTGGGGAAGGCATTTTCATCCATTTTGATGCCGCCGCGATTGCCAAATGGCTTCAAAATGAGGCTACGGCCGTGCGCAATCAAAAGCTGCTGGCTGGATACGGACACTGGCAAAAGCGTTTCGCTGGGAAGGCGCCGGCGTATCCCGGAACCGCCTACGTGCTTCTTCACAGTATATCTCACGCATTGATGGCCGAGATCGCCCTCGATTGCGGCTACCCAGCCAGTTCGCTGAAGGAACGAGTCTACGCGCTGTCCAGTATACGAGGCGGCGGCGAGATCGATCGCTGCGGGATACTTATCTATACCGCGAGCGCCGGCGCGCAGGGCACCCCCGGGGGTCTTGTCGCGACCTCTCCGAGATTTGCATACATCCTCAATAGCGCTTTGGACCGCCTGCGGATTTGCTCAAATGACCCCGTTTGTGCCGATCATGAACCCGACGACAGGAGCGGGGATCGCGCGACTCACGGAGCCGCCTGCCATGGGTGCCTGTTGATCGCTGAAACGAGCTGCGAGATGAGGAATCTCTTCCTTGATCGTAGTCTCTTGGTGCCAACGATGGCGGATGACTTGTCCCGCTTCTTCGTATGACTGAGGGCACGCCCAACGGGGCCGCCGGCGACGCCCAGACGCGCGAGAGCGCGTCTTGAGCACCTTGCTGTCAGCTCCCGCAACATGGCGCACTGAGAAGAAGGTAACAGTCAGTGGCCACACGCGCCATCGACATAAGCCGAGCCCAATCTCATCGGGCTTTGAGGCTCCCGCGGCGAACACGACACTTGTGTTCGGCCCAAGCGCGCTGGCGGCTTCGATCGCAAGGACGGCAACGCTCCGAAATGCGCCCCCGGAAATGTTGGCGCGTTGGGGCGACAGCGCTCTGACGCAAGTCGAATGGCTGGTCGAGGACGGGGCAGCCTTCGCGTTGTCGCAGCATCTCCAGGCGCTGGCCGACGCAGAGCGAACATCCTTTGCCGGGCGTGTTGGTGCCGGGATATCGGACTTGCTGATGAACGCGCTGGGCTTCACCTGGAGAGACAATGCCTCTTGCCTGTCGAGCTCGCTCGCGCCGCACGCGGACTTCATCTACGCCGATGGAGCAGTATCGGGACATGGCGTGGTTCTGGCTGAGGCGCATGGGTCCTTCGCGGCAAGCGTTAGCTCAGCCGGCGTGACCCGTGAGGCAAAGCGCGAGTATCTGCGGCAGGTGCGGCCTCATCTCGCTACCGCCTCCCCGCACGGCAAGATCGTTCATGGGTATTCGATCGCGTTTGGCTCCCGACCGGGAGCAGCGGGGGCTTTCCTTCACGTCGCCGAGACGCTGATTTCGAAGCCACGTAGCCGACGACCTCCGCCGAGCCAAACGGTGCCGGCGCCAAGCCCAGTGGCCGCGCCCACCTCCCTCGCGCTTTCCGCGCATCGGTCGAACTTCGCGATAATGGATGCACCGAGCATTGTGCGATGGATCGACTGGGTACGTGGCGGCGGCGAACGCTCCGACGATATGCAACCGTCACTGTTCGTCCGGATTCCCTACGCGGGCCGGGTCTTCTTGTGCAGCATGGAGATGGGCTGGCCTTTCGGTGGCTACCCGGAGTGGCTTGACGAATTTTGGCATCCGCGGTGGTGGCCGCCGATTCGGCCGGCGCGAACGCTCGATCGCGGCGGGGACGATTTCGCTGGATGGTTCGCCATGGAGGAGAAGGCCGCCGAGAGCTTCCTCAACGCTTTGAGCGCGATCGTTCGGAATGGCCGAGACAATCTTCCGGAGTCGCTTGAGCTTCCGAGCCTCGATCCTGCCGGCTTTGGGTTTGGCGGTGACGAAGCTGGTCTCAGATCGCCGGCGGCCTCCGAATACAGGTATGCTCTTTATCGGGACGGGTTGGCGCTCCTCGGCAGCCCACCACCGAGCCGGACGGTTGGGCAGCGGATGTGGATTCCAAGAGTAGGTATGCGAACAGACTGACCACCTGTTGGTCCTGGATGGCAAGATGCAGGGCCGTTCAGCGGGCCGACGGCGGAGATTGCTGCTCCTTCAAGTCGCGATGGAGCCAGCGGCCGAAGACGGCGGCCGAAAGACTCGACGAAGGCCCTTCGCATCCCACATCTTGAGGACACCTCTTCCCTTGGGGCCACATCTTGCGATATGTTCGTCTAATGTTCCAGGTGACCGATTCCAAGCGAGGCAGGTGATGAGCCACGTGGATAGCGTGCGTGAGCTAGCGTCGATTCTCAACCCTCGCAACGAAGCTCGTCCAACGATGCTGTTGGGCGCAGGTGCATCGTTTTCGTCGGGCGTGCCCCTGGCTGACGAGAGCGTTAAACGTATGGCACGGCGATATTTCGCTGAGCGCATCAGTGGGAAGGCGCTGCCCGAGCAGGTTAAGACGTCCGAATGGATGGCGTGGCTTGGAGAACAGCCATGGTTCATCCGCGATCCGGCCAGGCTTTCTGAAAATTTTCCGCTCGCCGTAAAGCATCTACTTACGCCGCAAGCATATCGGCAGAAAGTCTTGCTCGATCTCATCAGCCCCGACGGCGAGATCGGTGCTGGTTATCGGCACCTCTCCGAGCTTGTGCTCCGCGGGCTCGCCGGCACGATCCTGACTACAAATTTCGACATCTGTCTGCCTCGCGCGCTGAACGACAAGCGCCCGCATATTCGCCATGTCGCTGAAGTAAACCGTGGTCCTGACGATTTCCGTGAGTTTGATATATTCAATCGTGCACAGATTGTGTGGCTACACGGAAAGGCGGAGCAATATACGGACAAAAACTTGACGGAGGAGGTGCAGCAACTTGATCCAAAGCTTGTCGGTGTCTTGCTGCCATTGCTGCAATCGACGCCGCTAGTCGTTGTTGGTTACCGCGGTGCCGAGCCTTCGATCATGAGCAGCCTTTTGGGTGAAGGCGGTGACCTTGCCTTCAAGAAAGGGCTGTTCTGGTGCCACCGCGGCGGAGGTGAATTGCATCCCAATGTGGAGACCCTCCGTGAGCGCCTGGGCAGCAACTTCAAGCTCTGCGATATTGATGGGTTCGACGAGCTGTTCGCCGATCTGGACAAGAAGCTGGCTCGTCAACAGAGAACGCTGGGAGCGCCGCCAGCCGCGCAATCCCGAAACTTCGACGATGGGCCGATGGAGGGCGCGACCATCGCCGATCTCGACCTTGATCTCGCCTTAAGCACAGCTCGCGAATATGCGCGCAAGCTGGGGCTCCGCGAGCCGTCTGCGGCGACACTGAGGTCTTTTCTCAGGGAGCTTGGCCTCTTGGTCATCGACGGTGGCCTCGAACGCCCCAGCATCGCCGCTATTCTACTCTTCGGCCGCGACCCACAGAGATTCATGCCGCATTCCGTCGTCACGCTGACGATCGACAGCAAGAAGCGCAAAGTTATAAGCGGCAATCTGCTGCAGCAGCGGAAAGATTTGCTCGAGTGGATAGAACAGAAGGAAGTGAACCCGACCCTCAAAGTTAAAGTGCGAGGGCGTCATGAAGAGCGACCGGCTTATCACGAGCGGGCGCTTATTGAACTTTGCGTCAACCTCCTGGTGCATCGCGACTATGCCGACGTCCGACCCGCTACGATTCAGGCACAGACAAACGACCGAATAGTTTTCTTGAATCCAGGACGTCTGCCGGAGGGCGTTGCTGATGAGTTGAAAATGGACGTTCTTGGTCAGTTCGAACCTGTCCGCGAACTGACCTCGCCGCGTAACTCCGCGCTGTGCGATGTATTTTTCGGAATGAGCGCGATGGAGCGGGCCGGCACGGGGCTGTCGGATGTACTTAATTTCGCAAAAGAGGGCGACGGCACTGCCGTCTTCAGTGTGCCACCGGGAACCGACGATTTTCGGGTTGAAATTTATCAGCCGAAGGCATCGAGCAAATCATCTCTCGTTGCTCGCGACTCGCGACCGATCGGCACTTACATCATCAATCTGATGCCGTTCGCGTCGCTGCCGGCGTTGGTCTCGAGGGTCCAGGTGTCCGGGACACTTGAGGAGATGTCGCGCCGTGTGCCTCTGGACGAGATCGGGACGGTCTTGGTGCGGGGAGGCGAACTTTGGTCGTTCGCGCCCGCGGCGCTAGTGCAGACGGTGCTTAATCCCGTGATGAAGGAGGCCAAGGTCCGCGAAAGCCGGAGGGAGGAGATTGAAGCCGATCCCGATCTCGCGCGCGTGCTGTCCTGGCTGCTGCGAAAGCATTTCGAGGGCCAGTTGCGGAGCCTTCACGGCCGCGGCCTGATGCTCGAGGCGGAAAGGCGCACGAACAGACGCGCGTATTTCTTCGGCGAGCGCAGCGGCTCTCGGCTGCTGGTTTACGATACGCCAGCCAGGCGAAGCGTGGAACGCGAGGTCGTGAAGCAGCGCGGGGAGCGTCCGCGTGTGTGGTTCGAGAACGAGGGCATTGCATATGAGATCGCCCGCCTCGGATCGCTGTGGGGCGTGCGAGTGAAGCCGTTCTACATGTTCACCGGGCCGGACGCCCGGACACCACTGCCCGGCTATGCCAGGACGGCGAAAGCTACGCGGCGGATGAAGTACGACCGCAATCAAAGCGTCGAAAGTGACCTGACTTTCTGGGCCCGGTTCGTTTCTCAGGGCGCGCCAGTGCTCAATCTAGGCCAGGGGCCCATTGAGGATCTCCTGCTTGAGGGTGCGTTTGTTTCGCTCGATGTTCCAGAGGAAGGACTGATCGATGGCGACGGCGATAAGAATCAAATGCCTGCCCGAGCCTGAACTGCAGTTCAGCAACGGGAGGCGAGATCTCGATCCTCGCCGGGCGCTTGCGGCGAACGGTCCGGCGGATCACCGCGGATTGCGAACGATCCGCGTGGGCTTGATCGGCCTGGCGGAGGAGACAAACACGGCAAGCGCTTGGATCACGAGCATGGCGGCCTTCAGGCCGGCCCGCGAGCGAAATGCGCGGCGCTATCGTGACTGGCCGGGTAGTGAGAAGGCTCTCGGCGCTAGGTTTGAGATTGACCCTCAGTTCGTGCGGACAATCGACAAGGCTCAGCATGATCGGCTGTTCCGTGACCATATGAGAGCAGCCGAATTCGATGCGCTGGTGGAACTCTATGAGGGACCCATCAGCAGCATGTTCGGCGATGTCCGCCCCGACTGCATCGTCGTATGCATTCCAGATGCACTGGGTGATCTGCGCGTGCAAAACCCGGAGCTGTCCGCAAAGGAACGCAGGGCTCTGGAGATCCTCAAATCCGAAGAGGAAAGCCTGCAAGGCGATCTGTTTGCACCGACGGAAGAGGAACTCGCAGAAGCCGAAGCGTTGCGGACGACAGCCGAAGACCTTCTCTTTCGGTCGTTCTACCGCGCGCTCAAGGCGAAGGTGCACAAGTACGAAAATGCTGTGCCGGTCCAGGTATTGCGCAGAGGCACGATCGACCGCCCTGAAGACGCCGGGCACAGTCAAGGCACCCGAGCTTGGAACTTTGCGACGGCGCTATACTATAAGGCTGGCGGCCTGCCCTGGCGCCCGGCGGATCTGCCCGATGGAGTCTGCTTCATCGGGGTGTCGTTCCATCATCTCAAGAAGCGCGGCGGTCATCTCGTCTACGCCAGCGTGGCGCAGGCATTCTCGTCGGATCACGAACCGTTCTGCCTGAAGGGCGCGCACGTCGACCACGACCAGCGCAGAGATCGCCAGCCCTATCTCAACAAGGATCAGGCATTCGGGATGATGCGGGACATCTTGCACGGCTACGAACTACGGACGGGCGTGAAGCCGAAACGTGTCGTGGTGCATAAGACGTTGATGTATCAGCCGGAGGAAGAAGAGGGTTTCCGTGATGGAGCCAAGGGCATCGTTCCAAATTGCGATCTCGTTTGGTTGCGCCAGACATCGTTCCGCATGGTCCGAAAGGGCACGGAGGAGCCTTGGCGCGGCACATTGTGCCAGATCGAAGGCGACTCCTATCTGTTCACGAGCGGATACGTGCCCTGGTGGGACGAATTCCCGGGAGCTCACATTCCCGCGCCACTTCAAATCGGGTCGGCAGGACCGACGGACATCGAAGCGCGATCACGGGAAATACTCACGCTGTCCAAGATGAATTGGAATTCGAGCGACGGTATCACGCGCCTCCCGGTCACCCTGCTCTTTGCGAAGAAGGTCGGTGAGATAATGACGGAGCTTTCCGACAACGTGACGCCGAATCCGTCGTTCCGATTTCATACGTAGGATGACGCCAATTTTGGCGGCCGACGGGAGTCCATCTACGCGGCCAGTAGCGTGCCGTTCGTCACGCCCAATCCATCGCGACAGCATTACATGTGCGCACACCCGCCGCAAACTAGGAGCCACCTAATCTAGGCACCTTCCTTGATCTTTGAGATGAGCGCCGTGATCTGGTCGGTCTGAATCCCACCAAACTCTTCGGTTGTGACGAGGATTCCGTTGGAGCCACCCCCTTCATGTTCCGGCAAAATACCGTTCTTCCGGTACCATTGGAGTTTGAGCGCCCACTTCCGGTCATACTCGGCGTCCCCCTTCATGCCGAGATGCTCCCAGTACCAGATGTTCCCAGTTTCGGCGTCCTCGATGGTGAAATCTGGATATCGTCGGCTGCCGTCCGAGACGATGAGCGGTCGCTCATAGGCGTAATCAAGACCGGCGCTTTGCAGCTCGTTGGCGATGATCACTTCGGATTTCGAGATCATCAGTTCGCCGCGGCGTGAGCGGTGAATATGTTTGCCATCGAAAATCTGCCTGCCAACCACGATCGGTCGCGGCGGCCCGAACAGATTGGTGAGACGACGCGCCGCGTCGGACAGGTGCCGGAAGTCGACGAGCCGGTGCGGATCGCCCTGGCACAGGATTACGAGCCGTCGACTTTGACGGGTCAGCGCCGTGTAGAGAAGCTCTCGGGAGAGAATCCTGCAAGGATTGGGTAGAACCACGAACACAGTGTCGAACTCGCTGCCCTGCGCCTTGTGGACGGTCAGCGCGTAAGCCAGCTCGAGCAGGCTGCCGTCTTCGCCGAGATCGCTCGGCCAATAGGTATATTCGAACCCGGGCTGCGAGGAGAAAGTGACGTGGACGTTGTTGAGGTTTGTCTTTTTACCCTTCTTTCTAAAGGGGCCCGTCGCGATGCCAATCTCGCCGTTTGCGACGTAGCAAAGCGGAGCGTTCCCTTCCGAGTCCGCCTCTGGATAGACCGAGGTCCTTCTATGGTTCCCAAGGTTGATCACCTTGTCTCCATAGATGATCCCGTCATTGCCCATCGGTGGTGAGACCTTCGCGTAGCGACGATCGGCCAGTTCGGCGGCCTTACGGGTCTCGCCACGAAAATATTTCTGCACGAGCCGGTTGGTCAGCAGTGTGCCGGCGGCGGCGCCGCGCAGCGGCGACAAGATCTGCCATTTGTCAGGCGCCGGGCCGGAGGACCAAAAGTTGAAATAGACGTGGGTACCGCTACGCGTGCCTCCGAGCGCAAGCTCGGAGAAAGACGCTTCGCGATCGGCGGGGTCGATGCAGAGTTCCTCCGCCATGATCTGGGGAAGAAGTGATGCGAGGTCGGAGGGGGACGACCATAGGCAAAGGCGCAGATGGTCTCCGTTATAGCCCGTGTAGAGGTGCGAAATGATCTCGTCACTCGCGGGTCCCGACGCTCGCCCGCTGAACAAGTCGGCAAGCTCCAGGTCCTTACGGTCGGCGCCACGCTGTCGGCTACCGACTGTTAGCTCCGCGTAGCCGGGCGCAACCCTTGGCGTTCCTGGCGCGACGGTTTCCGGGGCGAGTAATGAGACGATATCCACGAACGGTCGACCAGCGCCGATTGGCGGTAACTGGCTGGAATCGCCGACCAGTATGATGCGGTCGAGTGAACTCAACGCGTCGATGAGCGCGGCCAACTGCTCTTCGGTCAACATCGACGCCTCATCGACGATCACCGTCTTATGCCCTGAAGAGCGCTCGAGATCGCCAATCACGTGGTAGCTTTGCGTTGCCTCGCGATATCGCCGTGGCCGCAGAAATTGGGCGAGAGTCTTCGCCGAAATCCCGGTTTGCGTCTGAAGTCTGACGCGCGCTTTGCCTGTCGGGGCGAGTAGCAGCACGCCCGCGTTCTTGATCGGATCCGCCTGGCAGAGAAACCGGAGCAGAGTGGTTTTGCCGGTGCCAGCGGCGCCGATCAAGACCGATAGCCGGGACGCCGCAAGCTCGCGAAGCGCGGCCGCTTTCTCGTTGCGGCCTCGGTCCTCGAGCGATCCCTTGGGCGCGGAACCTGGCAGATTTTTGTCGAGTGTGGTGCGCCAATCGACGGGAACGTCAAGGCGTTTGCCTTGTCGTACGCGCTTGATGACCGTTCGCTCGATAAGCATTCGCGTCGCCGCAAGGCGGTCAAGCTGGAATGCGGGGGCGCCATCAGCAAGCGTGCAGTGTTCGATCTGCGGCTTAAGCGCCTCGCCGTGAATCTCGAAATGATCGGTTGTCGCTGCGAGCAGAGGCTCGATCGCGAGGGCTTTAACCGCGGCGAGGGCCATGTCGCGACCCAGGAGCGTATGCCCGTCGTTGGCGGCCTCTTCGAGCACTGAGAGGGTCGCTGCACGCAGACGCCTGCCGTCGATTGGTCCTGTCATGGCCGACGGTGCCGGGACAGGATGGGCATCGAGCACGGCGGCCTGAGGGAAAACCGCCTGATCCACTGTGCGAAAGGCAATCGGGTCGACCTGGCCTCGGTCGCATTCGAACAGGAAATAGGGATTAGTGACGATCTCATCGTCCAGAATCGGCTTGCCGAGATAGCCCAATTCCGCAGCGCTGCGAGCCGCTGGATCCCACCAGCGCGCGGCTTGCTCCGATGATAAATTGACCCGGGCCAGGAGCTTGGCCAGCGCCCGGCGTTTGGTGCCTGTGTTTGAATGCAGATAGGTCCAGATGTCCTTAAGCGCGGCAAGCTGCGGTGCCAGATCACGCGGCGCCGTGGCCGGAGCCGTAACAAGCTTGCCGAGCGTGATCCAGGGGTCGCCGTTTTTGCCGGCGAGCGACCATGCGTGCTGAGCGAGCTGGTGGCCGTGCGGCACGCCGAGCGCTGTGAGAAGCGAGCCCAGTCCCGGATACGGCCCGCGAAGCTCCCATAGTTCGCCGAGTCGTTCGTCTATCCATTTCAGTTGCGATCCCCAAGCGCCGCCGAAGCGACGGCCGAAGGTCGTGAGCGCGTCTTTCATCGCGAGCAGCGCTGAGATGGCGGTGCCCTGCGAGACCAGCTCGCTCGCGTAGGAGAATTCCGGCCTATATTCGGGCGGCACGAAGGCGATGCAGTCGCTTATGTCGAGGCCTGGATCGGCCTCTGACAGCTTAAGCATCTCGTGTAAGGGAAGGAGAACGCCGCCCGATCCGTCGGGGCGCAAACTATGACAGACGCTTCGCTCCCACAAATAAGAGCGGATCGGGCTTATGGCGCCGCTCTCATAATCCCACTCGCGCAAGTCGCCGATCGACGTCACCTTGGCGGCCCCAACAATGATCCACTGATCGTCGTCGAGCAGTGGTGTTCGCTTGGCGTAGAAGAAGACGAGACTCTCCTTCGGCTTGATCGCCGAGAAGAAGGCGTCTAGCAGGCCCTGCTGGTTGCGATGGCCTTGGATCCAGGGCCGATCGTGAAGCCAGGCGGGAGCGTCAGGTTCATATTCGGGATGTGAGTCGATGCCCCAGCGCTCGGCCAGAGCGTTGGCGTCGATCGAGCCCTTCTTCCATTTTTCACCCCATGCCCGGTCCTTCAGAAGCCAGCCGAAGGGGGTGGCGGCTGCTGAAAAGGCGGGATGAAGGAAGAGGGTGTCGCGGATATGCCGATGATCATCGCTAGTTCGCGCATAGGCATGGCGGGCGAGACGATGCTGGGGTCTGGCCGACAGGAAGCTAACGCGCTCCGAAAAGCATGGTGGCGCTTCCTCGTGCGGCACCGAGTCGAGGAACTGGCCTGCATGCGGTTCTTCGATCTCGTCCCTCTTTGCCGCACCGATGCGATTAAGCGCCAAGCAACTCGAATTCTGTCCCGGCGCACGGCAGACTGTTCCATCCCAACCGGCATCATGCCAAGGCACTCGGACGGACAGGTGACTTTGCGGCACGCGCAGTGTTAGTTTTGTCGTCCCCATTTTCGCTCCCCACAGTTCCCCTCGCGCATCTTATCGGGCGCCGAGTGAACGCGCATTGGGTGGTTGGGCGAATATGGCGTGCGCCCGCGATATATCGCGGCGTTAGCGCACCCGACAGGATTCGAACCTGTGGCCTCTACCTTCGGAGGGCAGAGGTGGCGTCCGAGCCCAGACAGACCTGTCAGATGCTTGAGGCCTCGGAAATCCTGAGCCGCCTTCCTTGGGACGGACTGGCGGGGCTCACATCGCGGTGGACACCATGTGGACACCACGTCCAAAGCGAGAAAGGCCGCCTCGCGGCGGCCTTCTCATAACGCTCTGACTTCCCTAAGGAAATTTGGAGCGGGCGAAGGGATTCGAACCCTCGACCCCAACCTTGGCAAGGTTGGGAGTATGGTGCGGGCGGTCGGAATCGAACCGACACTCTGTCACCAGAACTGGATTTTGAGTCCAGCGCGTCTACCAGTTCCGCCACGCCCGCCCATCGCCGCCGGAGCCCGCCTCGCGCTCTGCACCTATTCTGCACCTAGCGCGATCTGCTGCCCTGCAACACCTCTGAACTTACCCGACTAACCCACGTAAATCAAACGGCTTTCACTTCTTCGCGATACGCGACGGTATGGTAGACAAACCATTTTTTTAAGTCGACTGCGTCTACCGTTCCGCCACTCTGGCGCCGCCCAAATCCTACACCAATCCTCCGCTGCGGGTCACCGCCCCGTTTTTAGCCTTTCGCGACACTTCACGTGGATAATTGCCGCGCCGTCAACAGCGGGTGGAGCAGCAGCATGGCAACCAAGCACCGTCTGATGCCAGGTCGCGAAAGGACTGTCCGTTTGTGTCATGGCCGGATAGGCCATCGCCATCGGGCTTGGCCCGGTGGTTGGTCCGGCCACCCACGACTTGAGTGTCGCCAGCAAGAAAGTCGTGGGTGGCCGGCCTTCCCGGCCGTGATGCGGGTGGGTCAATGCTTCCGCGACTTGGTATAAACCGCCCCACAAGCGCGATGCGGCACTGTTTGCGTCCCGGTGCCGGCTTCGCTATACGGACGCCCCGCTGATCCCGGATAGCTCAGTTGGTAGAGCAAGCGGCTGTTAACCGCTGGGTCGTAGGTTCGAGTCCTACTCCGGGAGCCAAACTGGGGGGTGCCGGTCTTTACCGGCACCCTTTTTTGGCGGCGCCCGGATTTGGTGACACAGGGGCACGCACCGCCGCTCGGCCGCGAGGCGCCGCATTTGGGCGCGGGGCGGGGCGGTGGGTTGGCGCATTTTGCGGATTTTCAGGCTGACTGGTGCTGTTTTGCGGGCTTGGGCCGCGACGCAGACCAATGGTGGGGGTGTTGCGGCGCCGCGACCCTCACCCGCATCGCGAGGGGTGCGCGACCCTCACCCTCGACGCTGCGCGTCTCGACCTCTCCCGCGAAGAGCGGGAGAGGTGGACGTGGGTCTGGTTACAATGAACTTGCGCCCTGTGGCGGTGTTGCGTGGCGGGTGGCGGCCGCTCGGCGCAGCTCGCCTGGCGCCATGTCGAACTGGCGCCGGAAGGCTCTGTAAAAGGTCGTCAGGTTGTTGAAACCCCAGGCGAAAGCGATGTCCGTGACGGAACGATGCGCGTGCGCCGGGCTGGCCACCATCGTGTGGCATTCCTGCAATCGTCGCTGCAGCACGTGCCTGGCGAGGCTCACGCCGGTCGGCTCGAACAGCAGGTGCAGGCTGCTTGCGATATGCGGTGCGCCGCCGCAACCGACGCCGGCGTCAACGCCGGATCGGCCAGGTGCTGTTCGATATGGCGGCGGACCTGGATCAGCCTGGCGGCGTTGATCGCGCGATCCGCCGGGTCGGCTTGTTTGGTCTGCGCATCGGCGTACAGCGCGAGCAGCCGGCACAGATTGTCGAGCGCCGCGCCCGCCTGAGCCGCGCTGAGCCGCGCTGAGCCGGCCCATCTCCTCGGTGAGCGCCGCGTATACTGCGTCAGCACGCTGCCGAGCCCGGGCTGCGCACAGTGGATGCCCTGGCGCTGCCAGCCCGGGGCGATCAGGGCATCGAGTTGCCGGCGCGGGATGCGGATCACGCGGTGTTGCGCCCAGCCGGGTTCGCAGACGTGGAACGGCACATTGCAATCCATCAGCATCAGCGATCCCGGCTGGTGCGTCCGTGTCTGGCCACCCTGCGTCGAGTGCGACACGCCCTCGACCTGCAAATGGAGGCCATAGACGTCGACCGATGAGGCGGCGACGGCGCGTTCCGTCCGCGCATAGGTCACGGCTTCGGTGTAAAGGTCGGTGCAGGCCAGTTCGCCAGTCGTGTGCACTGCGATGCCGGCGTCAAACGGCGCCTCGGGGTCTTCGCGTGTGGCAGTCAGGACCGCGCGCATGAACGGCGGGTGGCCGTCCGCCATCATGTCGCGCATCATCGGGAAACGGTGCCACCGCGGCACGTCCCGCAGCGTGAAGGCGGCCACGGGTGAGCCTGGCAGCTCGGTCGCGGGGGCGTTCAGCATCGCCAACTATTCTGGGATCGGGGAGGGCCGGTGCCATGTTTCGCGCAAGCATCAACCGTTGTTACGATCGGGAGTTTTACGCGCGGCGACGCTACGATGATGTGAGCTTCGTCACAACAGAAAAGCGCGGACGGCGGCGCCTGCGGCGGTGGAGACCCGTATCCACTGGCCTTTGTCGAAGCAAGGAAAAAGTCGTGGATACCGGCCTTCGCCGGCATGACGGGGGGTAGCGGCCCGTCCGTCGATCATTCGGGCGTCTGGCATAATACCGCGGGCGGTCGGTGCGTCATTGGTGCAACCGGCCCGCCGCTTCCGCAGTCAAATGCGCGATCCGGCCGCCGGCGATCGTCGCCACCGCCCGTTGCTGCGCCGGATCGACCAGCACGATATCGGCGCGCGCACCCTGGGCGATGTTGCCCCGGTCCGTCAGCCCGGCGGCCGCCGCCGGATTGGCGGAGATCAGCGCCCAGGCACGCGGCAGATCCAACACCCCGCGCCCAGCCAGGATCAGCGCCGCGCGCAGCATCGCGGGGTAAAAATAGTCCGACGACAGCACGGAACAGATGCCGGCCTCGGCCAGTCTTGCCGCTGAGGCCCAGCCCAGATGCGACCCGCCGCGCACCACGTTCGGGCACCCCATCACCACCCAGTCGCCCTCCTGCCGCGCGTATTCGCCGACCGCCTCGGCCATCGGGAACTCGCAGATGCGGGCGCCGCGCGCGCGGAATTCGGCCCGGGTGGCGATCGTTGCGTCGTCGTGACTGGCGAGCGCCACGCCGGCGGCGCGCGCCGCCGCGCCGATCTGCTCCAGCGCGGCCGGGACTTCGCCGGCGCGCCCGGCGATCCGTTCCGTCAGCCCACGGAAATCCCCCAGCGTCATGCCGGCCCGGTCGCTGTACTTCGCGCTCGCCACCGGGTCGGCGATCTTCTGCATGATCGCGGGCGTGTGGTCGTTGAACGCGACGAGATGCACCCGACCCGCGGCGATATCCGCGAGTGCCACGTCCAGCGCGTCGAGGTTGTAGGCCTCCCACCGCAGATGCACCCGCATGTCGCAGGTCCAGGTCCGTGCACCCAACGCATCGAGCAGTTTGCGCCATTGCGTCAGGCTGCGCAGTCCGGGCTCCCACGACAGGGTGATGCCGTGGAACGCGGTGGTGATGCCGTTGGCGAGCAACTGCGACTCGGTATCCGCCAAGGCGATGTCGGCGGGGAAATCCACGCCGGGGCGCGGCTGCACCTGGCGTTCGAACGCGTCGCCGTGGATGTCGACAATGCCCGGCAGCACCAGCAGGTCGGCGGCGTCGAGGCACATGCCGCCGGCTGGAGCGGCCGCACCGATCCGGCCGATCCGCCCGCCGGCCACCGTCAGGTCAATCGATTGCACGCCATCGGAAGGCAGCAGCACCTGGCCGCCGATGATACGAAGTTGATACATGTTTTCGTTGGCCCTCAAGGTTCGAAGACGATCTGCACGCGGGGGGTGGGATACCGGCCGATGCCGAATTCGATCACTGCTCCGGTGCGGTCCACGTTGATGTTCTCGCAGACCAGCACTGGGCGGTTGCGCGGCGTGCGCAGCATCTCGGCTTCCTCGGCGCTGGGCAGGCGCGCGCTGACGCGGCTGGTCTGGCGCAGGTAGTCGGACACGCCCACCGAGCGCAGCGCGTCGGTGATGCTGCTGGAACCGCGCAGCGCGTCCAGCAGGCCGCGGAAGCGCACGGATGGGAAATAGTGGCTGGTCAGCGAGACCGGGCGGTTGTCGGCGAGCCCGAGGCGTTCCAGCACCACCACGCGCGACCCCGGGCGGATGCCCAAGCCGACGGCGACCTGCGCGGTGGCGGCGGTCTCCTTGAGCTGCAGCACGCGGCCGGAGGGTTCCTTGTTATGCTTGCGGATCCATTCGGAGAACCGAGTGCGCGCCTCGACCGCGTACTCGATCACGTCCTCGGCGACGAATGATCCGCGGCCCTGTTCGACGCGCACCAGGCCGGCGCGCGACAGTTCCTCCAGCGCGCGGCGGACGGTGTGGCGGTTGACGCGGAAGTCTTGCGACAGTTGCGCCTCGGTCGGCAGCCGGGCGCCGGGCGGGTGGATGCCGGCGCCGATTGCCTGCTGTAGCTGGCTGGCGATCTGGCGCCACAGGGCGACGCCGTCGTGGCGCTGTACGGGCTGCGTCGATGACAGCCCGGTGCCTAACGGGGTGGCGTGTCGCGGGGCGGCGACACGTGTGGTGGTTGCCTGGACAGGCTTGGGTACTCCTGCGGTGGGCACGCCACTGGCGAGCACTGTTCTGGGCGACTTCATCGCAATGTCATTCATCTGCGCGGTCATCCGTGCAACTTCGGCTTGACGATACTCCGGCTGGGGTCTAGCTGTCTAGACATCCGCAACAGATTCAGGCCCAGCCATGCTTGATGCCGTGCCCGCCGATACGCCGCAAGGACCGAGCGATGCGCGCCGTCATTGGATGTCGGTGCTGGCGCGCGCGGCGACGGCCGAGTTGGAGAACTGCCTGTCGGCCAACGGCGGCGCCCCTGCGTATCAGCGGCTGCGCGGGCCGGAAAGCGGGCTGGTGATGGTGCGCGGCCGGGCGGGTGGCGGCGGCGCGAAGTTCAACCTGGGCGAGATGACGGTGACCCGCTGCACGGTGCGGACCGCGGCGGGCCAGGTCGGCCACGCGTATGTGGCCGGACGCGACGCGCGCCAGGCGGAGTTGGCGGCGGTGTTCGATGCGCTGTTGCAGGACCCGGCGCGCGGCGATGCGTTGCGCGCCGGCGTGATCGCGAAGCTGGCAGACGAGCAGGCGGCGAAGCGGGCCGAGGTGGCGCGGAAGGCGGCGGCGACCAAGGTGCAGTTCTTCGCCATGCGGAACATGCGGACCTCATGACCGACAGCACACATATTGAGGTGACATTGCCCGGCTTCGCCGATCCGGTCGGGCAGGCGCAGGCTTCGTTTCGTGCCGTGCTGGATGCGATGGCGCGACCGGGCACGTTGATGCAGGTGGGGCACGGGCTGACGCCGCCCGCACCGCTATGTCCCGCGACGGCGGCGGTGCTGTTGACGTTGGTGGATCACGACACGCCGTTGTGGCTGGACGCCGCGGCGGTGGCGGCGCGCGATTGGATCGCATTTCATTGCGGTGCCGGGTTCACCGATGCGCCGGCGCAGGCCGCCTTTGCGTTGGCCCTGGCGTTGCCCGATGTTGCGAGCCTGTCTTTGGGCACGCATGAGCAGCCGGAAACCGCCGCGACGCTGATCCTGCAAGTCGACAGCTTGGAGTTTGGCACACGCTATCGGCTGCACGGGCCGGGGCTGCGCGAGTCAGCCACGCTGTCGGTGCGCGGCCTGCCCGATGATTTCGTGGCGATCTGGCAACGCAACCGCGCGGGCTTCCCGCTGGGCGTGGATGTCGTGCTGTGCGCTGGGACCACGCTCGCCGCGTTGCCGCGCAGCGTGACGGTGGAGGCTGACTGACATGGCATATGTCGCGGTCAAGGGCGGCGAGCAGGCGATCGCCAATGCGCATGCGTGGCTGGCGGAGGCGCGGCGCGGCGATCCCGCGGTGCCCGAGGTGACGCTGGCGCAGATCAGCGAGCAGTTGGGTCGCTCGGTCGATCGCGCGATGGGCGAGGGTTCGCTGTACGACCGCGAACTCGGCGCGCTGGCGGTGAAGCAGGCGCAGGGCGACCTGATCGAGGCGGCGTTCCTGTTGCGTGCGTATCGCACGACGATGCCGCGGTTTGGCCATTCGTTGCCGGTGGATACGGCGAAGATGCAGTTGCAGCGCCGCATCTCCGCGGTGTTCAAGGATCTGCCTGGCGGACAGGTGCTTGGGCCGACGTATGATTACACGCACCGGCTGCTGGATTTTGCGCTGGCCGCCGGAGCCGAGGTGGCACCTGCGCCGTACGGTGCGGCGGATGACGGTGCGATGCCTCGGGTGGCTGATATTCTCGGTCACGAAGGGCTGATCGAGCCGGATCGCGCGGCGGATGGTGAGCCGGGCGACCTGACGCGCGAGCCGCTGAGTTTTCCTGCTGCGCGGGAGGTGCGGCTGCAAGCGTTGGCGCGCGGGGACGAGGGGTTCCTGCTTGGCATGGGCTACTCGACGCAGCGTGGCTATGGCGGGTCGCATCCGTTCGCCGGCGAGATCCGGATGGGCGACGTAACGGTTGAGCTGGTGCCGCCGGAGCTTGGTTTCGTGATCGATATCGGCGAGATCACTGTCACCGAATGCCAGATGGTCAACCAGTTCAAGGGTTCGAAGACGGTGCCGCCGCAGTTCACCCGCGGCTACGGCCTGGTGTTCGGGCAGTGCGAGCGGAAGGCGATGGCGATGGCGCTGGTCGATCGCGCGATGCGCGCCGAGGAGCTGGGCGAGGACCTGACCGCGCCGGCGCAGAATGTCGAGTTCGTGCTGTACCACTCGGATAATATCGAGGCGACCGGCTTCGTCGAGCATTTGAAGCTGCCGCACTATGTCGATTTCCAGAGTGAGCTGGAAAGCGTGCGCCGGATGCGCGCGGAAGCGGCGCAACTGGCGGAGGCGGCGGAATGATTCCCACCCGTCATGTCGGCCACCGGGTCCAGCGCCCGAGGGCAGGCTCCGGCCGGCATGACGTTGCGATATCGCCGGTCGTGCCGTTGCGATATCGCCGACGGTGACGTTGCAATATCGATCATAGGGCGCCCCATGGAAGGCTACAACTTCGCCTATCTGGATGAGCAGACCAAGCGGATGATCCGCCGCGCGCTGCTGAAGGCGGTGGCGGTGCCAGGCCATCAGGTGCCGTTCGGCTCACGCGAGATGCCGCTGCCCTATGGCTGGGGCACCGGCGGCATCCAGGTGACGGCCAGCGTGCTGGGCCGGAACGATACACTGAAAGTGATCGACCAGGGCGCGGACGACACCACCAACGCCGTATCGATCCGGCAGTTCTTCGCCCGCACCGCCGGTGTGCGGACGACGACGCGGACCGCGGAGGCCAGCATCATCCAGACGCGGCATCGCATTCCCGAGCAGGCGCTGCGCGAGGATCAGATCATCGTCTACCAGGTGCCGCAGCCGGAGCCGTTGTCCCGGCTGGAACCCAGCCGCGCGGAAACCCGGCGCATGCACGCGCTGGCCGATTACGGGCTGATGCACGTGAAGCTTTATGAGGACATCGCGCGCTTCGGCCAGGTGGCGATCAGCTACGACTATCCGGTGATGGTGAACCGGCGTTACCTGATGGCGCCGAGCCCGATCCCCGCCTTCGACAATCCGAAGATGCACATGATGCCGGCGCTGCAATTGTTCGGTGCGGGACGGGAAAAGCGCATCTACGCGATCCCGCCCTACACCGAGGTGCGCTCACTGGATTTCGACGATCATCCGTTCCGCGCCGGGCGGGCGCCGCATGCCTGCGGGCTGTGCGGCGCGACGGATTCCTACCTCGATGAGGTGGTGGTGGACGATCGGGGCGGACGGCTGTTCGTTTGTTCCGATACTGATCACTGCGCCGAACGCCGCGCCGCCGGGCATGTCGGTGCCGAGGGTATCAAGGAGGCAGCGGAATGATCGAGGACACGCTTCTGGCCGGGCGCGGCCTGTCGCTGACGTTCGGGACCATTCCGGCGCTGGTCGAGGTCGATGTCGATCTGTGGCCCGGCGAGGTGCTGGCCGTCGTCGGCGAGTCGGGGTCGGGCAAGACCACGCTGCTGAATGTGCTGTCGGGCCGGCTGAAGCCCGATCGCGGCGTGGTGTGGTATCGCGATCCTGTCGGGCGGCTGGCCGACGTGCACGCGATGCCGGCGCCGGCGTTGCGCGCGCTGCATCGGTCCGACTGGGGCTTCGTGCATCAGGATCCGCGGCAGAATCTCCGCATGAACGTCTCGGCCGGTGGCAATGTCGGCGAACGGCTGATGGCGCAAGGCGCGCGCCACTATGGCAACATTCGTGACGCGGCGCTGGAATGGCTGCGCCAAGTGGAGATCGATGCCGATCGGATCGACGATCTGCCGCGCACCTTCTCGGGTGGCATGCTGCAACGATTGCAGGTCGCGCGCACGCTGGTGACGCATCCGCGCCTGGTGTTCATGGACGAGCCGACCGGCGGCCTGGATGTTTCGGTACAGGCACGGCTGTTGGACCTGATCCGCACGCTGGTGGCGCGGCTGGGCATCGCGGCGGTGCTGGTGACGCACGATATCGCGGTGGCTCGGCTGCTGGCGCAACGGATCGCGGTGATGCAGCGCGGGCGCGTGGTGGAGACCGGGCTGACGGACCAGGTGCTGGATGATCCGCAGCACCCCTACACGCAGCTTCTGGTCAGCTCGGTGTTGCAGGCGTGAGTGGACGTGGTTGCACTCGGCGGGCCGATCGCGATAAGTCGGAGTCCCGAGGACGGTTGTGGCCGCCCCCGGGCTCTGATGGGTTAGAGACGGAATTCCAGCGTAAGCCGGATCCGCCGCTTTCCCCACCGGATCAGTAAGCCAATGCGTATGTGCATTGTACTTCTCCGATGGCGGTCTTCCCTATCGGCCGGACAAAGCGTCCGGCCGATAGGGCAAGCCGCGACCGCGTTGCCGCGCTTGGGCGGCAATGGGTTTCATCCTTTCGGACTCATCAGGCGGCGTTTCGCATACCCGCGTATGTTGGATGAGGGCATCACCCGATGAGTGAAGCGGATAGAACTGAACAAAAGGTTGCCGCGGTGATGCTGCGCGCCGAGGCGCTGACGAAAAGCTTCACGCTGCATCTGCAAGGCGGCGTGCGCATCCCGGTGCTCGCCGGTGTCGGGCTGGAGTTGCACGCGGGCGAGTGCATCGCGCTGTCGGGGCCGTCGGGTGCCGGCAAGTCCACGCTGATGCGTAGCCTGTATGGCAATTACCGCGCGGAGAGCGGGCGCATCCTGGTGCGTCATCGCGACGAATTGACCGATCTTGCGACCGCCGACCCGCGTACCATCATGGCGATACGCAAGGAAACCCTAGGTTACGTCAGCCAGTTCCTACGTGTGGTGCCGCGTGTCGCCGCGTTGGATGTGGTGGCCGAGGTGCTGGCCGCGCGCGGCGATGCAGCGGATCGCGCACGCGATCAGGCGCGCGGGTTGTTGCTGCGGCTGAATATTCCGCGTCGCCTGCACGCGCTGCCGCCCGCCACGTTCTCCGGCGGCGAGCAGCAGCGCGTCAATCTGGCGCGCGGCTTCATCGGCGGCCATCCGGTGCTGCTGCTGGATGAGCCGACCGCCTCCTTGGATGCCGAGAACCGCCAAGTGGTGATTGGCATGATCCAGGAAGCGAAACGCGACGGCCGCGCGATCGTCGGCATCTTCCATGATTTCGAGGTGCGCGACGCGGTCGCGGACCGGCTGTTCCCCGTGATGCCGTTGCAGGAAGCCGCATGAGTGACGAAACGATTCTGACCAATGCCTGGCTGGTGCTTTCGGACAAGGTCGTGCCTGGCAGTGTTGTTCTGAGGGGCGATCGTATCGTTGAGGTCCAGGGCGGCCGGTCGGATATTCCGTCCGCATGCGATATGGATGGCGACTACCTGATCGCGGGTGCCGTCGACCTGCACACCGACAACCTGGAACGCCAGGTGCAACCGCGCGCCATGGCGCGCTGGCCGTCGCGATCGGCGATGGCGGCACATGACGCGCAGTGCGCCGCCGCCGGCGTGACCACTGTGTTCGACGCACTGTGCCTGGGTGATCTGGGTTTCGACAAGGAACGGGTCCGCACCTTCAGGGACGGTGTTGCCGATCTGGACGCGCTGGCGGACGCCGACCTGCTGAAGGCCGAGCACTTCCTGCACCTGCGCTGTGAAGTTCCGGCACACGACATGCTGGACCTGTTCGATCCGGTTGCTGACCATCCGCGCGTGCGCATGGTCAGCCTGATGGATCACAGCCCTGGGGTGGGCCAATACGCCGATCTCGATTTCTACCGTGAGCTGCGCCGTCGCGGCGGGTTGAACGATGCCTATATCGAGCAGCGCATTGGCGAATTGCAGGCTCAGCGCCAACGGCTGCGCGGTCCCAATCGACGCGCGCTGCTGGATCGTGTCGCGGCGGGGCGAGTGGCGGGGCGGAACGTGGCGCTGGCCAGCCATGACGACCGCACCGTGGAAGAGATCGCGGAGAACGCCGCCGATGGTATTCCAATCAGCGAATTTCCGGTGACGATGGCGGCGGCGACTGCGGCGAAAGCCGCCGGCATGCAGGTGATCGCCGGGGCGCCGAACATCGTGCGCGGCGGGTCGCATTCCGGTAACGTATCGGTGGCGGATCTGCTGCGGGAAGCGGCGGTGGATGCGTTCGCGTCCGACTACGTGCCATCCAGCCTGATCGATGCCGCGTTCCAGTGTGCGCGCTCCGACATCACCCTGCCGGACGCTGTGGCGCTGATCAGCGACCGGCCGGCGCGGCTGGCCGGGCTGCACGATCGTGGCCGCATCGCTGCCGGCCTGCGCGCCGATCTGGTGCGTGTGCGTCTGCACGAGGCGCTGCCGGTGGTCCGGCAGGTGTGGCGTGCCGGCGAAAGAGTGGCCTGATGGCGGCGCCGGCGCGCGTCGCGGCTTATTATGCGCCGCGACTGGATGATCCGCTGTTCGTTGCAGGTGCTACCTGGCTCGGCCGTGATCCGGAGAGCGACGCGCCCGCCCCGCAGCCTGACCTGCCCGATATCGTCGAGGCTACCGCGGAGCCGCGACTGTATGGTTTCCATGCGACGCTGAAACCGCCGATGCGCCTGGCGGAGGGCCGTCAATGGTTCGACGTGGTGGAAGCGGCGCGCGCGCTGGCCGACCGCACTGCTGCGTTCGACCTGCCGCGTCTGGCGGTGCAGGACGTGCACGGGTTTCTGGCCTTGCGCGAGATGGCACCCTGCGCGCCGCTGCAAGCGTTGGCCGATGCGTGTGTGGAACATCTCGATCCGTTCCGTGCGCCGCCGTCCGATGCGGAGCTGGCGCGTCGCCGCCGGGCGAAGCTGTCGGTTGAGCAGGACGCGATGCTGACGCGGTGGGGCTATCCTTACGTGTTCGGCACCTGGTTCTTCCACATGACGCTGACGCGGCGGCTGACTGTGGAGGAGAAGGCGCGCTTCCAGCCGGAAGCCGAGGCTTATTTCGCTGGCGCACTCAGGGTGCCGCGCCGCGTGGCCGATCTCTGTCTGTTCGTGCAGGCGGGGTCCGACGCGCCCTTTGTCATCGCCGAGCGGATTCCGCTGCGCGGTTGAGGGCGGCCAGGAAGCGCGCTGTGCCGATCTGTGTTGTCGTATCGTTCAGCACGGTTTCTGCGTGAATCCCATCCGGGATAGCAACGTTACGTGCGAGCCGCGCGGTTACGTCCGCGACGCTTTCACGCCCGCGCGCTGAGAGGCGTGCGGCCAGGATTTGCAGTGGCGCGGTGATTTCGATCACGCGCACCGGGAAGCGCGCCGCTGCCTGCGTGATGACGCCGCGCGAGGTGTTGGCTACCACGACGCGCCCGGCTTGCAGATCCGCGACAATGTCGGCGGGGATGCCGTAGTGCAATCCATGGGCCTGCCAGGACAGGGCGAAGTCACGTGTCGCGAAATCAGCGTCGGTGACGGATTCGTGGGCCTCGCCACCCGCCTGGGCGAGGCGGGTGATGACGCGGCGGACGAAGCGGAAGCGCGGATCATCGGCCAGCGCCTGATGGGCTGCATCCAGCAACGTGTCCTTGCCTGCACCGCTCGGGCCGACGACCAGAACCAGCATGAACGTCTCCGTATCGGTTGCTCGCCATAGGCGCGGTTGTCGCTGATTTCGCTTGCGGCACGCAGGCAAGGCGCGGGCCATGACGGCTGACCGTTTTGCCGGGGCGGACCTTGGGGCTAGCTTGTGCGGCACGCAATCGGGAGACGACGACATGTTCACGACTCGTCCGGAGATCGCCGGCACCTTCGGCGTGGTCGCCAGCACGCACTGGATCGCCAGCAGTGTCGGCATGTCGGTGCTGGAGCGCGGTGGCAACGCCTTCGACGCCGCGGCGGCCACGGCGTTCACCTTGCAGGTCGCCGAGCCGCACCTGAACGGGCCGGGAGGCGACGCGCCAATCATCCTGCACGACGCGCGCACGGGCACCCAGTTGGTGATATGCGGCCAGGGGGTGGCGCCACAGGCAGCGACGCTGGGCAAGTTCCGTGATCTCGACATCGATTTGATCCCGGCGACCGGCGTGCTGCCGGCGGTGGTGCCCGGCGCGTTCGACGCATGGTGCCTGCTGCTGCGCGACTGGGGCACCTGGGAGCTTGCCGACGTACTGGAGTACGCGATTGGTTACGCCAACCGCGGCATCCATATCGTGCCGCGCATCAGCGCAACGATCGCAGACGTGCGGCGGCTGTTCGAGCAGGAATGGCCCTCCTCGGCGGCGGTGTTTGTACCGGGTGGGAAGGTGCCAGAGCCTGGCAGCCTGTTTGCGCGCCCGGCGCTTGGCGCCACCTACGAACGGATCTGCCGCGAGGCGGTGGGCGGCACGCGCGAGGCGCGCATCGATGCGGCGCGCGGTGCGTGGTACCGCGGGTTCGTTGCCGAAGCGGTTGATCGGTTCTTTCGTTCGGTGGACGTTCTGGATGTCACCGGGCGGCGCCATCGCGGCCTGTTGGCGGCGGACGATTTTTCGAAGTGGTCGGCGACCGTCGAGGTTCCGATCGCTTACGACTATGCGGAACACACCGTGTTGAAGTGTGGCGCGTGGAGCCAGGGACCGGTGTTCCTGCAACAACTCGCGCTGCTGCGCGGGTTCGATCTTGGCGGGATGGATCCGTGTGGCGCGGACTTCGTGCATCTGGTCGTGGAATGCGCCAAGCTTGCCTACGCGGATCGCGAGGCATTCTATGGCGATCCGGGCTTTGTTTCGGTACCGCTGGCGACGCTGCTGTCGGCCGAGTACAACGCGGAGCGGCGCGCGCTGATCGGCGCCACCGCATCAATGGAACTGCGGCCGGGGGCGGTGGACGGTCGTACCCCATGGGTGGATCACAACGCCGCGCGCCGTGCGACGCTGGTGCCGGCCGCCGGCGCGGGCGAGCCGACCGTGGCGCGGCTTGGCGTGATCGGCGCCGATACTTGCCATATCGATGTGATCGATCGCCATGGCAACATGGTCAGCGCGACGCCCTCGGGTGGGTGGCTGCAATCGTCGCCGGTCATTCCGGAGCTGGGCTTCTGCATGGGCACGCGCGGGCAGATGTTCTGGCTGCGAGACGGATTGCCGAACAGCCTGGCGCCGGGCAAGCGTCCGCGCACCACGCTGTCGCCCAGTTTCGCGCTGCGCGGGGGAAAACCGTGGATGGCGTTCGGCACGCCGGGCGGCGAGCAGCAGGACCAGTGGGCGCTGATCTATTTCCTTCGCATGGTGCATCATGGGATGACGATACAGCAGGCGATCGAGGCGCCGAGTTTTCATACCGAGCATTGGCCGAGCAGTTTTTGGCCGCGCGCGGCACGACCGGGGAAGATGGTGCTGGAGGGCCGGTTCGACGATGCGGTGGAGCGCGACCTTGCGGCGCGCGGGCATCTGGTGAGCAAGGGGGAGGACTGGTCGGAGGGGCGGTTGTCGGGTGCTCGGCTTGAGCCGGATGGGCAGGTGTTTGCTGGGGCTAATCCGCGGGGTATGCAGGGTTATGCGGTTGGGCGGTGAGGTGGGGGCTGGTGCCGGCGTTGGGGGACGTTGGCGCGGCATGGGTGTGTGTGCTTTGTTGGCGGTGGTAGGCTGGGGGCGCGACGGGTTAGGGTGATGTGTGCGGCCCGACCTTCACCCTTGTCGCTTCGCGCCTCGACCTCTCCCGCAAGCGCGGGCGAGGTGTACGGGTGGCGTGGGGTTCCGAGCACCATGGCAAACCCGCTGCGGGCGTCGCTCTATCCTGCCAGCTCGACGATTGCGTCCAGCAGGACTTGTGCGCCGCGTGCGCACTGTTCCGGTGTCGAATATTCCTTCGGGTTGTGCGTGATGCCGTCGACGCTGGGTACGAAGAGCATCGCGCTGGGGCATAGCGGCGCAATCATTACCGAGTCGTGTCCTGCCGCTGCCGTCATGTCGCGCACCGACAACTGCCGGTCCTGCGCCTTGCGACGCAGTACGTTGCACAGCGTCTGGTCGAACAGCACCGGGCCGAATGTCGTGTAGGGATCTACGTCGATGCGCACCTTGCGGCGCTCGGCGATGGCGTCCAGAGCGGCGCGCAATGCGGCTTCCATCTCGATCGCGCGCGCCGCGACGTTGTGGCGCACGTCGCAGTGCAGCCTGGTGATGTTCGCCACGTTACCGCGCGCGTTGGGGAAATTCTCGATCCAGGTCGCCGAGGCCCGACCATCCGGTTCGGCCTGGTGAGCGATGCGCTCGATGGCCAGAATCGTTTCGGCAGCGGCAGCCAGGCTATCGCGGCGGCGGTCCATCGCAGTAGGACCGACATGGCTTGGCTCGCCGATCACCGTCAACTGGAAGTAGCGCGCGTGCATCGTTCCGGTCACGATGCCGATGTCGGTGCCGGTTGCCTCCATCACCGGGCCTTGCTCGATATGCGCTTCCAGCCAGCAGGCCCAGCCGCGCGGGGCGGGGATCAGGCCACCCGCCTGGCCGCTGTCGCGTAGCGCCTGCGTGACGCTGACGCCGTGGTCGTCGGTGATGGCGAGCGCGACTTCCAGGCGCATGTCGCCGGCATGCACGCGGCTGCCCATCATTGCGGGACGGAACCGACTGCCTTCCTCGTTGGTCCAGTTCACCAACTCCAGCGGCGCACGGGTGCGGATACCGGCGTCGTGCAGCGTGCGCATCACCTCCAGGCTGACCAGTACGCCGAACACGCCGTCGAAGCGCCCGCCGGTCGGCACGGTATCGAGATGGCTTCCGAAAGCGACCGCGTGCGCGGCGGGATCGGTACCGTCTCGGCGCAGGAACATGTTACCGATCGCGTCCTGGGTGAACGCCAGGCCCAATGCGTTGCACCAGTCAAGGAACATTGCGCGCGCCGCGGCATCCTCCGGCGTCAGCGCCATGCGGTTCGACCCGCCGTCCGGTGTCGGGCCGATCTCTGCGATATCCATGATCGACTGCCACAGGCGGTCGACGTTGATCGTGGGCGTCATGCGTCCTCCAGCGGATGGTGGCAGGCGAAGCCATGATCGTCCGGTTCACGCCAGGCTGGGAAGGTGGTTCGGCACAGATCGCTGGCGCGGGGGCAGCGGGGGTGGAAATGGCAGCCGGGCGGCGGCGCAGCGGCCGAGGGGATCTCGCCGATTACGCGCGGCAACACCCCGCGCAGCGTGGGATCGGGGATTGGCGAGGCGCCGCGCAGCATTCGCGTGTAGGGGTGGCGCGGCGCGGCGAACACGCGGGCGACCGGTCCCTGTTCAACGATACGCCCCAGGTACATCACCGCGACACGGGCGCAGAACCAGCGGATGACACCTAGATCGTGGCTGACGAAAACGAAGGCCAACCCGCGTTTCGCCTGCAAATCCTTCAACAGCAGAAGCACCTGTGCTTGTACCGAAACGTCCAGTGCGGAGACCGGTTCGTCGGCGACGATCAGCTCGGGTTGCAGCGTCAGCGCGCGGGCGATGCCGATGCGCTGGCGCTGGCCGCCGGAGAATTCATGCGGATAGCGGTCCAATGTGCTTGCCGGCATTCCCACTTCGGCAAGCAGTGCCGCGGATTGGTCGTGCGCGGCTCGGCCTCGGGCGATACCGTGCACGGCCAGCGGTTCGATCAGCGTTTGGCCGATTCGCCGGCGTGGATTGAGCGACGAGTACGGGTCCTGGAAGATGATCTGCATGCGCCGGCGTAATGCGGTCAGGGCGCCGCCGCGTGCGGCCAGGACATCGGTGTCGCCGAAACGAATGCTGCCGGCATCGGGCTCGATCAGGCGCAGCATGGCGCGCGCGGCGGTGGATTTGCCGCAGCCGGATTCGCCGACCAGGCCGAAGGCTTCGCCGGGCCGGACCTGGAAATCGATCCCGTCGACCGCGCGGACGGTGGTGGTGATCGGGCGCGGGAACCCCTTGCGCACCGTGAAGTGCTTGACCAGGCCGGCAACGTTCAACACCGCGGTCATGCTTTGCACACACGACCGCAAGAAGAATCACCACGACGTAAACCAGCGGCCGGCGGGCGGCCGCACCGCGATGGATGAAAATGCTCTTGCGTGGGTCCCGCCGAGGCTGCCGCCGAAGGCCATTTACGTAGTAGACACGAAGACCACGAAGAAGGCGATCGATGGCACTTTGCGCGATGCACATTGCCGCCTGCTTCGTGGTCTTCCTGTCTTCGTGGTGTATTCTTCCTTGTCATGTCTCGCCCCGCAGCCGAGGGTCAGTCGCATCGCGCAGCCCATCTCCCACCATGTTCAGCCCCAGTACCAGGATCAGGATCGCGATGCCCGGCCAGAATGCCAGCCAGGGCGCGTCGAGGATATTCTCGAAGCCTTCGCGCATCATACTGCCCCAGGTCGCGGTCGGCGGCTTCACCCCCAGGCCGATGAACGACAGCGACGCCTCGGTGCGCACCGCGGTCGCCATCCACAAGCTGCCCATCACCAGCACCTCGCTCATGATGTTGGGCAAGATGTGCACGAACAGGATGCGCGCATGGGAAAACCCCAGTGCCCGTCCAGCTTCGACGAAAGTCTGTTCCTTCAGGCTGAGTACCGGCGCGCGGGCGATGCGGGCGAATGGTGCGATGGCAGTCAGCGCGATGGCGAACACCATGTTGATCAGTTCCGGCCCCAGCAGTGCTACGACGATCAGGCCGAGGATCAGGCTGGGGAATGACAGCAGCACATCCATCACCTGCATGATGAACAGATCGACCCGGCCGCCGACGTAGCCGCTGACAAGCCCGATGGCGCCGCCGATCACCAGCGCCGAGGTGATCGAGGCAACCGCGACAAGCAGCGAGATCCGCGCGCCGAACAGGATGCGCGACAACACATCGCGGCCGTAGGAATCGGTGCCGAGCAGATGGTCGGCGCTTGGCGGCTGCAACCGATCGACGATGGTCTGGTCGTTCGGATCGTACGGGGCCAGCCACGGCGCGAACATCGCACCGGCCACCACGATCACGCACAGCACGATGCCGATCGAGGTCGCGGGATAGCCGCGGACGAAGTGTGTCAGCTGCCTCACGCGTGTTTCACTCGCGGATCGATCAGCCCGTAGGTCAGATCGGTGATCAGGTTCACCACCACGATCAGGAAGCAGTAGATGACCATCAATCCCTGCAGCATGGTGTAATCGCGGTTGTTCAGCGCAGCAACGATTATGCTGCCCAGGCCGGGGCGGTTGAACACGATCTCGGTCAGCACGGAGTTGCCGATCAGGATGCCGATGTAAAGGCCGACGACGGTCACCACCGGCATCGCCGCGTTGCGCAGCGCGTGGTGCCAGACGACGCGGCGCCACGGCACGCCCTTGGCGCGGGCGGTGCGGATGTAGTCCTCGCCCAGCACCGCCAGCATGGCGCTGCGGGTGACGCGCGTGATGTAGGCCGACATGACGATGCCCAGTGTGATCGCCGGCAGTACCAGCCGGTAGAGTTGGTCGAGCGGATCGCCTGCCCGGCCGCTGCCGATCACGGGGAACAGGTGCCAGTGCAGCGCGAACAGCAGCAGCATGTAGATGCCGGAGACAAATACCGGGAACGACAGGCCAAGTAACGACAATAGCCGCGCGGCGTAGTCGATTGGACGGTTGCGGTGCAGGGCCGCCCAGACGCCGAGAGGGATGCCGATGACGCAGCCGAGCAGCAGCGCGGCGAGCGTCAGGTCGGCGGTGAAGGGCAGCACCGCGCCTACCTCGGTGACGATCGGCCGGCCGGTGATCATGGAGTGGCCGAAATCGCCGGACAGAGACTGGCCCAGGAAGTTTGCGTATTGTTGCCATATCGGTTTGTCGAGGCCGAGCTTGTGGTCCAGCGCTGCGACGGCGACGGGTGTTGCCTGGTCGCCCAGGATGGCGATGGCCGGATCGCCCGGCACCACGCGGACGATCAGGAATACCAGGGTCAGCACCGCCAGCAGGGTTGGGATCGCTGCCAGCAGTCGACGGATGACGTAGACGATCACGTTCGGTCTAGTGGGTCAGGGGTTGCGGCGGCGGGGCATTCACGAGTTTCCCTTGCTGGGATCGAAGGACAGTCGTGGATGCCGGCACGCGCCGGCATGACGGGTGAGGCCGGCGTGACGGGTGGGCCGGCGTGAAGGGTGGGGCCGGCATGATGGGTGGGCCGGCGTGACGGGGTGGGCCGACGTCACTTGAAGTGCGTGGCCTCGGTGACCTTTGGACCGAGCGAGAGCGAGCCGGTCAACTTGTAGCCGTAGTCCAGGTTGTCGTGCCTGGCGTAGACCTGCAGGGTCTCGAACATCGGCACCGCGCAGACATCGGCGACGATCTTCTTCTGTGCCTCGGCCCATAGCGCAAGCTGTTTGGCGCGATCAGTTTCCACCCGCGCGGCGTCGATCTCCTTGTCGGCGACATCGCAGTGGCTGAAATTGGTCACCGCGGTCGGTGTCTTGACGGTGCTGGGGCCGTAGAAGAACTGCGTCAGGTAGATGTCTGCCACCGGAAAGCGCGCTGCCGAATAATACGTGAGCGGACTGAGGTCCTGGCGGATCATCTGGTGATAGGTGGCGTGCTCGACCACTTGCATATCCAGCGTGATGCCGGCCTTCTTGAGTTGTGCCTGAAACACCTGGGCCGCGTTGAACATGTCGGGCAGTTGCGACTGCACCGACTTGATCGTTACGCCGTTGGGATAGCCGGCTTCCTTCAGCAGTTCCTTCGCCTTCGCCAGGTTGTGCGGCAGCAGGCCGTTGTCGGCGGTGAAGCCCAGGTAGCCGCGCGGCACCACGCTGAGTGCCTCGCGGCTGACGTCCTTGCCGCGCCAGCGTTGCATCTCGTCCCGGTCGATCGCGTAGGCGATCGCCTGGCGCACGCGGATGTCGTCGAGCGGCTTGGCGGTGATGTTGAGGTGCAGTTCGCCTTCCTCGCCGGGCTCGAACACGTCGACGATGCTGTGCGGGAGCGCCTTCATGCGGTTCGCCCAGGTCTGGTCGGCGCGGCCGAAATCGACGTCGATCTCATTGTTTTGGAATGCCAGGTCGCGTGAGGCGTCAGACGGAATGAACCGGTAGCTGATCTTCCGCAGCTTCGGTGCGCCGCGGAAATAAGCGTCGTTGGCGACCAGCTCCAGCGACTGGCTGGGTGTGTCGGAGGCGAAGGCGAACGGTCCGGTACCGATCGGATTGCGTTTGAAGCTGTCGCCGCGCTGTTCGACTGCCTTCTTCGAAACGATATAGCCCTCGGCGTAGTCGGTGACGATGCCGAGCAGGCTGGGAATGTTCTGGGCGAGGACCAGTCGGACAGTGTAGGGGTCCACTACCTCGATCGACTTGATCGGCTTGAGTTCCGACGAGAACGCCGAGGTCTTGGCGTCGCCGGCCTTTTTCAGGCTAAACACCACGTCGGCGGCGGTAAGCTCGCCGAAGCCACCCTGGAATTGCACACCGTGGCGTAGGTGGAACGTCCAGGTCAACCCGTCTGGTGAGCTTTCCCAGGATTGTGCCAGGTCCGGCTCGATATTGGCTGGGTCGATGCTGCCGGGCGGGAAGCGCACCAGGCCGTTGAACATCCAGGCGACCGGCACCCGGTCGATGGTGGAGACGGCGAAGTGCGGATCGAGCGAGCCGATATCCTGCGCCGCCATGCCGACGACCAGCGTGGCCTTCGGTTGGGCCAAGGCAGGCGCGGCCAATGCGACAGCGGCTGCGATAACGGCGGCGCGGACCAGCATGTTGAAATCTCCCCGGTTTTGCGGGCAGGTTTAGCAGACGGAGCTACGTTGCGCCACCGGATGCCGGGTGCCGGGCCGCCGAGGCCTGACAACTTCTAGCCGAGCAACGACACCTGCCCGCTTGCAAGTTCGTAGAAGCCGGCGGCGACCTTTAGTTTGCCCGCCGCGACAAGCTCGGAGATCACCGGCGATGCGGTGCGCAGCAGGTCGGCCTGGATCTGTGCGTTTGCCTTGATCGCCGCATCGAGGTTGGATCCGGCGCGCTCCACCGCGGGTCGGATTGGCGCATAGAGGGCACTGATCTGGCCTGGCACCGACTTGGCCGCGATCGTTGCCTTTACCGCGCCGCATCCCGAGTGGCCGAGCACGACGATCACCGCGGTCCCCAGCACGGCGGCACCGTATTCCAGGCTTGCGATGATCTCCGGCGTGCAGATGTTGCCGGCGACGCGGGCGACGAAGACGTGACCGATGCTCTGGTCAAAGATCAGTTCAACCGGCACGCGCGAATCGGCACAGGACAGCACCGCGGCGAAGGGTTCCTGCTTCTCGGCTGTCTTCTGCTTGAGTACGGCAAGGTCCTCGTCGAACGAGGTGAGCCGGCCGGCGACGAAACGGGCGTTGCCGTCCATCAGCCGCGCGAGCGCCGCGGCCGGCGCAACAGTGGTTTGGGCGCGTGCCGAACGGGGCGCGAATGTTGCGGCGGCGTCCATTGCGAGGGCGGCTGCCGCCGACGTGGTCAGGAAGCCGCGTCGCGAGATCCTGCCTCGCCCGGTCGGGTCGCAGGCTCGACACGGACAATGCCCCGACGGTCGCGGGCCGGCCGTGTGGATTGCTGACATTGTCCTGCTCCTTCGGTTGGTCGGGTTTGCTCCTGACCGGTTGGGACGGGCGCACCAGCTTGTACCCGAGCATGTTTTCGGGTCGACGCACAATGGTGCCGATCGTTTCCGTTTGGTCGGCGGTTTGTGGGGGGAGTCGCGGCCGTTGCGTAATACCGGGCGGCGAAAGGAATGACTCTTCCAGGTCATGGCCGGCCCCAGGTCAAGCGCCCATCCACAGGCGGAGCCTGCCCTTGGCGAAGGCCGGGGGGCCGGCTATCTACGTCTTCGCTTGCGGCACGAAGGCAAGTCGTGGATGGCCGGCCTTCGCCGGCCATGACGTGGGCGCGGTTGTTCCGCGTCCGACCGACGCTGCCGCGGGGCCGTCATCACATCCTACACCCGCGGCACACGACTCCTTCAAGTGGAGGAGGAGAATGCGGCGGACCTCGATGATCATCTGTGGATTGGACTGGATGGAGTGGCCCGAGCGCACGACCAACTCGGAGTCGGCGCCCTGGAAATGCGCGCTGGAATAAGCGACGACGCCGTCGTCACCGGTTTCCACCGGGCCGTCGCCTTGCACCGCGATGATTGAATGGACGGCAATTCCGGGCGCAATGGGTAACGGTGCCACGGCGGTGATGAACAGGCTTCCCGGCGTCATGCCATACACGCTGTTGCCGATCCGCGTCCTGTTGGGATCGAACCTGAGTGCATCAGCGTTGTTGCTGAGAACATCACCCATTGCCCGCGCCACTGTCAGCGGCAGGCGTACAAGTCTGCTGATCAGTTGCACAACCGAGAACCCCGCCACGTAACTGCCGCGCTGCGGGGTCGCCAAGAAGATGACGCGGCTGACGAAGGGGCTGTGTTCAAAGAACATGGTGCGGCGCGCCAGGTCGCGGGTCTCGGGCGGTATGTTCAGTTCGTCGAGTGGTTTTCGGCTGAATGCATCCCAGAACCTGGTGCCGCTATCGACCGCGAGCATTTTGGCCAGCAGACCGCCCTGGCTGTAACCGATGACGACCATTCGCCGCAGCGCCGGGTCCGTTCCGGCGGGATCGACCTTGGCGACGGCGTCCCGCAATGCCTCACGCAGCAGCAGTGCCGAGTACGGAATGGGATTGCCGGTGTCGTAGCTGAAGGCCCAGAACTGGAAATGCTCTCTGATCCGCGGATCACTCAGCAGTTCGTTGACTGTGTTGGCCCAACGAGCGGCGCTGGATGCCGTGCCATGGATGAGCACGACGGGAAATCGGCCCGGCCGATATGGTCCGAGCGCGACCAGCCTTGTGGGTTCCTTGTCGAGCAGATCGCCGATCAGGAAGCCGCGCAGCTCGCGGCCCCAGATTTCCGGGTCGCCCAGGCCATAGGCGAGCGCGGCGGTACGCTCGATCTCGAGCGGAACATCCTGTCCGCCGAGGCGCACGGACTCGGCGTCCGAGGGGGTGTGGACCTCCAGAACGGCGTCCACGGTCCCGGCTGCGAGTTGCCGGCGGGCATCGGCGATGCGCAGCACGGCGGTGACCGGGATTTTCATTCTGGGAGCGACCTGCAATCCACGCTCGGGGTCGGGCAGGACAACGCCGGCCGCGAGCGGCGCCCCGATGCCGGACTGCCGATAGGTGTTGCGCAAGCCGTACACCTTGAACTCGTCGATCGGGACGAAATCGACCAGCTTGCGGCCTGCCCAGATCAGGCTTGCCGGGTCGAACGCGACACGCAGCTTGCCGAATGGCAGGGCGAATTCACCGCCCTGGAGCTGCACCTGTGTTCCGTCGGCCGATGCAAACGCCGCAGTCAGCGCTCGGTTGTAGAGATCGGAGGCGGTGCGCAGGCGCGGATCGTACGGGTTCGGCGCCGGGTCGATCCCGTCCGGAAACAGGAAGGCAAATGCGTAGACCGCGGCGGCGAGATAATAGCTGTGCTGTCCGGTCTGCCGCGCGTGCTGAAACGAAAGCTCCGCCAGCGCGAAGATCTCGTCGCTGCCGGCGGTACCATCAGCGACTTTTGCCTGGAGCGCGGCGAGGGCGGCCTGCGGATCGGTTGCGAACCGATCGTTCAGGTCCCAGCGGGTCAGCACGATGCGGGTCGATTCGCTGAGATCTCCGCCGGCCAGGACGTTGCGCGTCTGTTCGCGGTAGACGATTTGCGGATCGACCCGCTCGACGCCGATCGGGGTGGTGCAGCCGGCGATGGCAAGACAGCTCAACAGGACGGCGATGAGCCAGCCTGAGCTTTGCCGGATCAATCGCGCGCGGAACGTCTTGTTTAACGGAAAGAGCAACATGAGCCTGGGTTTCGCCGAACCAATTTTGGGTTGCAGATCAGCTTCCGATGGCGGAAGGCGCCGCACCCGTTTTCGCGGTAACGCCGGCCCGGAGGTGGTTGAGCAAGACTCGAATCGCGAATTGTGGTTTAGATACGTGCTGGGTGAATGGCAAGTTGCCAGGGCGGTCCGGCTTCCTGTCGCAATGGCCCAGTCGGTTCCAGGGTGTCATACGCCAGGGTGTCATACGGAAGTCACAGAGCACAACATCGGGGACGTGGCATGACAACAGATGGCAAGGCCCGATCGCATGCGACCGTGGGCCAAAGGCTGGGCCATGAAATGGTTCAGTACGCACTGATCTCCTTGTATTTGTACGTCTGCTTCGGCGCGTTGCTGTTGTATAAGATGGCGGTTCTGCATGCTGAGGGCATCAGTTACACACCCTATGGGCTGGCGGCGGCGAAGGCATTGATCCTGGGAAAATTCATGCTGCTCGGCCGTGCCGCGCGGGTTGGCGACCGCTACACAGACCGTCGGGTGATCCATGTGATTGCGTACAAATCGCTGCTGTTTCTGCTGTTGCTGTTCGTTCTGACGGAGCTTGAGGAAGTTATTGCCGGCGTCGTGCATGGCCGGACACTCGACGCGGTCGTGGCGGAGATGACGGGCAGTACGATGTGGCAGACCGCTGCGACGATCCTGATCATGTTGCTGATCCTGCTTCCCTATATTGCGTTCGGAGAGATCTCGGCTGCGCTGGGTGAGGGCGGACTCCGGCAGCTTCTCTTGGCGCGCCGGACGGCGGAAGCGGCTGCCGGCCAGGCACAGCTTCCCGTGGGATGAAAACGCGGAGCGCGGCAGGCAGGCAAGCAATCAAGCGCACACAGGGTTTCGCTGAGTGCGCACGGAGTTTCACTGAGACGATTTAGTGGCGCTTCGCGCTGGTGACTGCTGCGCCGGCCGAGGCGATCTTGGGCGCGGCGCGACTTGCCGCGCTGTGTGATACTGTGTGCGCGCGGTGAGACGCCGTGTCCGATGCCTGCTTGCTTGCCGCGGGCCGCTCCGCATCACGGCACTCCGATCCGGCAAATCGGTACCATTCAAATGTTAGTTTGATTTCTCCTTAAAGTTAGTATGATTGTCGGAGACGACCAACCGGATTTCAACCTGGGAGCATCATCATGTCCGAAGACCCCAGCGCAATCACCTTCCGCGTCATCCAGGAGTTGATGCCGGAGTACCACATCCCTCCGGATCTGCTGGGCGATGTGTTCGCGGCCATCCCGCCGCCTCCCGCCGCGGCGACCGCTGACTGGCGCCACGCGCGGGTGACACGGGTCATCGAGGAGGTTGCCGCGCGGATGCCGATGGACGCGGCACAGGGGCACCTGGCGGGGCAGATCGCGGTGTTCCAGTTCCTGGCGGACGGGATGGCGGCGCAGATCCACGCACCGGGGTTGGCCATGCTGGAGATGTATCGGCTGACCCGGCTGGCGGATGCGTTGGTGCAGACCGTGTCTCGGATGGAGCGCTCGCTGAAGCGGCGGCAATTCCGGGTGATGCCGTTCCGCGACGTGCGGGCGGTGGACGGGTTCGATCTCGACGCGTTGGACGCGATCTGGTGCCGGCGCGAGTGGGCCGGCAGTCCGGTTTCTGGTGCGGGTCCGGTGGGAAGTTCGGTGGGTAATCGACTGGACAACCCGATGGGTGACCTGGTGGAAGGTCCTGTGGGCAATCCGGTGGAAAGTCCTGTGGAAAACCCGGTGGAAAATCCGGCGGCAAGCCCTGGGCGCCATGAAACGGTGTCCCCCGAGGGCGGCGGTTGGGGAGCAAGACCTTGTGGCTCGCCCGGCGGAGCCTGCCCTCGGGCGCGCCACGATGGCAAGGGTCGAACCGCGGGCCGAGACGGCAGGGGGATGAGGCGGCGGCGGCGGCCACAGCGGCGGCGGAGGGGCCGCCGAGCAGGCCCGGCATACCGCCATCCGGACGTGTCGCGCGTCCGGATGGCGTGACCTTGGAACAGGGCGATGGCTGGACGCTCGAGGTTTGGCCTGCCCGGCCGGGTGCGCGGGCGGGATCCGGCGCACCCGAACCCGATGGCCAGCCTGGCCGGGATCCTCGGGGCCATGCTGTGAACGATGGTGCGGCGACGGAGCAGGCAGGCCTGGTGTCTCGCCGGCCCGACGGCACGGCGGCCGGGCCGCCGGATGGCGGCGGTGCCGCTTCGGGCGGGCCGCGCGAGGTCGCGGGCAGCAGGGGCGTGCCGTGAGTGCGACAGTAAACCCGACGGAGTTGTGCCCGATGGCGGCAAATTCCGCCGCGGCTGGGCCGGTGGCGGAGGTGCGGCCGGGCACGCCCGTGGCCGGCCAGGCGGGCGAGGGACGGTTGGGCCGCCGGCGAGCCTGCGGGGCCAGGCGAGCCTGCCAGACCTGGCGACCCCGCGGGACCTGGCGAGCTTGCTGGGCCTGTCGATCCGGCAGCGTGTTGCGGGGCGCGGGCGCGTAGCGGCGAGCCGTGCGGCACGGCGCCGATGGCGAACGGGCGGTGCCGCATCCATGGCGGCACCAGCACCGGGCCGCACCGTGGCGTGGATGGCACGGATGATCGCCTCGAAGACGACGCACGGGCGGCATGGGCTGGCGGGCGCGCCGAAGCGGGGTGCGGAGATTGCCGTGTGACGAGCGATCCTGCGCGGCCGGCTGTTGTGCGCGGCGTCGGATTTACCGGCGTATTTGCCGACGGCGATGGCGGCTCGGCTGGCGTTGCCGGTGCCGGAATTGGCGGCGTCGCCGCATTGGTCGCATTCGGCGCGGTTTTTGGCGCCGCACGTGAAGGCTGATTTGGCGGATTTGCCGAATTCCGCACAACCCCCGGGTCAAGCGCCGGGGGCATGCCAGCGGACTGGGGGCGGACGGATCGACGCCTGGGGAGCAGGCGCCGATTGAGGCGATACTGATAGCGCCCGCGCGCCGGGCGGCCGAGCGGCTCGCGGCGCCGGCCGAGGCGGACGTCCGGGCGCCGTGGTAGGCGGCGATTGCGTTCGCCCGCGCGGCGAAGCGGGAGGCGCGGCAGACGGCGGGGCAGTCGGGCCATGGCGCTGAGCGCGATTTGCGCAACGACCCTCTGGGCAAGCGCCCGGGGGCATGTGCTCGGACGGTGGTTGGATCGCCGGGGGACTCGTCCTTGCCTGCAGTGTCGTGCGGCCCGACGCTGGTCAGCGCCACCCGGCCCGAGGTCGCCGTGCGGGCGAAGTGGCCTCTGCACGATTTGCGCAACAACCCTCGGGACGAGCGCGCGGGGGCATGCCCCGCGGTCGAGGCGGCGGCGGTTGGATCGCTGGGGGAGTCGTCCTTGCCCGCGTGCCGTGCGGCCCGACGCGGGTCAACGCCACCCGGGCCGAGGCCGCCGTGCGGGCAAATCGGCCCCTGCGCGATTTGCGCAACCACTCCGGACGAGCGCCCGGGGGGCATGCCCTCGGGCGGCGGATGGATCGTCGGGGGGACGTCCGTGCCCGCGTCGCCGTGCGTCCCGACGCGGGTCAACGCCACCCGGGCCGAGGCCACAGTGCGGGCAAATCGGCCCCTGCGCGATTTGCGCAACAACCCTCCGGGTGAGCGCCCGGGGGCATGCCCCGCGGACGAGGCGGCGGCGGTTGGATCGCCGGGGGGGGCGTCCTTGCCCGCGTCGCCGTGCGTCCCGACGCGGGTCAACGCCACCCGGACTGAGGCCACAGTGCGGGCAAATTGGCCCCTGCGCGATTTGCGCAACAACTCTCCGGGTGAGCGCCCGCGGGCATGCCCCGCGGACGAGGCGGCGGCGGTTGGATCGCCGGGGGACTCGTCCTTGCCCGCGGTGCCGCGCGGCCCGACGCTGGTCAGCGCCACCCGGGCCGAGGCCACAGTGCGGGCAAATTGGCCCTTGCGCGATTCGCGCAACAACCCTCCGGGCGAGCGCCCGGGGGCATGCCCCGTACAGCAGCCTGCCGCCGCGGCAGGACACGATGGTGGGCTTGGTGCCGCGCGGCGGCTGGCCCCGGGCTTGGCTGAGGCGCTGCGGATCACGACGCCGGCCGGGACGTGCCAACCGAGCGTGCGCGCGGAACTCGAGGCGCTGTTCGCCGCGACGGCGCGGGTGGGCCGGACAGCGCGGGCGGGTCGGACGGCGCCGCCGGTGACGCCGGTGGGAGCGACCGCGGTGTTCGGTGGCGATTGTGTGCAACGACCCTTCGCGGAGGCTGGTGTGGCACGGCTGACGCGGCGAGGCTTGGCACGTTGTGTCGGCCGCTGGGACGGTGGTCGCGGCGTGAGGGTGGGTTGGTTGCGCGGTTGGTGGACTTCGGGGAGAGCGGCAGGAAGCGGTTGAGGGAGGCAAGGGGCGGAAGGCGCTACCCCCGGGTCGAGCCCGCGGGCAAGGCTTTTGCGCCCTACGTTGATTCCGCCATACGTTGATTGGGTTGATGCGACCGGTGCTTGACCGTGCCGGGCCGGCTGTGCTTGGCGGGTAGTGCAACGCGGCGGCCCTGTAACGTGAACGCATCCAGAGCATTGGACCCGGCGGCGGCTGAACGCCAGCTTCTGGCCTCGGCAATCGAGCACCATAATGCGGGCCGGTGGCGGCCGGCCGACGAGTTGTACGAGCGTGTCGTCCGCATCAACCGCCGGAACCATGAGGCACTGCATCGCTGGGCGTTGCTCAAGCAGGCGCAGCAGCAGCACCACGATGCGCTGCGCCTGCTGGACAAGGCGATCCACATCAAGCCCAACGTGGCGTTCGCGCATTGCCACCGCGGCTACGTCTTGCAGGACCTGGGCCGGCGGAAGGAGGCGGTCGCGAGCCTGGAGCGGGCAGTTCGGCTGCAGCCGGACCTGGTTGACGCCCATATCGGGCTGGGCACGATCCATGCCGAGCTGGGCGACCTCGCGAGCGCGTCTGCCAGCTTCGATAAGGCGGCGGCACTCGATCCGCGTGCGGTCGAGGCGATGTTGAACAAGGGCATCATGCTGGAGAAGCACGACCGGCTGGACGCGGCGATCGAGGCTTTCGACCGGGCGCTGCGGATTGCCCCGGGCGAGCCGAATATTCTCCACCGCAAGGCCGCCTGCCTGCGTCGGAAGGGCGATATCGCGCAGGCCCTGGCCATCTGCGACGCGGTGCTTGCGGTGCACCGGGACTTCGCGCCGGTGATATTCGAGAAGGGGGTGATCTTGGCCGAAAGCGGCGAGCCCGCCGACGCGATCGCGGCCTTCGAGCGGGCCTTTGCGATGCGGCATCTGGCCGATGCCTGCCACTACAATATCGGCAATTGCCTGAAGGCGATGGGGGATCTGCCCGGCGCGCTGGCGGCGTATCAGCGCGCCGTCGCATTGCGCGCGGATCATCCCGAGGCGTGCAACAGCCTGGGGGATGTGCTGCGCCAGCTGCACCGGCCGGCCGAAGCGCTGTTGGCGTTCGAGCGATCAATATTGATCAAGTCAAGCTATATAGACGCCCTGATCAACCGAGCGGAGACGCTGCTGGAGCTCGATCGTGCGGCGGACGCATTTGCCGAATACGATCGTCTCAGGGCGGCCTACCCTGACTCGGCGGACCTGTTCAACAGCCTGGGCAACACGGCGCATGCGCTTGGCCGCTACGACGAGGCTCTGGCCTGGTATGCCAAGGCGCTGTCGATTGACCCGAAGCACCGCCACGCGATGAGCAATGCCGGCACGACCTTGCAGACGACCGGGCGGTTCGATGCGGCGCTGGAGCGCTTTGCGCAAGCGGTCGCGATCAAGCCGGACTTCGCGGAGGCCCATCTGAACGCCGGCCGGTGCCGACTGGAAGCCGGCGATTACGCGGGCGGCTGGCCGCTGTACGAGTGGCGGTGGAAGACCGTTCAAGGTGCGCCGGGCCGCCGGAGTTTTCCGCAGCCTCTGTGGCTGGGGGATGGCGACGTCGCCGGCAAGACCGTCCTGGTATGGGCCGAACAGGGTTTCGGCGACATGTTGCAGAGCGTGCGCTATGCGCCACTGGTGGCCGCGCGCGGGGCACGCGTGGTGCTGCTGGTTCCGCCGCAGCTGCGGCCTCTGTTCGCGCGTATCGGCGGCGTGTCCGACGTGGTCGCGTACGGCGCGGACCTGCCGGCGTTCGACCTGCATTGCCCGATGATGAGCCTGCCGCTCGCGTGCGGGACGACGCTGGAGACGGTGCCCGCCAACATGCCCTATCTGCACGCCGACAGCGCGCGGGTTGCGGCATGGCGCGAGCGGCTGTCGGTGCTGCCGGGCCTGAAGGTGGGACTGGTCTGGGCGGGCAGTCATCGCTACCTGCTGGACAGGCGCCGATCGATGACGCTGGCGCAAATGGCACCGTTTGCCACGGTCCGCGATGTCACGTTCGTGTCGCTGCAAAAGGACGAGCCGGCGCTGCAGGCGCGCGAGCCGCCCGCCGGGCTGACCCTTCGTGACTGGACCGGCGAGCTGGACGATTTCGACGATACCGCGGCGTTGATCACGGCGCTCGACCTGGTCATCAGTGTGGACACGGCGGTTGTTCACCTGACCGCCGGCCTGGGCAAGCCGGTCTGGGTGCTCAACCGCTACGACACCGATTGGCGCTGGCTGCAAGGTCGCGACGACAGTCCCTGGTATCCGTCGGTGCGGCTGTTCCGACAGGTTCAGCCGGGCGATTGGGGTTGCGTGGTTGAGCGGGTTCGCGCCGAACTGGAGCACGCCAGGGATGACCGGACGCGCGCGGCTGGGCGCGTCCAGCCGGCCGGCACCCCATGAGCAAGCGCAAACACCAGATCGAGGCGTTCTTTCGGCAGGGCCAGCAACTGCACGCGGCAGGCCGCCTGGGCGAGGCCGAACAGGTCTATCATCAGCTGCTGACCGCGGCGCCGGATCATGCCGACAGTTTGCATATGCTGGGGGTGCTGGCGTTGCAGACCGGGCGGCCCCATGCGGCGCTGCAGTGGGTTGACCGCGCGATCGCGCTGCACTCGCCGGCGGCCGGGCCCGGGGCCAAATCGGTTGTCCAACCGGTTGCGCAATCAATGGCGATGTACCATGTGCATCGGGCGCATGCATTGCTCGCGCTTGGCCGACCCGGCGACGCGCTGGCGGCATGCGAGCGAGCGCTTCAGCTACGGCGCAATTGTGCCGAGGCGTCGTTTGCGATGGGCCATGCGCTCAGCGATCTGGGACAGCCGGAACAGGCGATTGCCGCCTATCAGGTTGCCCATCGGCAGAACCCGAGGCTGCCGGATCTGGACAACAGCCTGGCGCTGGCGTTGCGTGAAGCCAACCGGCTGGACGAGGCAGTCGCGCACCTAAATGCCGTGGTGCGGCGCCAGCCCGGCGACACCCAGACGCGCAACAACCTGGCGGGTGTGCTGCGCGAGCTGGGCCGGCTGGATGCGGCCGAGGCGATGTACCGCGCCGCGATCCGGCAGTCCCCGGATGATGCTTTGCTGCACGAGAACCTGGCCATCGTGCTGCTGCTGGCGGGCCGGCTGGCGGAGGGCTGGGCCGAGTCGGAGTGGCGCTGGCGGGGGCGTCCCGCGTTGGCGATGGGGTTCACCCAGCCGCGTTGGGAGGGCGAACCGCTGAACGGCCGGACGCTGCTGGTTCACGCCGAGCAGGGCATCGGGTCCAACATCCAGTTCTGCCGCTACGTGGCTTTGATTCCGCAGGCGGCACGGATCGTCCTGGCGGTGCAGCGCCCGCTGGTCCGGCTGATGGGGTCGATTGGGCCTGGTATCGAGGTGGTGGCGATCGGCGATCCTCTGCCGCCGATCGATCTGCGCTGTCCGATGCTAAGCCTGCCGCGCGTGCTGCGGACCGACGCTGTCGCGGATATTCCAGTCGATATCCCTTATCTGCACGCCGATCCGGTGGCCGTGGCGCGCTGGCTGCGGCGCACGCAGGTGCTGCCGGGGCTGCGCGTCGGGCTGGTCTGGGCCGGCAACCCGGAGGATGTCCGCATGGACCGGCGCCGTTCGGTGCCGCTGGCGCGCCTGGCGCCGCTGGCGGAGGTTCCCGCGGTGTCGCTGGTGTCGCTGCAGGTCGGCGACGCGGCTGGGCAATTGGTTGGCTCGCCGCTGGCCGGGGCGGTGCATGACTGGACGGCGGGGTTGTCCGATTTTGCGGAGACGGCGGCGCTGATCGAGGCACTCGACCTGGTGATCGGCGTCGATACGGCGGTGGTGCATCTGGCCGGCGCGCTGGGCAAGCCGGTCTGGCTGCTGAACCGGTTCGACACCTGCTGGCGCTGGCTGCTCGGGCGTGATGACAGCCCCTGGTATCCGACGCTCCGGCAGTTCCGCCAGCCCGGTGCGGGTGATTGGCCGGGTGTCGTGGAGCGTGTTCGCGTGGCGCTGACGGCGGAGGCGGCACGGCCGGACGCGCAGGGCGCGGAGCGTGCTGGGGACATGCGGTGCGACGCTGTGGCCGAGCGATGCTGACCCGCCGGCGGGTGCTGGCGTTTTACTCTGCGATGCACGGCGCCTCGCCCGATCGTGCGGCGCAGGTTGCGCAACAGCGCGCCGCCCGTCACGGTTGGTCCGCCAGCGCATCGATGGCACCGGCCGCGCGGCACAGGTCGCGCGGCAGCCGCCGAACCGATGCGCCGCCGATCCCGCCCAGCGCCGCCACGTGCAGCGCCGGCTTACGCAGCACCGATTGGGCCGGCGCCGTCTTGGGCAGCGCCGTCCGGGGCTGCGTCGTCTGGGGCTGCGCCGTCTGGGGCTGCGTCGCTTTGGGGAACGCGGCGCCACGTGCCAGCCGCGCCCAGCGCAGGGGGCCCAGCGCCGCGGCATCGGGATGGCTTTTGGTGGCGAAGGCCGGGGACAGAAAGGCAAGGTCCGCGCCGGCGCGCGCGGCGCATCGCAGGTCCGCCCCGCTGTGCGCCGAACTGGTCAGCAGCGTCCCCCGCCGTCGCTGCGCAATCGGCGCCCCGGCCGGCCGCCTGCCAGCACGCAGATGCATCCCGGCGCCCAATGCGGCAGCGAGCCTGGGGTCGCCCGCCACCACCAGCTTCAGCCGTCGCGCCCGGCACATGCGTGCGAGATCACGGCCCAGCGCGGCCCGTTCCGGCTCCGTATCGTG